>JBAQZL010000029.1:0-1973 GCA_049790955.1 Acidimicrobiales bacterium
GATCGGGAGTGGTGGATCAAAACCAGGACGCAGGAGGCTCGCGAGATACTTGGGCGAGTCAAGGTTGCGACGCGGTTGTCCTCCAAGCTCAGCGCTCTTTGCTACGACGAACGGGAGCAGATTCGAGAGGCCCTTGAGGAGCTGATCGGCAAGCCGGTCGATGGCTCCCTCTCGCTGATCCCTCCTTTCTATGCCGACTACGGCCTGAACATCACGGTCGGCCGAAAAGTCCACATCGGCTACGAGTGCATGTTCACGGGCCATGCGCCGATCAACATCGCGGATGAAGTGATGATCGCCAACAAGACCAACCTGGTCACGGGCGGGCATCCCGTTCCGCCCGATCAGCGGCGGGAATATCTCACGGGGGCACCTATCACCATCGAGACGAACGTCTGGATCGGGACTGCCGCGACGATTCTCCCCGGCGTCACCATTGGAGCTGGCTCCGTCGTTGCGGCCGGTGCTGTCGTCACCCATGATGTCCCCCCGGCGACCCTTGTCGCAGGCGTTCCCGCGACGATCATCAAGGAGCTTGAGTCGGCCGAGGTCCCGACCGTCGTAGGTGCATCTGCCGGGCGGGATTGATACCCAATCCTGGACCGTTGATGGCCCGCAAACAGGGGCCATAGCCCACAGAGTCGAGGAGTCGTGCCTACTCGGATAGCCGATGCCGTCCGAGAAAGGCGCGCAAGTCAGTGCTTACGGGACACCCACCTTCCGCAGATTGGCCTTGCGGTCAGCGCGCCCAGACACTGGTCGAGAGTGGCGAGATGTCGCCGTGACGCCCGCTACGCCGCGTGGCGCGGCTGCTACCGGAAGCTCACAACCACCGGCGCCCAGCCGTCGTGCATAGGCGTTTGGTTACGCTTCCGCGCGTGGAGCTACAGCGGCGCATTGCGGAGGGGGCGGGTGAGTTCTTGCTGTTCGCGCTGACCCCACCGCGCCTGACGACCGAACCGGAGCAAGCCAGTCAGATCGCCGCGAAAACGCTCGAGCGCCTGCGCTCTGTGGGCCTCGACGGCCTCGTGCTCTACGACATTGATGACGAGAGTGACCGCAATCCCGAGGAACGCCCCTTTCCGTTCCTACCCACGATGGACCCAGCCGACTACCTCGCTCGCTATCTCGTCGGCTTGGAAGTGCCGGCCATCGTGTACCGCGCTGTCAGCAAGTATCCAGAGCAAGGTCTTCGCTCGTGGCTCAGCAAACAAGCCCCAACCCACGCGCTGTCGGTGTTCGTAGGTGCGTCCTCTCGTGAGAAGGCGGTAGCAACCTCTCTGTTGCGAGCCTACGAACTCAGGACCGAGGTGCGCCCGGATCTCCTTCTCGGAGGTGTCGCGATCCCAGAGCGGCACACGCGCGAGCGCGGGGAGCACGTCCGTCTGCTGGCGAAGCAGGCGGCAGGTTGCTCTTTCTTTGTCACCCAGATCATCTATGACGTCAATGCCGCGAAGAACTTGGTCTCCGATTATCACTACGAGTGTGCCGCTCGTGACATCAAGCCGGCACCGATCGTGTTCACGTTCTCGGTCTGCGGCTCGCTGAAGACACTGGAGTTCGTTCAGTGGCTCGGTGTCGATGTGCCGCATTGGATCGAGAATGAGCTGCGCCACGCGGAGGACACCCTCGACGCGTCCTACGATCAAGCCGTCGCCACGGCCGTCGAGCTCATCGCATTCTGCCGGCGCGTGGGAGTTCCATTTGGGCTCAGCGTCGAGAGCGTCTCGATCCGCCAAGTCGAGATCGAGGCCACCGTCCGCCTTGCCACCCGCCTACAAGCAGAGCTACGTCGCTAGTCCCTACGACCTGATCGTAAGCAGCAGCTGGCGGGCGATCCTCGATCCAGAAGTAACCCACCGACTGCCGGCCGTCGCAGGTGCATGCCCGACCTGCCGCAGACGCTCAAGACCGCCGCCGACGATGAACTCGCGGAGATTTTCCGCGCCTTCGACGTGAGGATCACCTACGAC
>JBAQZL010000030.1:0-15881 GCA_049790955.1 Acidimicrobiales bacterium
CCTGATCCTGCTCAGTGAGAATTGAGTTTGCGGTCGACAGTGTGCAGGTGAGGATGGTGAACAGCAACCCAAGAACGATCAGACCGATCAACAGACCAATGGTCGTCCGCGTCGATCGGATCTTCAAGATTTCGGCTCGTAATTGATTGATCACGATGCCTCCCCGGACGTTAGGTCGAGGAAGACTTCTTCTAAGGACGAACCTTCGCTCACCAGTTCGTGAATCGCAATACCCGCGGCTAACGCCACGTCGCCCACGTGCTCATTCGTCGTGCCGTGAACGAGTAAGGCGCGATCGTTCGTCGTCGTCGACTCAATTCCCTCGCGTTTCAGCGCTTCGGCCAGTTGGGTGAGTTGAGGACTTCGTACTCGGACTGAGCCACCGACGCGCACCGTTAGATCGTCGAGCGACGATTCAATCACCAGGCGACCGTGGTTGATGATCAGAACCTGGTCGACGGTCTGTGCGACTTCAGCGAGCACGTGACTGGAAACGAGTACCGTCCGTCCGCCCGAGGCAAAGTCGCGCAAGAAGTCGCGCAACCAGCGCACTCCCTCGGGGTCGAGCCCGTTGGCCGGTTCGTCAAGAACGAGCAGATCAGGGTTACCGAGAAGCGCCGCGGCAAGGCCGAGACGTTGGCGCATGCCGAGGGAGTATCCCTTGACCCGTCGTTTCCCTGCGCTTTGAAGTTCGACCAATCCGAGTACTTCGTCAACTCGAGAATCCGGCAGACCCGCTGCGCGGCTCAGGGTTCGCAGATGATCTCGACCTGATCTCCCAGGGTGAAAGTCGGTGGCTTCCAAGACCGCACCCACTCGCATTGCGGGCGTTTCCAGTTTTTCGTAAGGCACACCAAAGACGGTGGCGTGGCCGCTAGTGGGGTTCGCGAGCCCGAGCAGCATTCGCAGGGTCGTGGTCTTGCCCGCGCCGTTGGGTCCTAAGAACCCAGTGATGGTTCCCGACTCAATCTTGAACGACAAGTCTTCGACGGCCAACACCTTGCCGTAGCGTTTAGTTAGTGATTCGCTTTGAATGACATGAGCCATGCGGACACGCTCGCTTTCGGAGATCGTCTGAGTCTAAGACCAGTTCAGTGACGCTCCATGACGAGGTAACGCTGAATAGAGATGGAAAATGTTCCTTCAGCGTTACGCGGTGCGCCAGTACGATGACTCCGTGTCGTCTCCTGATCCGGTGACCACTCGCCGCGAGCGCCTACGTCGCGCGGCGCTTCCTGATCCGGGACCACTTCGAACACTGACCAAGGCCACACTCGCCAACACGATCGGCAACGGCCTCTATTACACAGTTGAAGTCATCTTCTTCACTCGCTCGGTCGGACTTTCGGTACACCGCGTGGCCCTCGGTTTAGGTATCGCGGCGGTGGCCGGTCTT
Organism: Acidimicrobiales bacterium; assembly: GCA_049790955.1. Taxonomy (GTDB): domain Bacteria; phylum Actinomycetota; class Acidimicrobiia; order Acidimicrobiales; family RAAP-2; genus RAAP-2. The sequence goes on from JBAQZL010000030.1 coordinate 1,397, forward strand.
CTCGTCTCGATTCCCGCTGGGCACCAGGCTGACCGCTTCGATCCTCGTGTCATCGTCGGCGTGGCAACCGCGGGCGAGGGCGCGGTGATGGCGTGCTTCACACTGGTGCACTCCTTCCTCCCTTTTCTCCTTCTCGGTATCGTCGCGGGCGCACTGGGCGGAGCGAACGGTGCCGCGCGCGCTGCGCTCATGGGACGCTTCGGCCAGGGCGAAGAGCGTGTGCGCATTCGCGCGTATCAGCGTGCGGTGACCAACTTGGGCATGTCCTTTGGCATCGTTCTTTCAGGTGTGGGGCTGGCCCTCGACACGAGAAGCGCGTACGTCGCGATGGTCCTCGGTAACGCTCTTACATTCTTGGTGGCCGCAGCCTTTGTGCTGCGTTTGCCGCCGATGACGCCCGTAGCGCCGGCTGAGGGCCAACGACGCGCGCCGATGACCGTGGTGCTGCGCGATCGCCGCTACCTCTTGGCCTCAGTTCTCAATGGCCTATTCGCCATTCACTTCATTATCCAGAGCGTGGCACTTCCGCTGTGGATTTTGGACGACACCCGCGCACCGCGCTGGTGGGTGGCTGTCCTTCTGGTCATCAACACACTGATGGTCATTACCCTCCAAGTACGCACGAGTCGAGGGTCGGGCGACGTAGTACGCGCCGCGAGGATTTTTCTGCGCTCCGGCGTATTGATTGCCGTGGCCTGCGTTCTCTACTCTCTGGCGTCTGGACTCAATCCCGTTCTGGCGTGTTCGGTCCTGGTGCTCGCCATGGCCGCGCACACTTTTGGCGAGCTGTTTAGTTCGGGCGCCTCCTGGGGCGTGGGATACGGGTTGGCCCGCGACGACTTGCAGGGTCAATATCAAGGGGCGTTTTCGCTGGGGTGGGGGATCTCTGGCGTTATCGGACCAAGCTTGGTCACCGCGACCGCGATCAGCCTCGGTCGAGTGGGTTGGCTCATCCTCGCTGGTCTGTTTCTCGTTGTGGGCGCGGCGTTCACGCCCCTCGTCGCGAGCTATCAGCGGGCCGGTCTCATCGCCTCAAACGTCGTGCCCGGCTGAGAGGGGAATGGGGGCGACTCAGGGTTTCCCCTGATGGTCGTCGAGCCAGCGTCGATTTACCATAAAGAGATCGCGCGTGCGGTTGTTCGAAACAACGTGGGGACAGTGAACTTTGGCGCTTCGATCTTCACCACCTTCGAGCGACAGCGCGATCGCCCGAAATCGGTGGCTCGTCCACCTCGCGCTCATACTTAGTTTCCTCGGCGCGACGCTTTCACCGATCGTTCTTTCGAAAAAGTATTTGGGTCACTCAGGTACCACCGATCACGCCATCATCGGGTTACTCGTACTCGCGCTCGTGGTGGTGCACTTACTACAACGTCGACACACCGTGGGACGGATGGTCTCGCGTCTGGTGGGCCATCGAAGTTCTGGTCATCAATTGCGACAAAGCCTTTCGGATCTCGTCTTGTGGATTCTCATCTTGAACGCAATGGTCTCGGGTTTCGTGGATTTCCTGGAAGGGCACACGATCTTGCTGCCAATTCCTGGGCCATTCATCTTTCAAAAATGGCACTTGATGTCGGTTCTCGTCCTTCTCATCTACGTAATCGTTCACGTGGTGCGACGGAGAAAGCGGCTTCGGTTTTCACGAGTTCGATGACGTTGAAGTTGAGATCCACAGAGCGGTTTATTGAACCTGGGGCACATCGGAGGCTTCGAGGCTCCGATAGTGCTCTCTCCAGATGAGTTTGTAGATCTTCACCTTGCGCGGAATGGAGCGAAGGCCCGGAATGAAGGGTACGAGGGCGAGGAGCAGTGTGAGCAACATCATCAGCCCCCAGACCAAGATGTCGCCATTGCCGCTTGAGTTGAACGGCGGGATCTGGTACCAGAACGTGTAGAGCCACAGCCAGGCTTGACCGGGGTAGTTGCCGGTCTCGTTCATCATGCCCCACTGGTCTCCTGCGAGGTGTTGATGGGTGGCCTGATTGCCGAGATAGTTCCCATCCTCGAGAAAGAGAAGGGGAAGCGTGTAGTTCGTCGTATAGAAGTCGCCCTGTTCTGTGAGGACAGCGTCTAGCGCGCCGGTGCGCGCCATCTCGGTGAGTTCATTGATGAACTCCGGCACCGGACCCGAGTGTTGCGCCTTCACGACAATGGCGCTGTCCAGCCATTTCATGTGGGATGCGCCATTGGTGTAGTTGGTGACCCACGAGTGTCGAGTTGTCGACGAGGCGCTCGACCACTCTTTGAGCGCGCTGGAGAGAGCGGGTTGCGAGGGTTGGGTCTTGAGGGGATCGAGGACGAAGACCTTGGCCGTATTGATTGGCATGGTGACACCGACCCACTTCGCGAGTGAAAGAGGTCCGAGCTCTTGACCGACCGACGCGTTGTTGTACGGCGGCCCGTAGGTCGCGGTTTCCGAGGTTCCGTTCAACTGACTGAGCGCATCTTGAGCGAAGTCGACGGGCGCTGCGTTTGACCACGACTTGAGTGTGATCGCTGACTCGTCGGGCGAGCCGAAGACGATCGCGAGAATCAGCGTCAGTATCGCTACCACCAAGAGAGCAATGGCGCCCTCCTTCACGATGTCGTAGGGCGTGTGCCCGCCTTTCCACTCGGGAGCGTCAACATCGGGGCGAAAGCGCTTGGTCACTGTCCAACCCGTATCTTGGCGGGCTCTTCGAAGGGCGGAACAACTCCCTTAATGCGAACGAGCAACACGTGTAGAGCCACGAGGGCAACGACAGCGAGCGGCAACAGGACGATGTGCCACATGAGCATTTGCCCCATGTTCAAGACGTTCCAGTACGCGCCCCCTCCGGTGGCGTTGATGCCATCCTTCGCCTGGGTCGAAATCCACTGCGAGTCGAAGTTTGATTGAGAGAGGTAACCGGTGAAGGCAGTGGCCACGGACACGACGAACGTGACGACCCCAGTGATCCACGTCAGCGCCCGACCGCCGCGCCACGCCGCCATGAAGTACTTGCCCCAGAGATGGATCACCATTGCGAAGAAGAAGATCTCGACGCTCCAGAGGTGTAATGAGTTGACGAACAGTCCAACTGACGAGGTGTGCCACCACTGTGGGCCACGCAACGCGAGCAGACACCCTGAAGCAATGACGACGGCGAGAGCAGCCATGGTGGTCACGCCAAAGACGTAGATCCATGACGAAACATACGTCGGCTGCGTGTCAGGCATTATCTTTTCTGGCGGCAACAATTTCAATGCTCGACGGCGAAGCCGAGTAGTCCACTGTCGATCGATGTCAGTGCTCACTGTTGTTCCTTCCGGCGTCGTCGTCCTGGAAACGGTGCGAGTAGCGCCCCAATGAACGTGACGATCATGAGGACGATGACAACGAAGTTGGCGACACTGATGTCGATCCAGCGCCAGTGGATGTAGTGGCCGAGGGTATTAAGGGGCAAGAGCGCAGCAATGTGAAAAAAAGACATGAACACCCTCCCGTTGACCTAGGAAGAGCATTTCACTGACGTCATGCGCCCGTATAGGGACGAACGTCCTTTTCGTCTGGGACGTTCGACCTCAAAACATGACGGGAAACGGACCGCGGTCACCGCTTTCGTACTTCGCGGCGACCGTGAAGATGGGTTGCGAAATTCTGATGTGAAGAATCGCACAAGTCGCATTCCTTAGACTGGACCGGTGAGTGATCATCCGTGGGACGGAGCCGATCCAGGCCCGCCCGAACACGTAGTGATCGTTGGAGCGGGGATCGTCGGACTCTCCTGCGCCTGGTTTTTGCAGGAACGTGGCGTGCACGTCACGGTCGTCGACCGTTCTCAGGAATTTTCCGGGGCGTCTGCGGGAAATGCCGGATTCATTAGCCCGGCCCACTGCGTGCCCCTTCCGGAGCCGAGTCTTTTGAGATACGGACTGCGCGCAATCCTCGATCCTCGATCGCCCGTTTCCGTTCCTCTGCGGGGCGACCTTCGCCGGGCGAAGTTCCTCGTCGAAATGATGGGGCACTGTACGAGTTCTACCTGGCGTCGCTCAATGTCGGCGTATGTCCCATTGAACGCGCTGGCCATTGGCGCGTATGACGCGCAGCGCAGTGGCGGCGTCTCCGCGGACTTCACCACCGCTGACATTCTCTCTGGATTTAAAGATCCACGAGAGGCTTCGGGGCTCCTGGAGGAGTTCAGCGGGGTAGTGGGCGCGGGTCAGCCCATCGACATTGAGTTGTTGACAGCCAATGAGGCGCATCGTCTTGAGCCGCATCTCTCTCCGGCCGTACGTTTCGGAGTTCTCCTACGCGATCAGCGATTCGTGACGCCGTATAAATACGGAGAAGCTCTCGCGCGAAGTGTGAGCGAACGCGGCGGTGAAATCATCGATGACTCATTGGTGACTGAAGTCGTACGTGCCGATGATCGAGTCATCGCTCGCACGCTGGCGCGCGAGTACGGCGCGGACGCGATCGTACTGGCGAACGGGGCGTGGGTGAGCAAACTCGCCATCGCACACGGCGTCAGGGTTCCGGTGCACGCCGGTCGTGGCTATAGCTTTACCGTCCCGATTGACTCGCCACTTGTACAGCCCGTGCATTTTCCCGGCTCGCGTCTCGGCGTTACGCCCGACGGGGACCGCGTTCGTGTCGTGGGAGTCATGGAGTTTGACGAGGCTGATGCGCCTCTGAGGAGCTCTCGAATCAACTCAATGATTCGTGCACTGAAGCCGCTCCTCACGGGCATTAACTGGGATAAGAGGAGCGACGACTGGGTGGGGCCGCGTCCGCTCACGAGCGACGGGATGCCGCTCATCGGCAAAACCGCGACTCGAGGGATCTACGTAGGGAGTGGGCACGGCATGTGGGGAATGACGCTGGGCCCGGTCACGGGTCAACTTCTTGCCGAAGAGATCACGACCGGTCGCACTCCGGAGGAAATTAGACCTTTCAGCCCACTGCGCTAGTGAGTCCGACGACTCTAGAAGAGTGGCCGAGATCGAATTGTCGTCGTTCTCGACCCAGAAATGTCGAAACGCGTGTCACAAGTATCTGCGAGATTCCGTTGTATGCACACTCCTCAATCCCAGGCTTTCGAATTCATCTACGGCCACTGGATGGTTCACAATCGCAAACTACGAGATGTGGCTGATCCCGCATGCGAGGAATGGGTGCAGTTCGATGCGGCGAGTGAGGTGATCCCGATCCTCCACGGAATCGGTCACATAGATCGTATGTACGTCGCGCATCCGTCAGATGCCGACGCTTTTGAAGGATTCACACTTCGTCTCTACGATCCGTCAACCGAGACCTGGAGTATTTGGTGGAGTTCCACTCGGGCCCCGGGACATCTTGATCCGCCCGTCGTCGGTCAGTTTGTCGACGGTCGCGGGACGTTCGAATGCGATGACGTGGTCGGCGGGCACGCCGTCAGGGTTCGCTTTGAATGGTGCGCCGACGACGTGGCCCCGACATGGCGTCAGTCCTTTTCCTACGACGATGGTTCTTCCTGGAAGCTGAACTGGGAGATGACGTTCACCCGCAGCGAGTGATGTCTACTGCGCTTGAGAGATTCCACTCTTGCATGCTTCGGCTTTGATGGAACTCGGCAACTTATCCTTGGCGCACACGGTCGTCGTATTGTCCGCGATCCACGTTGAAAGCGACTTTAGATAGCCGAGCACCTCAACCTGCTTCGTACCGTCTGAAGTAAAAATGACGTACGCCCAATTACCCGAGCAACCAACAGCGTTGACTTTGTAGGGCGATCCTTGGGCCACTGCCTTGAGGGCCGGCCCGAGCGCCTTTGCGGTGCACTTGTATAGTGACTTCTTCGAATCAGTCAACTTCGCCGATGCGCTCGGCCTGAGGATCGCCGCTGTTACGCCGCTCGCCGATGACGCAACTAGCGGGACGGTCGCCGCGCTCATCACGAGGGCCAATATGCCGACGCTCACTGCTCTGCCCATTATCTTCACCGGTGCCGCCTCCCGTAGTTCCGGTCTGAGCATCTCACAGATCTGTAGGAAATGCGGCCTTCGATAGCGAAGTTCAATCGCTACGCCGAAATGTCACTTTCGGTCTCGAATGTCAATCCGTTACGCCGAGCGACGGTTGGATGTCGGGTTTTGCGAATGCGAGATATGAAACGAGGACGAGGACCGCCAGTGCGAAGACAATCGCCGTTGGTCCATCGCCGAAGTTGGCGCCGCTGATCGCGCGAGGCTTACTGATGTAATCGGCAAAGGAAGCTCCGAGCGGTCGCGTAATCACGTACGACAGCCAAAATGCGGCGATGCTGTTCAGTCCGAATCGCCACCACGCGAACACCGGAACGAAGAAGATGATCGAGAACAGAATCCCGGACGCCAAGTAGCCGAGGTTGAGCGACGAGGCCGTGAAGTCACCCAGCGCGGTACCGAGAGCGAACGTCGCGAAGACTGTCGCCCAATAAAACGCTTCACGTCGTTGCGTCGTGATGCTGTGGATGGAGAGGGTTCCTTCGACGCGATACCAGAGAGCAAAGATGACGGCGAGGACTATGGCCCACAAGGCCGTCGTCCCGGCGTAGGGAATGTGGACGTCGAGGTGGAGAAAGTCCGAGACGCCGGTGCCGAAAATGGCGATGGCGAAAGCTAGAAACCAGTAGGCAAACGCGTGATAACGGCGAGTTCCGAACTGCCACACCAGACCGACGGCAAATAGCCCAATTTCGACGCCGCCGCCCTTGATGTTGCCCAGTGTCTTTAGGTAGTCGGAGGTCGCTTCGCCGCCAGCGGTGGTAAGTATCTTCACGACCCAGAAAAGCAGGATAATTTCAGGGACCTTGGCCTGGAGGGGCGACGGAAAAACTCTGCCAATGACAGGAAGTTGGCCGTCCGACGACGCGCTAGGTCGGTGTCGCGGCGAAGTCGGCTGGCGACGGTGGCGCGCGTGTTTCATGCGATTACTCATTTCGAAAGTGGATGATGAGGCGATCTCATACTTGCCGACAGCAGTTTGCACACGACCGTGTAGACACAATTTGGGAAGTCTCGTTCGAAGCGAGTTTAGTTATGAGATCGCCTGGGTAAGGGCCGCGTTCGATCGACAATGGTCGTAACTTCATGGAGGGGGAAGGCGGGTGTGACCGTTGAATGGTTTGGCGCCTTCACCATCGATCTCTACCGAGTACAAGGAGATGATGTGATGCGCAAGCTAGTCGTCTACGAACTGCTGTCACTTGACGGTGTTGCCGAAAATCCCGACGAATTCATCACGGAATTTGACGAAATGATGGAAGAAAATCTGGCCCGCGTTATCGCCACTCAAGACGCGGTTCTCCTTGGGCGTCAAACGTACGACGACTGGGCTGCCTTCTGGCCAACGAGTGACATTGAGCCATTCGCCAGTTTCATTAACGGCGTCGAAAAATTCGCGGTGACCTCGACGATACCTGGGGAGACATGGGAGAACACTACGTTCATCGATGGCAATCTTTTCGAGCACGTGAGCGAGCTCAAATCACGGTCCGGCACCGACATAGGTGTGCACGGGAGTATCGCTTTGACCCAAGCGCTTCTCGAAGGTGACTTGGTTGACGAGCTGGCGCTCGTTGTCGCCCCGGCACTGATGATGCACGGACGAAGGCTCTTCGAGAAAGGGTTATCGAAACGCCTGACGCTGACCAGCAACCTCACTTCTCCGTCTGGATATCTTCTGCTGGACTTTCGAGTGGGCCACTGAGTCAGTTCAGTCTCAACTTTCTGAGTTCGTCGCATTTAGCCCGTCAACATCCCTCATGGTGAGGGTGAACACCATCTCAATGTGACTTCGTTCGCGCTTCGCTGATTCCATCGTGAGTCGAACGGCGAATGTTTGTGAAGTGAAAATCGATTGACGGCACCGGCCGTACTGACAAATGAATAGACGACGAATAGGCTCATATTATTCTTACGTTGTCTGCATGCTCTTCTCATCTGAGCGGCTTAGGTTTGTCGGGTGATTGAGGTCCGCGGACTCACAAAACGCTTCGGTGACGTCGTCGCCGTCGACGACCTATCTTTTGACGTCGTCCCGGGAAAAGTAACTGGATTCCTTGGTCCGAATGGATCGGGAAAGTCCACGACGATGTCGATGATTATGGGCCTCAATCACGCCAACTCGGGCTCGGTCACCATCTCAGGCAAGAAGTACAAAGATCTACGTTGGCCCATGCGTGAAGTGGGTGGGTTGCTGGAAGCTCGTGCTATCCACCCCGGTCGTTCGGCGTACGCGCACCTTTGGTCGCTCGCCCAATATGGCGGCATTACGAGAAACCGTGTCGAGGAAGTCATTGACCTGGTGGGGCTCACTTCCGTCGCGAAACGTCGCGTTGGCAAGTTCTCGCTCGGAATGGGCCAGCGACTTGGCATGGCTGCCGCGTTGCTCGGGGACCCGGCGGTCGTTCTTCTCGATGAGCCGATGAACGGCCTTGACCCCGAAGGCATTCGCTGGACACGATCTCTCTGTAGGGATCTTGCCGCCGAAGGTCGCACCGTGCTGATTTCGAGTCACCTGATGGCCGAGATGTCGCGCACTGCTGATCAGTTGGTCGTCATTGGTAAGGGCCGGCTCATCGCAGAGCTCTCCGTTGACGACTTCGTCGCGCGTAGTTCCAAGCAGTCATTCAAAGTACGCGCGGCGAATCCGGATCTGTTGATTCCGGCTCTCGAAGACGCCGGTGCGCTCATCCTGAGAGAACCGAACTCGTGCTTTACGGCAATGAACCTCAGTGCGGAGTTAATCGGCGAACTGGCCCTTGAGCAGCAAAACGCCCTTTATGAGTTGACCGACCTCTGCTCACTCGAAGACGCCTTCATGGAACTGACGGAAGGCGCGGTCCAGTACCGAGCATCGTGACAAACATTGTTCTTATTCGTGACGAAGTCACGGAATCACGTTCTCGAGCGGGACTGCGCTGCGCCCTCCGCGGCGAGTGGACCAAGTTCTGGTCATTGCGCTCCGCCGGATGGAGCGTGTTCGCGCTTGCTCTTGTCACGTACGGACTGTGTTATCTCTCCACGAACGCCCTGCGCGGCCACGCCCACATTGGCGACCCGATTATGCGGGTCCTCGTTGGTTTCAACTTCGGTCAGTTCGTCATGGGTGTACTCGGAGTGCTCTTTTTGAGTTCGGAGTACAGCACGAGTCAGATCCGATCCACCATGGCTGCGATGCCGCGTCCGGGAATTGTGCTCGCCGCCAAGGCCATCGTTGTTGGGGGAGTCGGACTCGTTCTCGGTGAGGTGCTTTCGTTCTCCACCTATTTTCTTGGGCGTTACATACTCGCGAGCCATGCGGGCCAGATTTCTCTCTCTCAGCCCGGAATCCTTCGCGTCTTAATAGAAAGCGGAATCGATCTCGCAATCGTGGGTCTTGTCGGCCTCGGTATCGCCTCGATCGTTCGAACGTCGGCCGCATCGCTCTCAATCTTCACGAGCATCATGTTGATCTTGACCGTCGTGTTCTTCGCCCTTCCGGGCATCATCGTTCATGACGGCAGTCGATATTTGCCCGCCAACATCAGTTCGACAGTCTTTGCCTCGACGACTCCGAGTCAGCTTCAGGGAACGCCACTCTTCAGTCCGCTTATCGGGTTGCTTCTCCTCGCCCTGTATGCGGCGGTCCTCTTGAGCGTCGGAGGTTGGCTCATGTCTCGGAGGGATACGTAACCCGTAGGCGAATGTCGCCGAATGACGCTCACAACTCCGAGCTTCCGAGCACGTTCCGAGGTGATGGCGCAGTGGGAAAATGCCGCGAACTTGTGCGGCATCGTGACAAGAATTCCATTCACGTTGAAGGTAGCGGAGAGCCCCGCCATAACGACGTCGAGATTTTCCACGCCATAAGGAGTTCTAGGAACCCAAGCGTCGATACCAGAGCCGCCACGGAGTTGTGTGGCGCTGCCACACCGCAGGGCCCGCTGAGTAGGGCGGACCGACGTGACGGCGATGGGAGGCCGATGACTCGTCGACCTCGTAGGCCGCGAGATATCGCGGAGCTCCAAGGTAGGGAGCCTGGATTTCTTCGAGTAGTTCGTATCTCAGCGCGCGCAACGCGTGTCGGCGCTCCGCGACTTCCACGAGATGGACGTTGGTGTAAAAGTCGTTGAAAGTTGCCAGTTCCGTGTCGCTTACGTCGTCTGGCGGATTCACGCCTAGTAAGTAGATCGCGTAAGGACGCTGAGTTTCGGCGACAGTCTCGGCGATTTGGCGATAGAGAACGGACCATACCCGTCGAAATCCCGGGAACTCGTCTGCGCTGGGATCCTCGTGGTCGTCCTCTTTTCTTACGTTCGCGCTAATGGCCTGTGGTGGATGAAAGCCGCGGGCGGCAACCGCCAACAGTTCGTATCGAGATTCAGCGCTCGGAAATGGGGGAGCAGTGCGCTCGAACTCTTCCGCCGCTCGAGGTATCGCCCGAGCACCAGTACGGAGATCCCATCCTCTCCACGACACGACGTCAGACTCGTTCAAAGGGCTCGTCCGCCGGGCAGACCAAGATCTCTACGAACATAAAGGGCGTGTGAATCGATCGTCTTCGAGTCAGCGCTGAACGTGAATTGAAATGCACCGTTGCCGAGCGAAGAGTTGCTGTCAATCATGCTCAGATCCTCCTCCAGCGAAGTTATGTCTTCGTCGCAGATGAATCGAACGCCACCCTTAACGAAGCGAGGCCAGGTCTGGCTCAGAAGATTCCTCTGGAGCGTTCTCAACGCGGTAAAAACCGGTGCCGCCTGGTGCTCACCTTCAGCGTCGGGGGTGGAGTTGGTCCACGCATGTATCTCCGATTCGAACGACTTCAGTGCGGCGTTGGCGGGCGCTACGTCCGTTAGATACTGCTTGCCTGCCGACTTGAGGCCCATGGCACTTGACATTGAGGACGTCAAAAGGAGAGTGGCGATCACCAGCAGAGGAACAACGATTGTTCGCTTCACGCAATCCTCCTGAACGTGAGGATTTCCGAATGTTACGTAGTCGCCATCGGTGCGTCAAGGGCTTGAGGGTGAAGCGGCTATTGAGGACTCTCCATCCTCTCAACTTCGCTTTTACACTTCACCGGATGCCACGAGCGACTTCGCCGGTGTGAGCGACCCTCCAGCCGGTTCAATCGTGACCGCGAGCTTTGAGGGTCCGGATGAACTGACGTACGTGAACGCGACCGCTCGCGGCGATGGTCCCATCACGCCGATCGACACCGGCGAGCCCTTAACAATGCTCCAGAGTTGGTACGTCTCGGACGTAGGAAGAGCGGGCATGTTCGAGTGAACGAGGTACCCGCGTCCATCGGGTAGGAGAACAAACGAGGCAAGCGCCTTGTGACTTGAGTCGCTCAAAGTGACCACCGTGTGCCCGGGCGTCGCTAAAGCGCTAGCGACGCCGTTATGTCCATTGCTGGCGAGAGCCTTCTCCAGGTTCGTAACGTGTCCGTTGGTGCTTGCGAGATTGAGTCCCAGGACGATAATCGCGGCCGCAGCCGCCAACGACACGGTCGAAACGAGTGAGCGAGCCCGTTGCACGCGGTGTCGGCGCGCAGGGTCGACGTCGCTGAGGAACACGGGTGGCGACGGCGTGTCGAAGGGATCGGTCTCGTAGAGTCGCGTTGAAATCTTGGACCACAAATCCTCGGGCGGCACTTCGTACGTATTGCCGAGAGCTGACGCGACTTCGCGAAGCTCGTCAAGTTCGCCTCGGCACTCGGGACACGTGAGGATGTGCTCTTCCATGCGACCCTGCGTCTCCTCGTCGAGGGCGTCGAGGGCCATCGAGGCGAGAAGCTCAGATGCGTCATCGTGAGTCATCACTTGTCTGCTCCTTGTATCCCGTGTCGCGATAGGTCACCGCGCATGCGTCGCATGCCGTTTCGTATCCGTCCCTTAATTGTTCCCTCAGGTACGTCAAGAATCTCCGCCACCTGAACGTAGGTGTGACCCTCAAAGTACGCGAGCTCGATCGCGCGGCGCTCGTCATCGGGCAGACCACGAAGCGCGCGCAACACTTCCTCCGAGACCACGACGTCCCACGCTTCGCGGTGCACGTCGTACGAAGCACCCGCGGTACGCGACGCGTCAGTGATTTCGCGTCGACGTGACGATGAGATCGAGCGAACGGTGTCGACGGCGCGCGAGTGCGACTGGGTAAGGAGATACGACCGCAGATTCCCGCGCGAGGCGTCAAATCGTTCGGGCTGGTTCCACAGTCGCAAGAAGACTTCCTGTGTCACGTCTTCGGCTTCGGCCTGGTTGTTCAGCACACGTCGCGCCAGCCCGTAGACGGCTCCGCCGTGCCGGCGATATACCTCGGCGAGGGCTACTTCGCTAAAGCGGGCAATCAGGGTGACGAGTTTCGCGTCACTGGCTTCACTGAGATCACTCATTTGAGTTCTATCCGGCGCCGGAGCCCGTACGGATGTTGATTTCTTCGTGTCCCCGACAGTACTGGCTGTACAGATCGCAGCGTTTCACGACGTGCAGGTCCCGAATATTGAGCGCGGAGCACTGCTTTTCGACAGTCCATACCTCGACCCCGTCACCTCGTTCAAGGGAGTTGGGACCGAGATGACGGGGTCGAGTGACCAGTGTTGAACTCTGACCTAGTGCTTCGTCTCTACCTCGCGTGAACTCGGCGACACGTCGGGCGCGGCAGTCGGCTCAGCCAGTTCCTTGACGGATTTCAGCCCCTGTTCGAACTCACTTTTGGACTTGCCCAAGTTGCGCGCGAACTTCGGTATCGCGGCGCCGCCAAAGAGAAGCACCGCTCCCGCGATAACGACAACCAAGAGGTCTGGTCCAAATATCTCTCCTACAAACATTGTGTTCTCCTTTGATTTTCGATTGTGAGATGTGTCAACGAGACCTACTCGGCGAGTGCAATCTCGGTGACGCGGCCACCGACAATGGTGAGTCGTTGGCGCGAATCTTCCACGGTGTACTGACCTGCGCGTAACTGGGGGTAGATCGCCGCGTACGCGGATCCATCGGGCGAGCGTCGTTCTCGGACTGCACTATGAGTGTGCGGTACCGATCGATCGTCCGGCAAGAGATCGATCTCTCGCCCGAGCCAGTCGCCTGACGCGTGCAACACGAGAGCCCCGACATCGTCGCCGATGTCGAGGATCACGGTGCCGTCCCAGCTGGGAGGAAGGACGTTCTCGCTCACGTGGTGGCCGCTCCCGCGGTGACGCTGTAGCCGCTGTACGGCGTGCCCAGGTAGGGGAAACTTGTCAAGAGCGTGAGTCCCGCACCGGTAATGCCGTCGCTCACGTCCGCAATTGCCGCGTCGGGGGTAAACGTCTTATCCACGAGCGGAATCGTCGCACCCGCGAGTGCGCGCAACTCAATGGTGACCACGTCGTCGCCGACGCGCCGACCGTTGGGGAAGCCAGCCACGTCGCCGCCGATGACGCCCAGCGGGTTGGGGGAGGACGACGGGGGAATAGCGAGGTTCAGTCGAAGCATGTCCGCCATCACCGTTCCGGTGAACGTTGAGAACGAGGACGAAACAACGCCCGCCGGAATACCCGTCAACAGAATCGCCTCGAGGTCCGCGCGCGCCGCCGTGTACGCGGCCAAGTTTTTGAACGCGCCGGGGTAGAGCACGTTCAGCAAGGACGAGAGTTCAGGGTGCGCCACGCCACTGGCGTAGTCTTTGTCGTTTTCGGGGTACGACGAGTTCCACTTGTCCTTCATGGAGAGTGGAACGAGAACCTCGTTGAACAAGGGGTTGCCGAGTCGTGATACCTGGACGTACGGCCCGGTCTCGACGCCCATGTCGCCGTTGTCGTTCAGCACGCGAGCCTTGCGTCGACTTGCGGTGGTCCAAATACCCACGCTTGACTTCGCGGCGGCGGAGTTGGTCGGCTTGGCGCCCTGGTACGCGATATCGGTGATGGGCACCTGGATGGCGATGCTGTGCACGTTGACCGCTGCCGTCGAGTTCACTCCGGGCATGGCCGCCAATCCCGGCAAGCCAAAGGTGGCGTGCAAGTTGGCGATGGGACGCAAAACTCCAAGTTCAAAGATGGCACCGAGATCAACGAAGAAAGCCTCGGCGCGCTGACCCGCGAATACCTGTCGGCCGCTGGGAAGACTGTGCACCGCCTCGCTCGCGAGTGAGACGTAGTTGGGCGTCGACAGTGGACCGATGTTGCAGGGCGGACACGGGACGTTGCGGGCCAGCACCTCGCTCCGTCCGGCGCTATCTACGCGCGTCACCGTGTAGAACTGGCGTCGATTCCAGCTGGTGCTCGCAAGAGACGTAATCGGACCGTCGTTGTAGAGAAACGTTGATGGGATTTGGTTCTCGCTGCGAAAGACAAACTGATACCGGACATCGGCGGCGCCGTCACCATCGTTGTCAATATTGATTTCGTAAAGCACGTCGCTACCGAATTCGTAGAAGTTCGGTCCGCCGTTAGGGGCCTGCAATGGTATGTAGTTGGCAATGATGGTGACGGTGTCGGGACTGTCAGGGCTGACGAACGCATACAGGTCTGTGC
>JBAQZL010000031.1:0-22498 GCA_049790955.1 Acidimicrobiales bacterium
TCCGGCAAGCGCCACCTTGGCGAGTCGCTCCATGAAATCTGGTGCACTGACCGCGGCAACCTCCAAAAGATGTTGATCGAAGATCGTGACGCCGTTGCCGAGGCTGCTGGAGAGCGCCATCCGAGCCAGCGTGAGTGCTGAGGGCATCTCTCGTAGGTCGCTGAACGGGGGGCTCACTCCGACACGTCCGACGGCACAGGTCGAAAGTGCATCGGCAAGCTCGTCAAGCAACGCGGTGGGATTCGGTAGGGACACGACTCCGACTTCTATGTCTGGTAACAGACGCCAGGTGGAGGACAGCCCGACATCAACACGGAGGATGTGTTCGATCCGCGGCAGTGCGTGGCGGCCGACGGCTGGTACTTCGCCAGCCACGACGACGAGCGGTCGATCCTGAGGGAGGCGCAGAAGTTGAGCCGCCTCCCAGGGATTGGTTACCGCAAGGTGACCTTCGAACAAAGCTTGAAAGAGAGCGGATCGCTGTTGCTCGGCAGAGAGTGCCCGGGCGGACGCTTCTTCGCGATAGCCCTCGGCTAGCTCCTGGCTATAGGTGTCGAGGACCTGCCATAACTCAGATCCTGCGGCCAGCACGACGTCGCTGCTCGCCCCGACCTTGCGAGCGGTGCTCGCGACTTGCTCCCAAATGAAGCGAGCCCCGACGCGATAGGCCTCTAGAACGATGGTTAGAGGAACACCGGCAGCAGCGCGGTTGCGTCCGTTCTCTCGTGACTCGAATGATGCTGTGGCGTTGACGCGTCCAAGATCTTCAAGGATGGCCCCAATGTTCATCATGCTGGCCGCCCGGAGGGTCTCGTGGTCGACGACGCCTTGTTGGTAGGGCGTAACAGCGTTTTGAATGGCCGCCGTCATCTCGTCGGCCAATTCGTCAATGCGGCCAAGCAACAGGGAGGCGATGTCGCTGACGGAGGCAGATCCGTGTGCTGCAGCACCGTGCGAGCCATCCATCACCCCAATGTAGTGGGAGTATTTTCCCGTGATCTGTGCACCAGCACAATTTGGGACCTTGATGTTTGGTTTTTGCACATTGACAGCACGCCGCTGAATCGTCAAAATTGCCTCGCGATTTCAATCGGGAAGAGGATGCACGTTGTGACGATCACTCAATACGAGGAAAGGCAAGTTCAGGCGGCGAACGACTCTCGACGCATTCCTGTCCTCTTTATCCACGGTCTCTGGCTACTGGCGAGCAGTTGGGACCGCTGGAAAGACCTCTTCGATGATGCGGGCTTCGCACCGATCGCCCCGCAGTGGCCCGACGATCCAGAATCAGTAGCTGAGGCGAATGCACACCCGGAAGTCTTTGCCCACAAGACGGTGGGCGAAGTCGCCGATCATATGGGAGAAGTGATCGCAACGCTCAACCAAAGGCCGGTAGTCATCGGCCATTCGTTTGGGGGACTTCTCACGCAAATCGTTGCCGGACGTGGGCTCTCGCGCACCTCGGTCGCGATCGACCCAGGGCCGTTCCGTGGAGTGCTGCCGCTACCATTTTCGGCCCTAAAAGCGGCGTCTCCCGTCATTGCGAATCCGCTGAATCGTGGTCGAGCAGTACCTCTGACTCTTGGTCAATTTCGATTTGCCTTCGCGAATGCTGTTAGTGAAGAAGAGGCCAAGGATCTCTACGAGAACTACGCGGTTCCCGGTTCGGGTGTACCTCTGTTTCAAGCTGCCTTTGCAAATATCAATCCCTGGACGGAAGCGAAAGTGAATCGGCGAATCCCGGATCGCGGACCGCTACTGATCATCGACGGCGAGAAAGACAACACGCTTCCCCTCAGCATGGCAAGAGCTGCATATAGACTGCAGAAAAAGAACTCTGGTGTAACGGAGTTCGCCACAATCCCGAACCGTGGCCATTCGTTAGTTATTGACTCTGGTTGGCGAGAAGTTGCCGACATCGCTCTTACTTTCGTGCGTCGATTTGTGCCCTAGTAACGCGCCGTCCGATGGTTCGGATCGTAAGTGGGACAAAGCGGGGGAATGTTCGGCACGTGTAGTGGCATTTATGCGGGACTCACATGCTCCACAGCGCTTCGGTAGGCGACATGCGCGCCGCACGCAGAGCGGGCCAAAGCCCAGCGACCGCGCCGATCAAGACGGCAGCGCCCATTCCACCGGACCAGGCGAGAACGGGGATGACGATGAGTTCATGCTTGGAGGAGGCGTAGACCGCGGTCGAGAGCGCGCCCAACCCAACCCCAGCAGCGCCGCCTATGAGGGACAAGAGAATTGCCTCGGCAAGGAACTGGATTCTGACGTGGCTCTTGGTTGCACCGAGTGCGCGACGAAGACCAATTTCGGACCTGCGTTCGAGGACCGAAATGATCATGATGTTGGCTACTCCTACGGCACCGACCAAAAGAGCAACGACGCCGAGGCCCAGAAAGAGTCCGTCGAAGGCACCCTGCGCGTCGGCTTGGGCGACGAGTGCGTTTGAGGGCTGAGACACGTCCACCTCGTTGGGGTTCTCGGGGTTGGCCGTGGCGGCGAGGACGTTGTAGACGGGGGAGACTTGATTGGTCCGGGCGCGAACGTAGATGGTGGACGGGTGACCGTCGAAGCCGAAGTAGTGCTCGGCTGCGGGGAAACCGATTAGGACAGAGTCGTCAATGCTGGAGGCCAAGACGGCGGGTTTCAAGATACCGCCGACGTAGCACCACGAGCCGTCGGCCCAGATACGCTCGCCGGAATAAACCCGATCGATGCCGAGATACTGGGCGGCGGCGGCCCCGAGTACGCAGACGGGCTCGTTAGCCGTCGCGGCGTTCAGGTAAGTGCCTTTGGCGACGCTCGTGCCCACCGTATGCAGCAGGCCAAGGCTGGCGGCTTCGATGGACAGCGCGTTTGTGTCGATGGTGGGAATGAGCGGACTGCGATAGACGTTTCCGCTAACCGAGCCGGTTTCCTGGACGTGGGTAACTGCGTTGATTCGACCGATCATGGCCGGGGCGGCTTTGGGGAGTTCGGCGATACTACCGGTCACGGTCTGACCATTTTGTACAACGAGGAGGTTGGTGCCCAACTGCGAGATCTCATTCAAGAGCCCCGCGGAGGCGGAAGAGGAAAGACCGAGGACGGCCACGATGGCCGCCACGCCGATGGCGATGCCGAGCGCGGAGAGTCCGGCTCGCAGCTTGCGCGCGCGTAGTCCCACTGTGGACAGGCGAGCGAGGTCCGGGAATCGGAGCTTGATGACGTCGAGGGATTCGATGGCGGTCATAGTGACTCTGCGGAGAAGGTGCCGTTTGAAGACGTGGGTGACGGCGAGATCGTGGGGGCACTGTCATCAACCACTCGACCGTCGAGCATCTGAATACGTCGATCCATACGTGACGCGATGTCACGGTCGTGAGTGATGACCACGATCGTCACCCCCAGATCGTGCAGGTCCTCCAACAGCTTCAGGATGGATTGGCCAGTTGACTGGTCCAGGTTCCCCGTCGGTTCGTCGGCAAACACGATGGCCGGACGACCGACGAGTGCTCTGGCGACTGCCACGCGCTGTCGTTGACCGCCCGAGAGTTGGGTGGGTCGAGCGCGGGATCGTTCGTCTAGGCCAACCAGGGCGAGAGCGTCATGCGCCAAGCTCCGTCGTTCGGCCTGTGGGACGCCGGAGTAGAGGAGTCCGTCGGCGACGTTATCGAGCAAGCTTTGATGCTCGGCTAGAAAAAACTGTTGGAACACGAAGCCGATCCGCGTCGCGCGCAGCGCGGACAGCTCTCGATCCGTCAGACTGGCGACGTCGAGACCGGTGAGCCGCACTGTTCCCGAGCTGGGTCGATCCAACGTCCCCATTAAATGCAACAAGGTGGTCTTACCCGAACCCGACGGTCCTACGATTCCCACCAACTCGCCCGCGGCAACAGTAAACGTAACCCCCCGCAGAGCGGTCACTGGGGGTTCGCTCGGGTAAACCTTGGTGACCCGGTCAACCTCGAGTACGACCCCGCTGCTGATGGAGAGTGCTCGGTCGTCGAACTCGCGAGAAGCCACTTCAGTAATGTCCATGCTCACAGGTTTGGCACCACCACGCGCTCGCCAGCCACAAGGATGGTTTTCGTCACCTGCACCAAACCCGCCGCGTCGTCAAAGAGCCCGAGAGAGACCGTCACCAAGTGGTGACGGGCGTGAGCGCCTGCAACCTCTACCGCGTACTTGCCGTTCGACTGGGCCAACAAGGCGTCAACGGGCACGACCAGGGCGTTGGTGGCACGTGACGCCGTGATCGTCACGCTCACTTGCGCCTGGTCCCAAGTTCCGGTGGCGGCGGCATTGGTGGGGTTCACGAGCACCGCAATCGTTGGCGAACCATTCGAACTGCCCGACGCAGGCGTGGTCGCCACGCTACCCACCGAGGAAATCACCCCGGTCGTGGACTGATTGTTCGGCAAGTTGATCGTCACCTTGTCCCCCACGGCGACCGCGGACTGCAGGGATGCATCCAAAGCGATGCTGACCTGGCGTGTTGTTGAAGTCGCCACCACTACCGGTTGGTTAGGTTGGGCAGCAGCGCCGAGGATCGCCGACACCGAGGACACTCGAACCGCTGTGGGCGCGAACACCGCTTGGCCGAAGGAGAGCGCGCCGCTTTCGGTCACCCCCAGCGCGGATTGTAAGCCTTGAAGAGCAACAGCCGTCTCGGCGCTGAAGTAGTTCGACGTCGGATCGAGTTCGCTGCTCGTGGCGAACCCGAGCGCGACCAGATCGGCGTTCAACTGTTTCACATCTGCTCCACTCACCCCTTCCGACAGCGTTCGGTAAGTGGGCGTCGAGCCGTAGAGCAGTACGACCGGTGCGCCGCTCACCGAGTAAATGACGTGGCCTTGACTTATCACTTGGCCGACCGACGGGAGCGAGGTGATGATCCCTTGGGCCTGATTCACCACCGTGTAATTTCGGGCATAACCGAGTGTCGCCGATACCTGGGTCTGAGATGATAGGTCCTGGCGCGTGACAGTAAAGAGCGACGTGGGGTCCGTGTTATCGGCGGCGCCGGCGTGACTGGTCGTTCCGGCGGCGAACGTGATGGCCACCGCCACCCCGGCGACCAGAATCACTACGGCGGTGACCAACCACCGTGTCCACTTACCGGTCATCCGCCTAGACCACCAACCGACGGCATCTTCGACTTGCAGTCATTCATAGCTGACTGCAAAGGTGGCGAGTTCAGCTCTACGCCAGGCTCGTACACTTTGCGACCCGAGAACGTGGGATCGGGAAAGTCCGACACACCGTGGTTTCGGATGCACTGGGCCCATTTCAACCAGCCTCGTTGTTGGGCGTGCGTGAGCTGCTGGCCGATGGAGTTCCAGGGCGACGGTAGGTCCTTGCAGGCCAGTAGTGCTCCCTGGAATGCAGCCGAGTTCGGATCAATTCCTTGGGTCTTGTACCCCCAGCTCCCGCTTGGGGTCTTGACCGGGTCAGGGAAGTTCGGGACACCGTGCTTTCGAATGCACTGGGAGTAGGCCTCCGCTTCGGCGAAGGGCGACTTCGACCCCGCCGAAGCTGATCCTCCAGACGAGCTGACGGCGAGGGTGACGCCGAGGGCTACGGCTGCGGCGGTGCGGAGGGCAAACGCAGCGTGACGCCTGGTGCGGCCTCGCACTGGCATTCGAGTGCTCTGGATTGCTGTTTGTGCTGGTCTTTTCGTCATGTGACCAAATTAGGTATTGTCGCGTTTTCGGCGCTGTATGTGCTTTTCAATATGCGGACGATACGTCACCCGCTCATAGCATCGATTGAGTGCGGGTGTTGATTGTCGAGGACGAGCCGTTCATGGCAGTCGCCATACGTGATGGCCTGCGCTTGGAAGCAATCGCCGCCGACATCGTGGGTGACGGCGACGCCGCGTTGGACGTACTGGGTTTTAACGACTACGACCTTGTTATCCTCGACCGCGACATTCCTGGACCCTCGGGCGACGAGATCGCTAAATGGATTGTCAATTCAGGCAGCGGTACGCCGATACTCATGCTCACTGCCGCCGACCGACTGGACGACAAGGCCTCTGGGTTCGGACTCGGCGCGGACGACTACCTCACCAAGCCCTTCGAGCTCCGAGAACTCGTGCTGCGACTCAGGGCCCTTGACCGCAGGCGCGCCTACAACAGACCGCCCGTGCGTGAGTTCGCGGGCGTGCGTCTGGACCCATTTCGCCGTGAGGTCTATCGCGACGACCGGTACGTCGCGCTCACACGTAAGCAATTTGCCGTGCTCGAAGTTCTTGTTACTGCCCAGGGAGGCATCGTCAGCTCTGAAGAACTTCTGGAACGGGCGTGGGATGAGAACGCGGACCCGCGCACCAACGCCGTGCGCATCACTGTTTCGGCACTTCGCAAACGCCTCGGCGAGCCCTCCATCATCACTACTTTCGCCGGCGTCGGATATTTCATCGGTACTCAACCGGTTACGTGATGGAGGCGAGCGTGAAAAGAGCACCCGGTCTAAGCGCTCGCCTTAAACTCACCCTCAGTTACGCGGGATTTCTCATGCTGGCTGGCGCCTTGCTGCTCGGCGCCGTGTGGGTGTTCCTTCTGCGATACGTGCCCAGTCGCGAGATCGTCATCTCCCGTGGCTCAAGGAGCGTCTTCGTTGGCCCTAGCCGTGACGCCCTGCTGCACGATTTCGCTCCGGCCGCGGCCATCGCGCTCGTGTCCCTCTTGGTGGTCGGTCTCATGGGGGGATGGCTACTCGCCGGCCGGATGCTCGCCCCCCTTGCTCGCATCACCGACGCCACCCGCAGAACTTCGAACGGATCACTGTCTCACCGAATTCAGCTCCCAGGCCGCAACGACGAGTTCCGCGAGCTCGCCGACTCATTCGACACCATGCTCGCCCGTCTGGAAACCAATATGGCAGAACAGCAGAGATTCGCGGCCAACGCCTCCCACGAATTACGCACTCCTCTGGCCATCACTCAAACGCTTCTCGACGTGGCCCGTAACGACCCGAACCAGGTAAATTGCGTGCTATTCGAGCGCCTGTATGTCGTCAATACCCGAGCGATCGACCTAACTGAGGCGCTTCTCTTACTGAGCCGCGCGAACCAGCAGTCCTTTACTCCAGAACTCGTCGATCTGTCTCTCATAGCGGAAGAAGCCAATGAAACGCTCCTTCCCCTCGCGGAGAAACGTGGCCACACCATAGAGACTTCAGTCGAAATTGCCCGCACCATGGGTTCACCGACGCTCCTGCTGCAATTGGCGACCAACCTCGTACACAACGCGATCGTCCACAATCTGCCGACGAGGGGAACAGTGTGGGTGACGATCAGCATTCGCTCCGACGTTGCAGTGCTCACCGTCGAAAACACCGGTGAGGACCTTAGTCCGCAGATGGTTTCCACCTTTACCGAGCCGTTTCAGCGTGGGAGCACACGAATACGCGCCAACGACGCGGGTGTTGGCCTTGGCCTAGCAATCGTCAACAGCATCACACAAGCACACGGTGGAACTCTTATCATCTCACCTCGAGCCAATGGCGGGCTGCGTGTCACGCTGCAGTTGCCTGCCGCGCGACCGCATGAAGAATTGCGATCAAGTAGCTCGCCGGCCGGAACTGAACCCCGACATCCGCGAGGGCGACTTCGTCCCCATTCTTCGCCGGAATGAAAGTCGGACTGGGGACTTCGGAGACTCCCGACTGCCTTGCGACGGCGCTTACGACACGCGTAAACGCAGTTTTTTCCGCCGGACTCTTAATCTCAGCCACGAGTTGCAGCGGTCCATTAAATCCGGGCCCAAAGCCCTGGCTGAGAATGTCGTAGGCCTGACGCGTCGTGGTGTCCGCGGGGTCGTTGCCTTGGTCCGATGAACCCAATTGCATCGAAAAGAACGGTAGGGCGATGACGATGATCACCCCGAGCGCAACCAACGCGGGAACGATGGGACGGTGGTTGACGATGTTGGCCCAGCGCGACCAGAAACTACTAGATCCGCTCGCACCGACGACCCGTGAACCACCGACGTTCAGATTCCGACGCTGACGGCGCGAGAGCACTCTCGGCCCGATGAACGCGAGGAGAGCGGGAAGCAGCGTCAGAGAGGCGGTCATCGTCAACAGAACGCCAAGGGACGCCGCTATCGCGAGTCCGTAGAGATAACTAACGCCGAGAGCAAACATCCCGAGGAGCGCGATGCAGACGATAATTCCGGCAAACAGTACCGCGCGACCTGACGTGTCCACGGCGTTCACGATGGACTCTTCCTTGTCGCGCCCGGCAATGAGTCCCTGGCGATGACGCGTCACAATAAAGAGGGCGTAGTCGACGCCCACGCCGAGGCCAATGAGCACAGTGAGTTCCGATGCAAACTGAGGCATCTTCAAACTATGACTGAGCAATTCAATAAGTCCGATCGCCACACCCAGTGATGCGAGCGCCGATATTAGGGGCAGCGCCATCGCGAGCAGCGAGCCAAACACGACAAGGAGAACAATGCCAGCGGCGAGGACTCCAAGGGGCAGGCCCCCCACCGATATTTTGTTAGTCAGTTCTGCCACCTGCCCACCGACGGCCACGCGGAGGTCAGCGCTATCTGCTGACTGCGCGGTTGAAACAAGTTTGTTGGCGACGGGGAGGGGAACATTCTGCGCCAGCTAATCGAAGGTGACACTGGCAAACGCAACCGTGCCGCTCTTGTTGATCTGTGCTGCGCCCGCACTCGAAAGTGGCGACACGATGCTCGTCACGTGGTCGATCTTCGAGATCTTCGCCAGGTCCTCTTTGATACGTCGCACGGTCACCACGTTCGTGATCTTCGCTCCGTTCGTCGATTCGAAGACGACCTGCTCCACGTCGCCCGCCACTTTGGGCGACACGGCTTGGAGCAAGTGAATCGCATCGGTGGACTGTGTATTCGGCAATGAAAAGGTGTTGGTGTACGCGCTCCCCGCTAATGCGCCGAGAATCGAGACGACGATCAGCGCTCCCAACCATGTGAGTATTACCGTGCGGCGATGCTGAACGCACCACGTTGCAACTGCTCGCATAACTACAACCCCTTGACTCGGTGAACCCCCCACAGACATCTGTGGAAGCGCTTGCCATCGTATATGCGCATATGCTAATATGTCAATATGGTCAAAAAATATGACGTAGTGACCTTCGCCGAGAACTTCGGCAAAGGGATTGGAAACACCACACGTTTCAAAATGCTCGCGATGCTTGCACGCGGTCCTCGTACCGTCGGCGAGTTAGCAGAGCAGCTTGAAATATCGCAGTCCACGGCATCGCAACATTTGCTGGTCCTTAAGAACGGCCAGCTCGTGCTCAAGGAAAAACGGGGCCAGTTTGTTTACTACGCCCTTGACGTCGACTACATGGTTGCGGGTTTGAAAGGTATCACCGAGATTCTTGAGAGTAAGACCAAGAAGAGGAGCAGCGAATGACAATAGGAATAAATGAAACCGAGGATGTGCGTAAAACCATTACCTTGGTCACTGGTGCGAACAAAGGGATTGGCTACGAGACAGCTCGCCAACTGATAGATCGCGGCCACACGGTCTACATCGGAGCACGAGACCCCGAGCGGGGGAAGAAGGCGGCCGCCGAAATCGGTTGCCGTTTCGTGCATCTCGATGTCACGGACGACGACGTAGTAGCTGTTGCTTTAGCAACGATCGACGCCGACGAGGGACGCCTTGACGTATTGATTAACAACGCCGGCATCGGGGGATCACACCGTCCGACCGACGAGCTCACGGGTGCGGACGCAAGTCTGGTCTTCGAAACCAATGCAGTTGGAGTAGTCCGCGTGACGCACGCGGCACTCCCGCTTCTGCGTAAATCGAGCAATCCGGTAGTCGTGAATGTTTCCAGCGCCCTTGGTTCCTTCTGGGCCGTACATAACCCTGAGCACCCGGCATCTCTGCATGCAGCAGTCTTGTATGGCTCGAGCAAAGCCGCGGTGTCAATGATTACCGCGCAATACGCAAAAGGCGTACCGGAAGTGAAATTCAATGCTGTCGAGCCTGGATACACCGCCACCGACCTAACCAATGGCAATGGTCGGCCAGTTGAAGAAAGCGGAAAAATGGTTGCAAGAATGGCCACGATCGACGCGGACGGACCGACGGGCACTTTTCAACAAGATTGCGGAGTTCTACCTTGGTGACTCCTGGAGCGTCCGCATCACCAAGCCATCGTCGAGCCACGCATCGACTGAGCCGAGGGGCTCATCATGATTGCTGAAATATTCGGAACGGACGGGGTTGTCGCGCTGATGGTGGGCGCGGCAATTCTGTTCGGTAGTAGTCGATTACCGAAGTTCATGAAGCACCTTGGCGAGGCGGGACGCGAAATTCGAGATATTCGAAAAGGGACGCACAGCGAAGTGATGCCCATCGGAGAGGAATCGACCGCTGAGGAGTCCGCGGCATCGAAGGCGCCGGATCACTATGCGGGCGATCTCGACGTTGATCGAACTACCACGAATCGAAAACAATGGCGACGGTGCTTATTACTGGCGCCAACAAGGGCCTCGGCTACGAGACCGCTCGACAACTCGTTGAGCGCGGGAACACCGTTTACCTCGGAGCTCGAGACGTCGTGCGCGGGGAAGCAGCCGCGATCAAGGTGGGTGCGCGGTTCGTGCAGCTTGATGTCACCGACGATGCGTCAGTGTCCGCCGCACTTCGAACGATCGAAGAGCTCGAGGGGCATTTGGACGTTCTCGTCAACAACGCAGGAATTTCCAGCGCCGACACCAGCGGTCAGGCCGCTCTGGCTCTCTTCGATACGAATGTGATCGGGGTCGTTCGGGTCACCCAGGCCGCCCTGCCCTTGTTGGAGAAGTCCGACAACCCGGTGGTCGTCAATGTCTCCAGCGCCCTCGGATCATTCTGGGCGGTGACGAACCCGGATCGTCGTCAGTTTCACTTTCCCGCCATCGTGTACGGCTCGAGCAAAGCCGCCGTCTCGATGCTCACCGTCCAGTACGCCAAGACGTATCCGCACATCAAGTTCAATGCGGTCGAACCCGGCTTCACCGCTACCGAGCTCACTGCGTTGAGCAGGGCAGGTCAGCCTGATGAGAAAGGTGCAGAAGTCATTGTGCGAATGGCGTGCATCAGCGCAGACGGACCTACCGGCACGTTTCAGGAGGGCGCGGATGAACTTGCCTGGTAGTCCGTCATTCTCACCCAAAAAGCACGGTGTGCCGCTGCTAAGGATGGCTAACTTCACCCCGGCTGAACGTAATGTCGGCATTAACCCGATGCAGCTGGAGAGTTAAGCGACGAAATGAAGCCATGCAGTATCCTGCGCGCTCCAGATCGCTGTGAGTCATTAATGCCGTTCAGCATGCGCTCTTCAACCGACTTGACGGCACTCGTGGCTCTCGCGAGTTTGCGGCGTCCGAGTGGGGTCAGTTGTGTGGGTAGAACGCGACCGACCGGAGGCTCTGATGGGCGCATGACGAATCCATCGCGTTCCAGGGATTGGAGGAGGACATTCATGGACTGTCGTGAGACGAACGCTCCGCGCGCCAGCTCCGAGTTGGACAGGCCGGGGCGCTGGGCCAGCAGCTCGAGGCACGCGTATTGGGTCACCGTCATGTCTAGTGGCTTCAGCACCGCCTCCATCGATGATCTGAGCGCGCTTGCGGCCTGTTTGAGGAGGTAGCCGAGGGATGTCTCCAGGTCAATGCCAGGTTCTTCTTGACTCATGTCAGTATTCTGACATACACTGGCGATGTCAGAGTACTGACATAAGCAAGAAGGAGTTCCACCGTGAGCGTCACTGGACCAGATTTCATTTCACTACAAGTGCGCGATCTCGAGCAGTCGGCATCGTTCTACGAGCAGTACCTCGGGTTGACGCGTTCGCAGGCGGGTCCTCCGCACGCTGTCGTCTTTGACACAAAGCCCGTCGCGTTCGCCGTTCGAGACAGGGTTCCAGGCGTCGACTTTGACACCGTTCCGCAACCTGGCATTGGCGTAGCAATCTGGTTGCACGCGACAGATACGCAGGCGATCCACGACGCTCTCGCGGCAGACGGAAAAACCATCGTCAGTTCGCCGATTAATGGGCCGTTCGGTCTCACCTTCACCTTCGCTGACTCGGACGGTTACCAAATCACGGTCCATGACCGCGCCTGAGTCGAAGACTCTTGTTTTCGGGGCGACGGGCTCTCTCGGCCAGCACGTTGTGCGAGGACTCGTCGCCCGAGGAATCGCACCCGAGACGATCACGGCGGTCGGTCGAAACGAGTCGCGACTAGCGGAACTTGCAGCAGCGGGGTTCGGCGCAGTCGCCATCGATCTATCGGATTCGGCCGGTATCGGAGAGCTGGTCTCCGGACACTCCGACATCGTCCTGATTTCAGGAAGCGACTCAGATCGTCTCTCCCAGCATGAGACCGTCATCGAGGCGGCCAAGAAGGCGGATGCACGTCACGTCTATTACACCAGCGGCGTTCGGGCCGACGACGGCCGGTTCAAGATCAATGCCGACCACAAGGCAACTGAAGATGATCTCATTGCCTCCGGCCTGACTTACACGATTCTCCGGAACACCTGGTATATCGAGAACTACATCCAGTCCCTGACTGGGCCCCGTTTCACCGGTGTTCTCGAAGCGGCCGTTGGTGACGCTGTGGTCGCAGCCGCCAGCCGAGGGGACCTTGCAGAGGCGTTGGCTATAGTCGTCGCCACGGATGGGCACGACAACGCCACATATAGCCTCTCGGGCGACACGAACTTCAGCTACGCGGACATTGCGGAATCGATGTCGGTGGTCCTTGAACGGCACGTCACGTATGTTTCGGTCACCCCTCATGAGCTGCGCAAGACGCTCATCGGTTCGGGGATGAACGAGGAACTGGCCAGCCTATTGGTGGGCCTTGAGGAAACAATCGCCGCTGGTGCGTTCTCAAAGGTGAGCGACGACCTCTCCCGCCTTATCGGCCGGCCAACAACTGGCCTCGTCGAAGGGCTCACAGGGGGATGAGCATCGCAGACGGAACTTCATACTGCCGTACGGCCCATCGTCCTTTGAATGTCTTCGGCAGTCTGTTCGACACTCGTCTTGAAACTGCGCTTCACGGTTTCTACCTAGGCAGCATCGAGACGAGCGCGGATTACATCTCCGTCAACACTTCGCGGCGTCCCGATTCATAACGACTCACTATGTTGTGCGAAGCCAACCTCGATCGTGTTCCGAGAAACAACGTTCGTGTCTGAACTAGGAGTTGTCGCGAGAAATTAGTGCGATGAAAATGGTTAGTGCCAGAGTGAGGCCCCTGGCCAGATCGAATGGCAGCCACCAGAGTGACGTGACCACTTCAGGTAACCACCTCGTCGTACGGTTGCGGAGCGAGTTACGTATTCTCTTCATGCAACTTCCGCAATCTGCGGCCGCCGCTACATCATTGAATTCACTACGATTTCGTTAAATTAAAGTCGCAATGTGGGTACCTCCAATTTTGTCACGAGCATTCATGTTCGCGAGGACCGTTCCCTTGGCGTCAAGCCGAGTAGGTGTTGGGGTCGCGTTTCGCCCAACGGGGCTTGTCAGACGGTGGGGACGCCCGGCAGCCTGCTCTAGCCGCTGACGTACTCTCAGTTTCTCGCGAGGGTTGGAGTGCCGTCGTTCATGATCGCTGAACGCTTCGTGATTTCGTCAAAGCTCCTTCAGGAGAGATCCAAATAGAGCCTTGATCAGGATAGGCACCGCAATTTCAGGGCTTTTTCCCGGCAGACATTCTGCCAAGAAGGAAAATTCGAGTTGACCAGGTAAGATAGTGGTGCGTCGGCCGGGACTTGAAGCCGGAACCTGTTGATTAAGAGGACTGAACAACCGGTTTCGGTGTGTTGCAATGGATGACAAAACCCGTTGATCGACCCGAAAACGTGTTTCGGATTGTTGATCTGGTTGCGTGGCGTTGCGTGAAATTCAGGATTGTATTCAGGACTGACGACCCTCGGTGACCCAGTCAGTTTTACTTCCTACGCCACTCAAGGCCATCCCTGTTCCAAAGTTGGTTCGTCAGGTCGAGGAGGCGAAACTGATTGAGAGCGCTTCGACTAAGGGCCCAGAGTTCGGCGCCCGAGTCGCTCGCCGAACGCATCAAGTGCGGCGAGAACTTCCGCTGATCGCCAAACACGTCGTCCTCGACTCGTCGATCCTGACTCGATGAGGATGCCTGCGTCCTCGAATGGTTGAAGGATGCGATCGACGTTGTTCTCGCCGACCCCGAGGCGTTGAGCAACAAGCTCCCGCGTAACGACGGGCTGGCTTATGAGCATGTCAGCTAGACGCCATGCCACGGCACCTTTTCGAGTCTTGATCAACTCGTCCCAGCTTTCGCGGATCGAACGGAGATCGCCGACGAGTTGACGGCCAAGGACGACCCCTTGAACGGATGACCTTGAGGTCATCGAGATAATTGCTTCAGTGTCGCCAGAGCGATACCGCTTGAGCGCTGCAAAGTACTCGTCCGTATTCGAAAGAAGTCCTGCTGAAATCGGCACCGTTGCTTGCGTGGTGAGACCTCGGTCGCGAAGCATTGCGTGCATCAGCGTTCGACCCGTGCGTCCGTTGCCGTCAATAAACGGATGGATGGTTTCGAACTGCGCGTGCGCTACGCCAACGAGAGCGATGACCGGGAGATCGGTTCGACGCATGAAGGTGACGAGATCGGCCATCAGCGCCGGCACGCGCTCGTAGGCCGGTGGTACGAACGTGGCAATTCGAGGACCGGCGTTGCCGGGACCAATCCAGTTCTGCTCTGTTCGCCATTTGCCGGCGATCGAAGGTCTGTCGTCTTCCATGAGCGTTCGGTGTGTCTCAAGAATCGATGTCTGGTCGATCGAGCTGGCCGCTTCGATTGCAGTCTGCATTGCGCGCGCATTCGCCACGATGACCTCAGCATTTCCCTTCGCTCCGCCTACTCCAGTTTCTACGGTCGCTATCGAGCGGGCCGACGCACTGAGCTCTTCGATCCTCGACGAAGACACGGCCTCCGTCCTCAATAGCACCGACCCGTACGGGCCGAGCTCTGAGCCAAATTCTGCGTCGAAGCGAACGATCTCGTTACTGGCCTCTTCAATCTCGGCGGCTAGTGAGGCGGGCAACCCAAGTTCAGCGTTGGTGATGAACGCCGGAATGGATCGAAGGTATGGGCCGGTCTGTTGACGGCGCTCGCGATTCGAATGGGGGATTGTCTCGTCGGGCGTCCAGTACGCCTCTTCTTCTCCCACAGCGGGCCACGGGGATTCGAAGGCAAGATTTGGTGTCGATTCTGGGTTCTTTGTTGCCGCGAGCTGACCACCGTTCGTCTGGCCTTTGACTTCGCGCTTCTGAGGTCCCATTGGCGCACTTTACCTCAGTTATGAGATAAGTGAGGTAAATCAGACGGTCCGTCCCTCAATTATGCGGACGGATCCAGTGCTAGTCATCAGGACTTAGTCGGTGCGCTTAGTCGGTGCGCCGGCCGGGACTTGAACCCGGAACCTGTTGATTAAGAGAACGTTAGGGGGTGTAGAAACGTGTAGTTGTTGCTGTCCTAGTTCTGTGTTTGCAAGGAAATCGCGAGTCCTCGGTCGGTATTAACGATCTGAATATTCGTGGTGTGTGGTCTGGGGCACGTTTCGCAATCAAGGACTTCGACGTCGAGGATCTGAACCCAAAACTCGTCCAACCTGTTGATTATTGAATAACAGGTTCGCAGCCGGATCTCTAATCTTCACCAAGGCTCTCAGAAAGTACCACTCGGGCACATTGTTCCCGAATCGCATATTCGATCGGGGAGAGTGGATGGCGTTCTTGAGGCGCGCACGTCGTAGATCGGCCATCGCTGTTGCTCTCTCCCTGTTGACCTTGATCGCGGCCGCCGAGATCCCCGCCGCGTCGGCCGCGTCGAGCGGCTTTGAGGCGCTCATCGGGAAGACGTTGCCCAAAGGGGAATTGCCCGCCAACAACCCGACGCCTTATCTTGCAATAGCGAATCCATACATCAAGCCAAAGAACCTCGACGGCACGGCATATCCTCCGCTCGTCGTGGACAACTCGTCGGGCGATTGGGTGGCGTTTTGGGACTTCAAAAACGCGAAGACCGCCGCGGCGTTTTATGAGCACCCACCTGCGAACGCCAACATCTTGCGCGAGGGAATCCAAGCCTGGTCGCCGATCAAAGGATCAACCGGTGTTCCCGGACGCACGCAGCTCCTTGACGAGCGCGAATGTCTCTGGTCCGGCGGCGCCGGCCAGGGAGGCGCGTCGGGGAAGGGAACTCCCTCGGGCGGAAAACTCGAATCCAGCAGGAAGTGCAGCGTTGGAACTGCCAGTTCGATTGGAGTTACGACCGATGTGCTGATCGGGAAAGTCGTCGTCATAGACAGCAATCAGAGCGGAGTTCCGTCAGTGATCGGCGGGCCGGGGAATCCTTCCAATGCGACAGAAAACGTCCTCATAGCCAAGATCGCAATCTCCCTCCTCGCCAAGGTTGGAATTCACTAAGCCCATTATTGGCGCATTGATTGAATAGAGTTCTCCTGAGACCTTGGGGGAATCCGTGAAACGAGTTGCCTACGCGTCCGCGATGCTGTCCGTAACGCTGCTCCTAGCGTCATCGACCGCAGGCGCGTCGATCACCAAGAAGGCTGCGGGAAAGCAGTACTTGAAGGATGTCGCCCCACTCAACACCCAAATAACAAAGTTCAACGGGGAGAGTGACAAGTGGACTAGCGCCACGACGGACGCTCAGGGGGAAAAGGCAGCAACTCCCCTCATTGCAGCCTTGCGAACGCTCCAGAACAAACTCCTGAGCCAGTCATGGCCAGAGGGGGCCAAGCACGACGTCCGAGTTCTTTACAATGAGACCTCCTCCCTTGAAGCTGACCTACTCACCATCAGCACGATTTCAGATCTCGACTCCGGAAGTTGGGCGTCGAAGTTCGCCAATGACGCGACCAAGGTGGGGAGCGATGCGAACATCGTTCGTCACGATCTCGGATTGCCACTCACCTAGCGAGATCCTCGGATGGGTTGTCGGCGGCTCTAAGAGAAGTCGTCCGGCGACATGAAGGTTGAGATATCGGAACAGAGCGTGTGCGGCGAGTCGAGTCGTTCAGCTAGATCGTTGACGTCTCTCATTTCTGGGACTTCGTAGTCGGGATCAACCCAACCGCATCGCACGCACGTCCCGCCGCCAACTCGATACGAGCCGCACGTCGCGCAACGCTGATTCGGTCAGGCGGGACCACCTCACGCGCGCCGCCGTCATGGTCGAGATGAAATGGCTAACGGCCGCCACGCCGATCTCTGCATCGTAACTTCCCGCGTTCTTAGCGTGGGTCAATTGATTAACCAAGTCCCAGGTCT
This sequence comes from Acidimicrobiales bacterium, assembly GCA_049790955.1. Taxonomy (GTDB): domain Bacteria; phylum Actinomycetota; class Acidimicrobiia; order Acidimicrobiales; family RAAP-2; genus RAAP-2. The sequence goes on from JBAQZL010000031.1 coordinate 17,342, forward strand.
CGCGCGTCAAACTTCTTGAGGTACGAACGCAATTGCTCGCCCGATATTGACAGCCGAAGTCACCTCATTCCACGGATGGCCGAAGCGAACCTGTACGAAGAGCCCGTTTTTCGGGCGCTGCACCTTTCACCGAAACGACGGCGCGCGGAGAAGCTCTCGTTCAGTTATTAGGCCCCCCAAACGAGGTCGCTTGACATCGCGATCAACAACGGTTTCGAACAAATTTCTATTTTTCTTCCACGAGCACAGGGAACTGTGCTATCTGTTGTTCTATGGCAATAGGAAAACAATCAGACGAACAATCGAGACTGAGTTCCCCCATCGTTTTTCGGTTCGATCCAAATTCCGGCATTCCCACATTCAAACAAATCGTTCACCAAGTGGAGAATGCCGTTCTACTCGGATACCTCAAAACAGGCGACCAATTGCCTCGGATCCGCGACGTCGTCGATGCTCTCTTAATCAATCCCAACACCGTAAGCAAAGCGTATCGAGAGTTGGAGTATCGCGGCCTAGCGCGTGGCCGGCCCGGTCAGGGGACATTCGTCATCGCGGAGACGGCCAGCATCAATACGGTTCGACTGTCAGCGCTGAGGGAGTCATTCACGTCGGGGTGGCTCGCGGAAGCGCGGTCAGCAGGTATTGACGACGACGCGATCGTCGCCTTACTCCTGAACGTGATCGCCGACAATACAGTGCGCGTGGACACTCGCATCGACGAAGCCGGACCCACCGGCGATAATGAGGTCGTTGCATGACAGTCATCTCGACCGACAACCTCACCGTCCGATACCGCCACCGCCTCGCCTTAAACAACTGCACACTGAAGGTTCCGTCGAACCGCATCACCGCCCTCGTCGGTGAGAACGGCGCTGGCAAGACGACGTTTCTCAACTGTGCGGTGGGATTGCAGCGACCAACGTCCGGGACCATTGAAATCTTCGAGGGCCTGCCGGCTGGTAGCGCGGAAGCTCGTGAACGGGTGGCATACGTTGGTCAGGAGTCACCGTTGTACCGCAACCTCTCGGTAGCGAACATGCTGATCGTGGCTCGAGAACTCAATCGGGAATTCGACCTCGCGCTCGCGACAACGCGCATTACCGAGTTGGACATCCCGTTGTCGAGCAAAGTAGGCAACCTGTCGGGAGGTCAGCAGGCTCAGGTCGGTCTGACTCTCGCGTTGGCGCGCCATCCCGATGTGCTCATTTTGGACGAGCCCCTGGCTGGTCTGGACCCGCGGGCGCGGCGCGCTCTTATGCGCGAGATTCTCGCGGCGGCCGCGGACGACCAGGTGACGGTTCTCTATTCGTCGCACGTCGTCTCCGAGCTCGAACGCGCGGCTGACTACCTGATCATTCTCGAACGTGGCAAAGTGCGTGTAGCGACAGGCATTGAGGAGTTTCTCGCCGATCATCGAGTCGTCGTTGGTCCGACCGACCTCCTCGACAACCTGCCGAAGAGTTGCGAGGTTCTTGATTTCCAGCGCGCCGGTCGCCAAGTCCAAGCGCTCATTTGCGACACTGAACGGGTCCTCACATCATCGGCGGCATGGGAATTGCACGCGCCCCAGTTAGAAGACTTGGTACTGGCCTATTTGACCCCCGAAAGCGACAGGGGCTTTGGGGCATCGGACGACCGTGCTTTGAGGTTGGAGTGGACGCGATGACCAAACTGATCGCGGTGCGTACCCCAATCGAACACGACACAAAGAGTGGCTCGTGGCTTCGAAGCGTGTCTAAGGTGACCTGGGTCCAGCATAAGACGGGGCTCATATCAATCACCCTCCTCTTTGCAGCGTTCGCGATCGTACTCCTCGTGACCGGGCAGTCGTCGCACCAGTGGTACGCGCAGTACGTCGCGAATTCTTGCCTCTCTCATCCAGCGGCACCGCATTTGGCCGGCTGCGTAAAACTCCAAGAGAACCTGCTGGAGCAAAACAACTCGCATACAAATATCGTGATGTGGGCCGCCCGCACAGTGACGTTGCTTGCGGCGATATTCCTTGGGGTTCCGCTCCTATCTCGGGAACTGGAGTCGGGTTCTTATCGGTTCGCGTGGTCCCAGGGCGTCGGTCGAATTCGCTGGACGCTTTTGAAGAGTGGATTACTGGCGGTCGCGCTGATGGCCGTCACGGTAGCCTTCAGCGTCGTCTTGTGGTGGTACTTGGCTCCGTTCAATGGAGCCGGGCTTAGCGATCACTGGATCCCCGACCAGTTCGACATCACGTACCTGTCGCTTGCTCTGTGGGCGGCCCTTGCTTTTTTCGTCAGCGTGATAATTGGCGGCTTGGCTCGAAAGGTTATTCCGGCCATGGCGACGGCAATGGGGACTGTCGGGGTACTTGTGATTCTTACATTCATCTATCTTGACAAGTGGATACTCACAATTAACGCTCGGGTTTTTAGAGTTCCGGTCGATGAGGGTTACGCACCGAATACTGGCGCGATCAATGAAGTGAGCAGCTCGGACGTGGCCGGTCCACGCGGCGCGTGGATGGTGCATGGATGGATCACGAATCGATCGGGAACGGTCCTCAATAAGGCGCAGACGTTCAGACTCCTTACGCGTGCCTATGTTGCCGTTCAAGGCTCAAACAATCCACACGCTGCCAACGCCTGGCTCGCTGCCCATCATTACGTGGCGTGGAACACCTATCAACCTTCGAGCCACTATTGGCCGCTTCAGTTTGGTTACGCCGCCGGACTCCTAGCGTGCTTGCTCCTTCTTATCGGCGCGACTGTCCGGGTAGTGCAGCGCGTAGGAAGCGGTAGCGCATTGCGGAACTCGGTTTGGATGGCCGTCGGGAAAATTGGGCCGAGCCGGGCACGCGGGCGGCACGCACGGTTGTTGAATCCATATGACCAGTCAACGAAGTTCAACAAGAGATCGTGGGGAACCTTGGATCAATGATCGCGTAGATCCGTTGACGCGAACTAGCCGGAGTTTCCGTGCGAAGCAAGAAGTAGCAACGTAAAAAGGAGAAGGAATATGTTCATAAAATCTAGAGCGGTGCGACTGGTTGTCGCGGTCACCCTGTTCGCGAGCTTTGGGGCACTTGTTGGTGTCGCGGATGCTTCGGCAGCGTCGGCACCAATTGCGCCTGCGAGTGCATCCGTGCCGCCACCGGGTCCAAGCGGCTGCAATAGCGGCTCATTTTGCAGTTACAACGGCGCAGGGGGAACTGACCTTTGTTTCCAGACAACCGCGACGACTAATTTTCCGCCAGGCTGTGCGGGAGAAAACGTTGGAGCATTTAATAACACGTCAGTCAACGTGGAACTTTACAAAGGAAGCGGCGAGACCGAGGCGTACTATCTGCTGGGGCCGGGAGACTATCTCCTGACTATGAGTAGCAACGACTTCAATCATTGTCCGGGGGGCGGCACGTCGTGCGTTGGTTACGGGAAGCCCATGGGCGACAACGTCAATTCGGTATATATTCCGACCTAAACCACGCTGATTCCGCAAATCTCTCATTCGGCTCAGTTGCGTCGCAGACAACTGAGCCGAATGATTCACCATTGTGTGGGTGTTACGTGGGTGTTCTTCAGGGCAGGAAACTCTAAATCGTTCCAAAAGCCCTAATGAACCTTGGTGCGCCTTGGTGCGCCGGCCGGGACTTGAACCCGGAACCTGTTGATTAAGAGTCAAATGCTCTGCCAATTGAGCTACCGGCGCCCGATGAGTCTATACCGGAGCCGAGCGACGGCCGTAGCAAACTACTTGTGCTGAATGGCCTTTACTTCGAGAAACTCTTCGAAGCCATACTTACCGAGTTCGCGACCGATGCCCGATTGGCGGTAGCCGCCAAAGGGCGCGATGACGTTGAATCCACCGCCGTTGATCGACACTTGTCCCGTGCGAATCTTGCGCGCGACTTCGAAGGCCTTCTCATCCGTTGATGCCCAGACGCCTCCTGCGAGTCCATAGTTCGAGTCGTTCGCGATCGCGATCGCCTCTTCTTCGGTGTCGTAGGGGATGATGCTCAAAACCGGACCGAAGATCTCTTCTTGCGCGATCGTCATGTCGTTTCTCACGTCGGAAAAGATCGTGGGCGTGATGTAGTACCCGCGTTCGAGACCTTCAGGCGGAGTGACACCGCCGGTCACGATGCGCGCTCCTTCGTCGATGCCCTTGTTGATGTAGTCACGAACACGCTGCTGTTGAGCAGCGCTGACGAGTGGTCCAAGAAGACTGGAGCCGGTGATGGGGTCTTGGGGCATGAGGCCAGCGGCCGCTTCGACAGCGAGGTCTTCGATCTCGCTGAGTCGAGATCGTGGCACGACCATGCGCGTGAGGGCTGAACACGTTTGACCCGAGTTGAGATAGCACTGAAAGACCCCGTCGGCCACGGCGGCGGGGATGTCGGCATCCTCCAAGATGATGTTGGCCGACTTGCCACCAAGTTCGAGCGAGACGCGCTTGACCATGTTCGCGGCCAGTTCCATCACTCGCTTGCCGGCGCGCGTGGAACCCGTAAAAGAGACCATGTCGGTCTTGGGGTGAACAACGATGGCTTCGCCCACGACGGGGCCAAGACCCGAGACCATGTTGAAGACACCTTTGGGCAACCCGACCTCGTGGACGATGTCGGCGAAAAGGAACGCATTCACGGGGGCGACCTCACTGGGCTTCAGCACGACCGTGCAGCCAGCTGCGAGAGAGGCGGCAACTTTGTTGGCGATCTGATGAAGTGGGTAGTTCCATGGAGTGATGGCGGCCACGACGCCGACGGGCTCGCGCACGAGGGTGGAGTTACCTTCCTCCTCTTCCCATACGAAGTCCATGGCCCGCTGCGCATTGTCGGCGAAGGTCATTGTCGGCAGTCCGACTTGGATGCCCTTGGCGAGCATGAGGGGCATGCCGACTTCATTGGCAATGACGAGAGCGATCTCGTCGCTACGCTCGGCGAGTTTCTCCGAAATTCGCATAAGGAACTCGCCGCGCTCCTTTGGACTTATGTTGGACCAGCCTTCAAACGCCGCGGCGGCGGCCTCAACGGCGACGTTGGCCTCTTCGACCGTTCCGGCAGGGATGGTGGCAAAGAGATCGCCGGTCCCGGAGGTCGTGACCTCAAGGGTCTCTCCCGACGTGGAGGGCACCCACTCTCCGTTGATGTAGAACGAGTCGCGAACGATAGTCATGACAGACCCCCTG
>JBAQZL010000032.1:0-2438 GCA_049790955.1 Acidimicrobiales bacterium
GTTGCAAGGGACGAAGACCGGACCATTCGGGGTTCTCGAAGGCTGCCCGCGCCGCCGCGACCGCTCGGTCGACGTCAGCGGCGGCCGCTCGGGGGACGGATGCCCACTGGACCTGGTTGAAGGGATCTGTGCAGGTGAACGTCGCGCCATCAGCGCTGTCCACCCACTCGCCACCGATGAACATCTGGTACTGCTTCATCTCGCTGGGGCGAGGATCAGCGATAAGTGCGTCGGTCATTTCCCGGACCTCCTTCATTGCTTTGTTACCATTGACGGAAGGCCAGCCGCGTACGCCGCCGCAGTGAGTCCTGCTCGCTTGCCGAACACAAGCCCTCGCATGACCGATGTGGCTCCCGGATATTTGAAGTGGTACAGCCCGGTACATTCACCCGCCGCAAACAGCCCGGGGATTGGGCGATCGTCGGCGGTAATGGCTCGGCCCTCGAGGTCGGTTCCGATGCCGCCGAAGGTGAAGACGATGGAGCACGACAGTGGATAGGCAAGGAACGGCGCCTCGACGAGGGGCCGGGCCCAGTTCGACTTGTTGATGTCGAGTCCCTCGGTGGCGAGACCGTCGGGCACCGTACAGTCAAAGGTTCCCGGTCGTGTCGCGGCGTTGAACTCCTCGACGGTCGCCATGAACGCGTCGCGGGGAACTCCCATGGCGTCGGCGAGCTCTTCCAAGGTGTCGGCGATGATCGCGGGCCGGTCGGTCATGACGGCGTGATCGAAGTTGGGAAGACCGCGAACGGAGTTGTCGCACACCGTGTACGCCAAGTTCCCTTGGTCGCGCCATACCGTTCGAGCCGTCGCTTCGTACGTCTCGTCTACGGTGCCGGAGCCTTCGTCGAGAAAGCGCACTCCCTGTCGATTCACGAGGAGCCCGTACGCGTAGATCATCACGACCGCCTCGGGCTGGGAGCTGCGGGGATCGATGGGTTCTGCGTGGAATTGGCCCCACTCTCCGGTCGCTTTCGCCCCCACGTCCAGGGCCATCCGTATGCCTTCGCCCTTGTTGAACATGCCGCCGGGCGCAATCGTCCTGAGCTCCGAGGCCGTTGGCCCCATGTACTGCGTCATCATCTCAGGATTGCCTTCGAAGCCGCCCGACGCGATGATGACCGTGTTGGTCGCGATCACCCGCTGGCCGTTCGGATCGTTGACCAGGAGGCCTTCAATGTCGCCACGGTCGCCCAGTCGAAGCTTGATCGCCGTCGTCTCGTAGAGAATCTCGACTCCCGAGTTCTCGCACGCCTCGGCCAGCACGTGAACCAGGCGTTCGCCTCCGCCAACGGGGAGTACTCGCGGACGTGATTTGGTGATGAAGATCGTCGGCATGGCGCGAAATCGTGCGCCGAACTCTTGAAGCCACTCCATCGTCTCCGGCAGACGGTCAACGAGCGCAGTTACGTAGTCAGTCGGTACCCGATCGCGGCAGAAATCGGCGATGTCCTCGGCGAAGCCATCGGCGGGCGTGTATACGTCCTCGAGGCGAAAGTAGGCGCCGGTCCAACTGGAGTTTCCCCCTCGCTCTTCTCGCACCGCACGCTCGAGCACCGCAATTCGCAACGGTCGATCGGTTTCGGTCCCCGCGGCACTCGCAGCCGCTGCCAGTCCAGCGGTCCCGCATCCCACAACGACGATGTCGAACTTTTCGGCACGTTCATCCACGGTTGCTCGCCCCCTTCGTTGTGGCCCCTCGAACGCCGCACCGCAGCGAGCCCGCGTCTCGAGCACGCTCGCGCTTCGCCCGCGCCACGATTACCACGCCGACCACCCTCCGTCAACGTAGACCACCTGGCCTGTCATGTAGTCCGACGCAGCAGAAGCGAGCAGCATGAGCGGACCATCGAGATCCTTCCTTGGGTCCCCAAGGCGCTTCAGCATCGTTCGGTTGCTAAACCACTGCAAGAGCTCTGGGTTCTCGCCCAGTGCGGCAGTCATACCGGTTGGATAGAAGACACCGAGTGCGAGGCAGTTGGCGTGCACCCCTCGCTCGCCGAACTCACTGGCGACCGAGCGCGTCACATTGGCGACTGCGGCCTTGGTGGCGTAATACGCGGACTCGGGAACGGGCCCGACGCGTTCTGCATACACGCTTGCAAAGTTGACAATCTTCCCTTTGCCGGCGGGGGCCATTGAGCGAACGGCAGCCCGGTTGGCGAGCCAGGTGCCGGTCATGTTGACGTCGACCAGCTGGCGCCACTCCGACAACGACGTCTCGAGGAGGCCCCGTCGAAGATTGACGCCCGCCGCGTTCACGAGGATCGACAGGGGTGCAGATTTCGTCGCCTCGGCAACTGCTCGCTCGACCGATTCCTCGTCGGTCACGTCGCAGGTCATGGCGGCGCAGTCGATCCCTTCGTCAGACAGCTCTTGGTATGTCTGCTCGAGGGAGTGGCCCGCTCGGTCGTGATCGGTGACGATCACCGTTGCTC
>JBAQZL010000033.1:0-2411 GCA_049790955.1 Acidimicrobiales bacterium
GCTGGCCGAGACTACCTGAGGTTACGCCGTTAGTCGGCAGCGCGGTCGCTACGACATTCACTGGCTGATTGAAGACGAGGTTTTGTGAGCGCGCCATCGGAGAAGCGAACACAACCAGGAGTACCGCGACGGCTAGAAGTCCGAATAGACGCTTCACTTGCGAGCCCTCTTCGACGTACCTTTGCGCTTGTTCTTCAACGCGATCGCGATAGCCTGACGCTGCGCCCGCTTCTTGCCGAACTTGTTCTTCGTTCGCGCGAACGTCTTGCCCGTATGGAGCTCAGAGATGGCGCTCCCGACGTCCTCGCCCGGCTCGAGCGGCATCTATTTCCTCGCGCGTTTCGGCGACTTCTTCTTGCCCTTTTTCTCGGCCCGCATCGTCGCGAACGCTTTGGCCAGTCCAGCCTTTTTCTTCATCTCAGGCGACGCCTTGGAACCGGGCTTGAGCACATCCTTCGTCTCTTGCGCGGTAGACTTACCGGCCTTCTTCGCGGCTTTCTTGAACGTCCCAGGATGCTTGACGACATCGCCGCGCTTCTTACCGAACAGCGTTCCCTTTTTCGCAGCCTTCTTCTTCGCCACGGCGCACTAGACCGTACGCGAGGTCATCGTCGTCGGAACGACCGCCGACGCACCAAGCGCAAAGGCGTTGCGGACCGTGACCGTGCCGACCGACGAAGGGGTCGTGTTGTTCACTGCAAGCCCGGCCTGCGCCAGGCAGTTGATCGCGAACGCCAGGTCGCCCAGCGTCTGATATACGTCCTCGTACATCCGGCCCTGAACCGTCTGGTTGAAGATCGTGCCAGCCACGTTGGCCGCGATCTGCGCAAGTTGAACGGCTGTCGCATTGGTAACCGGGTTCGGGACGTTTACGGCTGTCGATGACATCTAGTCTTCCTCGTCTCCCAAGCCCTTCGCGCGTTGTGTAGCCCGATACATCGCATCGCCAGCGTAGTTGTTCGCGCCGCGGCTGTACGCCGAAGGCTGAATCTCTACCGTCCGAACCGTCTGCGCCTCACCCGTCGAACGCGGCGAGTGCGGCTCGTTGAACGTGTGCAGTTCGATCTGCGGCGGTGGGGACGCCCAAGCAACGCGCCCCATGCGGTGCGTGTCCTCCGGGAGGTCCGCCATCAGGCTGACTCCGCGAGATCCAGCGCTGACAGATATTCCTTGTCGATCGGCTCGACCGTAGCGGTCTGCGACACGCGAACGAACTCGATGATTCCGTACGGGTTATTGCGGCTCTGCACCACACCATCGTCCGTCACCTGGAACACTGGATTATGCCGCTGCCGCCACATGATCGCGAGTTTGGTTTCCTCGTCGCCCTGGACCTTACGCGAGAATCGCTCCATCGGGTTGTCGATCATCTCGCCGGCCGGACCCATGATACGCCGCGGCGACTGCCCCGGGAAGCCCTGCATCCGGTTGTAGTTGCCGAGGTACATGTCCCAGGTCCCCTCGGGCACCTCAACCATGATGAGGCGGTCTGGAGCATCGGGCTGCGACGGCGGGATGAGCGCGTACGTGCCGCCCGGGAGCGCGAGCTTCCAGACAACCGGCTTGACCTCGTTCACGTACTGGTTCATATCGCGGCCCTTCTCGACTTGCTTGTACATCATGTCCGCGTTGTACATGTTGCGCAGGTCTTTCGAGAGCATGAGCGCGTCTTCGGCGCCTTGCCGCTCCGAGACGGCCTGGATCGTCCGCTTCCACTTCCGCTTAAGCGAGTGGTTGACGACGTAGATACGGGCCGGCGGGATGCGGTAGTTCGACGGCACCGAGAAGTTCTCGTTCGCCATCTGCCCGAGCGGATGGTCCGAGAGCTGCTTGTAGGTGCCGATCGTAACCATCGCCACGTTGGTGTTCTTTAGCCCAGCGCGATCGCCCGATTGTTCGTAGCCCGGAAGATCGCGCACGGAATTGATGACCGGAGTTCCGCTGAACGAACTGCCCTCGAATGACTTGACAACCTTTTCCATCAGTACCCTCCGAGCCAGACGTTCCGCAGGACCGGCACCGAGATACCGCTGGTGAGGAAGTCCATCGCCGTAGCGAGCACCTGGCCCGAAAGCGGCGGCGGGTTGGTCGTGACGTTGTTTTGGAGGCCCTGCGCAATCGGCGTCAGGTTACCGCCGCCATCCGAGGCGAGCGGCATACCAGCCGAGATCGCGACGCCGCCGACCGAAGTCTGGCAGAGCGCCTGACACGCGCCGTCCGTAACGACGAGCGCCTTGTCGCCCGGTGAGGCGATGTTCCCGTTGGCCGTCGCAACGCCGATCGAACCGTTGAGGAAGTTCCCGTTGGTGTTGACGCTCGCGGGTTTGACGACGACGCCGATTTGGCCGCCCGGATACTGCCCGTACTTGACCGTGGCGAGTTTCCACAGCCAGCCGCCGGGGCCCGAGTTG
>JBAQZL010000034.1:0-29283 GCA_049790955.1 Acidimicrobiales bacterium
GGCCGTCCTCGTCAGCGAAGTCATGCTCCAACAGACCTCAACCGCGCGCGTCATTCAACCCTGGACGAAGTTCATGGAGCTCTTTCCGACGCCCGAAGCGTGCGCGAACGCCCCGCTCGCGCACGTCCTCGTCGCCTGGAGCGGACTCGGCTATCCGCGCCGGGCGAAGTCGCTGCACGAGGCCGCTCGCATCATCCGAGACGAGTTCAATGGTCAGGTTCCGAGCAACATCGAGGAACTTCTTCGTTTGCCGGGAGTCGGGCAGTACACGGCGAACGCGGTGGCGTCTTTCGCGTTCGGGCGCCACGTCGCGGTCTTGGATACCAACGTCGGGCGGGTGTTGGCCCGCGCGCTCGCCAACAAACCGCTTCGCGTGAGCGACGCGCGAGTGCTCGCGCACGAACTGCTGCCGAGATCCGGAGTCGCCGAGTTCAATCAAGCGATGATCGATCTCGGGGCGCAGTTCTGTCGCGCTACTCCGCGTTGTGACGGATGCCCTCTGGCGAGATCCTGCGCTTGGCGTCGACACGGTGGTGTGGATCCCGCACCGCTCAGCGCCGGCGTCTCGCGGCCTCAGGCGCGGTTCATTGGATCAAACCGCCAACTGCGCGGGAGAGTCATGCGAGCGTTGCACGAAGGTCCACGCGCGAAGACCCGCCTCGTGCGCGACCTCGGCGTGGAGTCGGCGCGCGCCGAAGTTGTCTTGGAGAGCCTGGTGCGCGACGGACTCGTCATCAAGATGGCACGCTCGTACGCACTCAGCGGAGACGACTCTCGTTGACATATGACTCACCGCGAAAAGGGACGGCACCAGTAATGTGGCGCCGTGGCTTCCTTCGATAACGCACACTGCAAGGAAGTCCTCGGTCACTATGTCACGGGAATCGTCATCGTCACGGCCATGACACCCGAAGGTCCGGCCGGGTTCACGTGTCAGACCTTTGGATCGCTTTCCGTTGACTCCGCTCTCGTCTTCTTTGCCGCGACGAGCACGTCTCCCTCGTGGCAGCGCGTGCGCCAAGTGGGCGTTGTGGGCATCAACATCCTGCGCGAGGATCAAGAGCCCTTGGCTCGCGGTTTCGCGGTAAGTGGCGTTGACAAGTTCTCGGGAGTGCCCTGGATCGCGGCCCCCAACGGCTCGCCGTTCCTTGAGGGATCACTCGCGTACTTAGAAGGCACCATTCGCGAAGTCACCAACCACGGCGACCACGACATCATCGTGGCGGAACTGGATTTCGCCTCCACCGAGCCCGGGGGCCCCCTCGCGTACTACCGCGGTGGCTATCGGGTCCTCGCGCCATAGAGAGTTCACTACGCTTCGTGACGTGACCCGGGCGAGCGAGGCGATTCACGCCGCAGAGGAGCGAGGGTGATTCTGGCGCTCGAGATAGTCGGAATCGTGGTCGCCGTGCTGCTCATCGCCGGCACCGTTCTGCGGATACGAAAGCTCAAGCGCGACGAGATGCGTGAACTCTCCAAGCCGCTGGAGCGACGACTGGTGTCGCCACCGCCATCGCCCTATACGCCGTCCAAGGGATTTCGATTGTTGGACGGTTCGGGTGAGCCGATGACGCGGCCTCCGGTCGAACGACCGCGTCTCGACCCCGAGCGTCAATACGTCTTCAGCGACTCCGCGAGCGGCGAAGAGTCGAGCGCGCTGCACGCCCGCCACAACGACGACTGGTTTCTCTCTCGTTCGTCGCATCGCTCCACCGCGTCAATCGTCGCGCGCAGTGTCGCCGTCGTTGTCGTGGCAGCCATCGTCGTAGTCGTGGTGGTCACGTATTACGTTGATCGTAAACCGGGTAAGTATGCGGGTTCCACGACTACAACGACGACTCACCCGCAAACCACGACGACCACGACAACTATCCCGACAAGCTTTCACGCGGTGTCGGTCAGCGGGGACGACGCCACGTACAACGTGCCCGCCGTGCGCTATCGCGTGACGGTGACCGGCGCACTAGGTGAAACGTGGGCCGTTTACAACATGGGTCCATCCGGCACGCTCGAGTGGCAAGGACCGGTCGATCAGGGTCACGACGAGTCACTCATCATGACGGGCGATTCGCGCGTAACTCTCGGTTCGCCGTCCAGCGCGACGGTCACCGTGGACGGAAAGTCGGTCGTCTTTCCCACGGCGCTGCCGCCGACCCTGGTGCTGGTCTTTACGGCGAAGGCGTCGACTTCAACAACGTCGTGATCTCGTTCAGCAACCATGCCAGTACTTGAGCTTCGTCGCGCCAGGCGTCGTAGCGACCAGAGGGTCCGCCGTGTCCGGCACCCATCTCGGTCTTTAGGACGGCGACGTTCGCCTCGTTTGCGTCGCGCAGCTTCAGCACCCACTTTGCGGGCTCCCAAAAACCGACGCGCGAGTCGTTGAGTCCGCCTGAGGCGTAGAGATGGGGATAGATGACCGGCGTGCCATCGTCAGTGGTCGCTCGTACGTTGTCGTAGGGGGAGTAGCCGATCATCGTTCGATAGCTGGCGGCGCTGGCGTCGGGGTTTCCCCACTCTTCCCATTCGCCGGCCGTCAGTGGGAGCGAGTCGTCCAACATCGTCGTCACGACGTCGACGAAGGGAACCTCGGCGACGATGGCGTGAAACAGCTCGGGCGCCTGGTTCATCACGGCGCCCATCAAGAGTCCACCCGCGGATCCGCCGCGCGCAGCCAGCTGCTCGGGCGTGGTCCAGCCGCGCTCGATAAGGGCACGCGCCACGGCGACGAAGTCGCTGAAGGTGGTGGGCTTTTGAGCGAGTCGGCCCATCTCGTACCACGAGCGGCCCATCTCGCCGCCGCCGCGCACGTGGGCGATGGCGAAGATGATCCCGCGATCGAGCAGTGACAGACGTAGCGACGAGAAGGCTGGGTCGATGGAGATCTCGTAGCTGCCGTACCCGTAGAGGAGAAAGGGCGACGGGGTAATCGGAGTGAGCGTGCCGTCGGCGTCGAGCGTGACAAGGTCGCGTCGCGCGACGATCGATACCGGCACACGCAACTGATCACTGGTATCGACCCAGAGACGACCGGTCACGTAGTTGGACTCCTCGTAGCCGCCGAGAACCTTTTGCTGCTTACGCACAATGATCTCGCCCGTGTCGACCACCACGTCGGCGATGAGTCGCGGCGTCGTGAGTGACGTCATGAGAACGCGCACCTGGGACGTTTCAAAGTTGGGGTTGGAGGAGATGGCGACGGTGTTGGGAAACGCCCCACCTTCCACCAGGCTCGAGCGCTCCAGCAGGTCGTCACCGAAAGGGTCATCCCCGGGGAGAAGCTTCACGAGACGCAGCGCAGCGCAGCCGTTCTCGCGTTCACCGATGGCCAAGAACGTCGAAAAGGCGTCGACGCCGTCGAGGCGACTGCCCGGGCGTTCGGCCACGATCTCACGCCAGTCGCCGCCACTCACGGCACGTGCGAGCAGACGAAAGTCGGTGGCGTTCTCGTTGGTGATCTTCAGCCACCACGGCGTTCCTTGCGCGTCGACGAAGTGCTCGACGCCGTACTCGATGCCGTGGCGTCGGGCTTCGAGAATCTGCAGCTCCGCGGTCGGATTGTCGGCGGCCACGTAGCGAACTTCACTCGTCATCGAGGAGTTCATCATGACGACGATCATCTGATCGTCGCGACTGCGTCCTACCGAGACGGTGTACTCCGCGTCGGGCTCTTCGTACACGAGCACGTCCGACGAGGCCGCGGTGTTGAGTTCGTGACGCCAGAGTTGCCAGGGACGCATCGCTTCGTCCACGCGAGTGTAAAAGAAATGACGCGAGTCTTGGGCCCAGGCGAAGCCGTAGTAGACGTCGTCAAGTTCGTCTGCGAGCGGCGCCTGGTCCGCAAGGGGGCGAACCGTGACGTGATGACGCTCGTTGCCTTCAAAGTCAGTGCCGACCGCAACCCACGACTCGTCGGGGCTGAGGGCGAGCACGCCGACCGAGAGAAAATCACTGTCGCCGGCTTCGACGTTCTCGTCGAGAATGATCTGCTCGCCGGCGAATGTGGACAACGGATCGATCTCCGGGGGAGTGAGATCGTCACCGGATGCTGGCACGCGAACGCTGATGGGGTAGTTCAACCCTTCGCGGGTTCGCTCGAAGTACCACCAGTTGCCTTTGCGTACTGGCACCGAGATGTCCGTCTCTTCCACGCGATTCTTTATTTCCGTGAAGAGTTCTTCCTCGAGCGCCTTCAGCGGAGCGAGTTCCTGAGCGAGATACTCGTTTTCGGCGCGCAAGTGATCGAGGACCTCTTCGTTGGTGCGGTCCATGAGCCAGTAGTACGGGTCGACTCGCGTGTCGCCGTGGCGGGTAATTTCATGGGGTCGCTGGGATACGCGAGGGGGTGTAGACATGCCTCCACTTTGCCAGTAACTAGGGGCAGGCTCGTTCGGGGAGTTAGTACTATGGCAATAGGGATTATCCCAAAGGAGCGCAATGGCGATTGACAATCTGGACTTCAGCCGTTATCAGTTGGGCTGGTCGGACGAACACCTCTCCGTCTTTAAGCCGAAAAAGGGCCTGAACGAAGAGATTGTTCGCGAGATGTCGGCCATGAAGAGCGAAGAGCCCTGGATGCTCAAGTTCCGCCTTGACGCCCTGAAGCGTTTTGAGAAGAAGCCCATGCTGCCGTGGTTCGCCACCCGCATGCCCGACCTCGATTTCAACGACATTTACTACTACATCAAGCCCACCGATCACCAGGTCAACTCCTGGGAGGACCTGCCTGACGCGATCAAGAACACCTACGAGCGTTTGGGTATTCCCGAGGCCGAGCGCAAGTACCTGGCCGGCGTCACCGCGCAGTACGAGTCCGAGGTGGTCTTTCACCGCAATCGCGAGGACCTCGAGCGCTTGGGTGTCCTTTTCTGCGACATGGACACCGCCGTGCGCGAGTACCCCGATCTGGTGCGCAAGTACTTCGGCACGATCATTCCCCCGAACGACAACAAGTTCGCCGCCCTCAACTCGGCCGTGTGGAGTGGTGGTTCTTTCATCTATGTCCCGCCCGGCGTCAAGGTCGATCAGCCCCTGCAGGCGTACTTCCGGATCAACACCGAGAACATGGGCCAGTTCGAGCGCACACTCATCATCGCCGACGAAGGTTCCCAGGTTCACTACGTCGAAGGTTGTTCGGCGCCGGTGTATTCCACTGACTCGCTGCACTCCGCAGTCGTCGAGCTCGTCGCCCTTCCGGGTTCGCGCATCACCTACACGACGATTCAGAACTGGTCGAACAACGTGTACAACCTCGTCACCAAGCGCGCGCGCGCTGAAGCCGAGGCTCACGTTGAGTGGATCGACGGCAACATTGGCTCACGTCTCACGATGAAGTACCCGTCGGTCTATCTCATGGGGCCCAAGGCCTCCGGAGAGGTGCTCTCGGTTGCCTACGCCGGCCCAGGCCAGGTGCAAGACGCCGGAGCGAAAATGGTGCACTGCGCCCCCGAAACCACGTCCACCATCGTGTCGAAGTCCATCTCCAAGGATGGCGGTCTCACGGCCTATCGCGGCCTCGTGAAGGTTGAAGAAGGCGCAAAAGGCGCGAAGGCGTTTGTGCGCTGCGATGCGCTGTTGCTCGACGAGATGTCCACCTCCGAAACCCGTCCCTACATGGAAGTCGGCGAGCAAGACGCCTCCATTGGTCACGAGGCGACAGTTTCTAAGATCGGCGACGACCAGCTCTTCTATCTCATGAGTCGTGGGCTTACCGAGAGTCAAGCCATGGGCATGATCGTCAACGGCTTCATTGAGCCGGTCACCCGAACGCTTCCGATGGAGTACGCCGTTGAGTGGTCGCGCCTCATTGAACTGCAGATGGAAGGCTCGATCGGCTAGCGAGCGGGTCGCCACATCGTGTAATACGGTGGCCCATCCGGATCGGGGTGAAGCGTGTCACGCAGTTCGTATCCGAATCGGTTGTAAAAGGCGTGGTTCTCTTCTTTTTGTGTCTCTAGGTACCCGCCCACGCCATCCGCGTCCATGAAGGCAACGGCGTCGTTCATCAACGTCGTGCCTGCGCCGTGTCCCTGCACGGACGGATCCACCGCGAGCAGTGGCAGATACCAGTGCAGTTCCTTCGGGTGGACCTTCAAGATTGTTCGCAGATACCTGCCCGCCAGTCGAATGGCGCGAGGATGACGGTAGAGCGCGCGAAGAGAGCTTGGCATCTGGGCCAGTTGCGTACCGATCGGTGGCGGCCAGTGACCCGGTTCGATCCACAGCGCCACACCAACGACGCCTCCAGAGGCGTTGCGCGCAGTGACCACGCGAGAGTGAGCTCCGGCGTGGCGAATCTGACTGGCGAACAAGAGCGGCGCCGCGTGAGCGCGCACTCGGTCGTCGGGCATGAGGTAGCGAAAGTAGTTGTCATCGAAGAAGGCTCGAGAAGCGACGCCGGCGGCGGAGTCGATCTCCTCTCGCGTTAGGACTCCTCGATCCAGTGAAAAGTCCTCGGCCATAAGGCGCAAGCCTACGAGTCACCTTCACGTGAAACAATGAGTGGATGGGTATGCGCGAAGAGTGCAAGCACTTTCAGAGCCGAACGTATAAGTCAGGCGAAGTGGCGCGCTTCTGCGTGCTCGGCAACGCCCCCGACCAACCATGGTCATGCCCCGAGAACTGCCTCACCTACGAGCGTCGATTCGTCGACGTTGGATGGTCGCACGGGACTCTGGTCGATCGCCCCGTCGAGTCGGCACCGCCGGATGTGCCGGTCGAGGATCGGCGTGAACTGTTGGCCTCGGCCAGTGAGATCGTGAACGCCATTGCACCCGAGTTGATCGAAGAGCGACGCCGCGAACTTGATGAGCTCGAGAAGAAGAAGCGCAAGGGCCGCAAGTTCTGGAAGCGCTAGTCACCGTGAAAGATCGGCGGTCGTCCCTCGACGAACGCCGTCATCGCTTCGCGTAGATCATTGCTCGCGAGGTACATCGTGTTCCAGCGCGCGACGAACTCCAACCCCTCGTCAACGGTCCTTCCCTCATTGGCGCCGAGGACGGCTTTGGTGCCCTGTACGGCCAGAGGAGAGTTCGCGGCGATTTCGTTGGCCAGAGCGAGAGCAGCCGTGTACACGTCGTCGGCACTGTCACCGTGCAGTGAGTTGACGAGACCAATGGCGCAGGCTCGCTGCGCGTCGACGTCTTTACCGGTGAAGGCCAGCTCGGCCACGTGCCCGGCGCTCACGATGTGCGGAAGGCGTTGCAGGGTCCCAAGGTCCGCCACGATGGCGACCTTGGTCTCTCGAACGGAAAATGTCGCGGTCGTTGACGCCAAGCGAATATCGCAGGCGCTGATGAGATCGATGCCGCCGCCAATGCAGTAGCCGTGCACCGCAGCGATCACCGGCACGGCCAGTTTCGCCAGCGACGTGACGGAGTCCTGCATCACGCGAACGGTCTCGTACGCGTGGGCGTTGGCGGTGGCGCGTGAGCTCGTCGCCTCACCCGAGAGAAAGTGTCCGCCGAACTCTTTGAGATCGAGTCCCACGGTGAAGTGCGGACCTTTGGCCGCGACGACGAGGACGCGAATCTCCTTGTTCGCGGCGACGACCGCGGCGGCGAGGGGGAGGTCGTGCCAGAAGGCGCTGCCGAGAGCGTTTCGCGCGTCGGGACGATTTAACCAGAGCGTCGCGACGTGATCTTCGACGTCGAGGGTAATGACGTCCGACGAAAACTCCACGTGGTCCTTTCGATCGATTGCTAAGCCTACGTCGAAGCGCGGGAGAGTCGTCGTGGCCCCGGTACACTGCCTGGGTCCTCTTTTCATATGACATCCTTCGCTGACACAGCCTCCTCTTTCATTGCCGACCGGTCCGACGCGGCCGAACGACGTCTCGCCTGGTCGCTCTTCGAGTCCCTGGGACTGCCGTCGCCCAGCGATGAAGTCTGGCGCTACGCCCCCTTGGGCGACCTCGATCTCGACCGCTTCACGGTCGCGAGTTCCCCCAATCGTGCGCCCGACTCGGCGTTCGCGACGCAGTTGATAGAACGTGCGGGCCTTGTCGTGCGCGTCGTCGACGGTTTTGGTGTCAGCGCGGGCGACACGACCCCGGGTGTCAGTGTTGAGTTTCTGGGTTCGCAGTCGTCCCTCAATGGCGAGAGCTTTCTCCAGCGCTACGAGGGCGACACGTTCGCTCTCTTGAACGTGGCGCTCGCACCGGGCACCACGGTTATTCGCGTGGAAGCCGGCGTCGACGTCACGGATCCGATCGTGGTTCTCAACGAGTCTTCGGCCAGCGCATCGTTTTCTCGTACTCAGATCGTTGTAGGACGTGGCGCGAGCGTCACCGTGGTTGAGTACTTCGAGGGTGGCAAGGACGCGCTGGTCGTGCCTGTCAGTGAGTACCTCGTCAAAGACAACGCCTCTTTGCAACTCATCACGTACCAGCGACTGGACGCGAGCGCCTGGCACGTGGCGCGAACGACGGGCCGACTTGCGCGCGACGCGCGTCTGCACCAAGCAGTCGTCGGGCTCGGGGCGCACTATGACCGCTCGCGAAACGACGCCGAGCTCTTCGGCGCCGGAGCCGCGAACGAGTTGCGCACCACCTTTCTCGGCTCGGGCGACCAGGTCCACGACTTTCGTACTCGCCAGTTTCACCTCGCACCTCGTACAACGTCGACGTTGCTCTCGAAAGGCGCCGTCGCCGACTCATCGCGTTCGGTCTACACCGGGCTCATCGAGATTGAAAAGGGTGCCAAGCGTACCGACGCTCGTCAGACCAATCACAATCTTCTTCTGTCACGTACGGCGCATGCGGACAGTGTGCCCAATCTCGACATCCGAGAGAACGACGTTATGTGCGCGCACGCGTCGAGCGTCGGTCCTCTTGACGAATTGCAGCGTTGGTACCTGGAGTCACGCGGAGTCAGTCGCGACGACGCGCAACGTCTCATGATTCAGGGGTTCTTTTACGAGATGTTGTCGGCGTTGCCGGCGGAGCTCGCCGAACTTGTCGAGCGCGACGTCGCCTCGGTACTCTCAAGTGTCGCGGTGGTGGCGGCGTGACGACGACGGACATTGGCCAGCTGGGTGATTTCGAACAAGGCGTGCCACGTCAGTTGAAGGTCGACGGTCGAGTTCTCGTCGCCGTGCGCGTCGACGAGCAGGTCTTCGTGTTGGATGACCGTTGCAGCCACGAGGAGTTCTCACTCTCCGAAGGAGAAGTTGACGTCGAGACCGCCGAGATCGAGTGCGCGCGCCACGGCGCCATGTTTCGTCTGAGCGATGGGGCACCCATGACCTTTCCCGCCACCCGACCGGTGCAGCACTACGGCGTCGTGCAGCGCGACGGCCGACTCGAAGTGGAGACACCATGAGCTCCACGTTGAAGATTGACGGCCTGCGCGTCTCGGTGGGCGAAAAGGAAGTCCTGAAGGGCTTCTCGCTGACCATGAACTCGGGCGAAGTGCACGCCATCATGGGTCCGAACGGCTCGGGCAAGTCGACTCTGGCGCACGCTCTCACCGGTCACCCCGGCTACACGGTTCTCGACGGCTCGGTCACCATCGACGGCGTCGAACTATTGACGTTGTCAGCGACTGATCGAGCACGAGCCGGTCTGATGCTCGTCCTTCAACAGCCATTCGAGATTCCGGGAGTGCGCGCGTTCGACCTCCTCGAAGCGGCCGGCGCAGAACGTTCGACGTTACGCGCGCGGATGCTCGAAGAGGCGCACCGATTGGAACTGCGTCCCGAGTTGCTCGATCGATTCGTCAACGTCGATCTCTCCGGTGGTGAGCGTAAGCGCGCTGAAATGGTGCAACTGGGAATCTTGCAACCCAAGTTCGCACTTCTCGACGAAGTTGACTCTGGTCTTGACGTGGACGCGTTGGACGCGGTGGCGCGTCGATTGGTGGCCGCGACCACTGAATGGAACTGCGGCGTGCTCGCCATCACGCACTTTCGCCGTCTGCTTCTCGAACTTCCACCCACGATGATTCATGTCATGGGTAATGGACGAATCGTCGCCACGGGCGGTCCCGAACTCGCCGAAACACTCGAACGCGATGGATACGACGCTTTTCGTGGCGTCACCGCGTAGTTTCACATCACAGCGACGGTTAAACTTCAACGATGGCCAATGGACGTGATGACACGCCTCAATCTGGTCGCCATCACTCGAGACGGTCCCTCGCTAACCAGGAACGGCTACTCGCGCTCGGCGATGCCGTAGATGACAAAGGCGGGGCCAAGCGCCGCCGGCGCAAGTCACGTGGTCCTCATCGCATCGGCCGACGAGTCGCGATCGGGGCCGCTGTCGTAATCCTCTTGATTGTGGCCATCGGTGGCGGAAGCTACCTCTACGCCAACTGGCGCTTTGACAAAATTCAACGCGTGAATGTGGCAGGCGAAGTTAAGCCCATCTCCGGCCAGCCTTTCAATATCCTCATGATCGGTTCGGACTCGCGGGCCGGACTCACCGGTCTCGCATATCGCCAGACGGGTGCTAATAGCGGCACGGTAACCGGTCAGCGCAGCGACGTCGTGAAGATCATCCACGTCGACCCGGGCGCGGGCACCATCAACATGATCTCGATTCCTCGCGACACCGTCGTATCGTTGCTCGCGAACCAGTCGCTGTACGGTAATTTCAACCGGATCAACGTCAACTTTGGCAACGGGCCGTCGCTGCTGGCTCAGACCATTACGGCCAACTTCGGCATCCCCATCAACCAGACCATCGTGGTGAGTTTCGCCGGAATGATCAACGTCGCCGACGCTCTGGGCGGGGTCTACCTGGACTTTCGCTATCCGTCGTGGGACCCGTACTCGGGACTGCGGATTCTGCACCCCGGCTGTCAACTGGTGACCGGCTTTCAAGCCCTGGCCCTCACTCGCAGCCGCCACTTTTACTACAACACCGACCACGCGACGAAGTTCCCCCCGACCAGTTGGGGTTCCAGCTCGTATGGAGCGGACGAGTTGTACAACGCCGGGTGGCAGTACGACCCCACGAGTGACTTTGGACGCATCGACCGTCAAGACGCGTTCCTGCGCGCCATGGTTGATCGCGGGAAGAAACTCTACAACCCGCTCACGATCAACACCTTCCTCTCGAAGCTGCCTCAAGGCATCATCCTCGATCAGAACTTCTCGCTGAACGAGCTCATTGGTCTCGCCGTTCGCTTCCACGGCATCAACGCCAACTCGATTCAGACCTGGACTTTGCCGACGTACGCAGCGACCAGCGCAACCCTCGGTGATGTTCTCTACGTGCAAGAGCCCGAGACCCAGCAGATGCTCGTCGACATCTTTGGCTCACAGCTCGACACTCCTTCGAATCCCCCTCCCAACGAGGAGGGGCAAACTCCGTTGCCGCCCGTCGTGACAACGACCACGTCAACGACGACGACTACGACACCTTCGACGACGGGTACGCACAAAAAGACAACGACGACGACAGCCGCGGCCAACCCGACCTTGACGGGGGTTCCCAACTACGACCCGGTGCCCTGCACACCCTCGTAAGGAGTCGGCCGAGTTCTAACTTGCGAGTTCCTGGAGACCCTGCTGCAGGGTGTTCCAGGCGAGGGTCGCGCATTTGATACGCACGGGGAACTTCACGACGCCGGCCAACGCGGCCAGTTCACCGAGGGTGCGCAGGTTGGTGGCGTCGCGCTCTTCCTCGTCCATCGTCGTCTCGTGCGCCGTCATGAGTTCCTTGAACGTCTCGATCGTGGCGCGCACGTCCTCGAGAGGCTTTCCTTTCACGGCGGCGCTCATCAGCGACGAGGATGACTGCGAGATCGAACAGCCGTGTCCCATCAGTTTGATGTCCGTCAAGACTCCGTCATTCACCTCGAGGTAGACGGTGACCTCGTCACCGCAGAGGGGATTGAAGCCCTCAACGCGGTGAGCGGGAGGCGCCAGTTCACCGCGATTGCGTGGGGAACGGTAGTGATCAAGAATGATTTCGCGATAGAGGTCTTCAAGATTTGACATCGATCTAGCCAAACATTTTTAGGGCATGCTCGAGAGCCTCGAGCAGCACAGTGGTATCAGCGGTGTTGGAGTAGGGGCCAAAGGACGCCCGCGCCGTCGCGGCGAGATTGAAGCGACGCATGAGGGGCTTGGCGCAGTGGTGACCGGGACGAACGCAGACGCCAAACTGGTCGAGTACTTGAGCGACATCGTGAGGATGCACGCCTTCGACGTCGAGACTGATGACGCCCCCTCGTTCAATCACGTCGAGCGGTCCGACGATTCGTATGCGTCCGTCAAAGGTCAAGTCGAGGCGCCGCAGGGCGTCTTCGGTGAGGTAGCGGTCGTAGGCGGCCACGTTGTCCATCCCGAGTCCCTCGAGGTAGCGAATGGCGGCGTGCAGTCCCACGGCTTCGGCGATCGGTGGAGTGCCGGCCTCGAAGCGGGCGACACCCTTCGCAGGAGTGAAGCCGTTGACCGTCACGTCGGCGATCATGCCGCCACCACCCATGAAGGGGCCCATGGTGTCCAGCACGCTCTCGCGTGTCCAGAGCGCACCAATGCCCGTTGGTCCGAGCATCTTGTGGCCCGAGAAAGCGAAGAAGTCAATGTCGAGGGCCGTCACGTCGACGGGTCCGTGGCCGACCATCTGGGCGCCGTCGACGGCCACGAGGGCGCCGACGGCGTGCGCGGCCTGAGCGAGATCGTGTATCCGATTCTTCGTGCCGAGGACGTTGGACATCCCCGTCACCGACAGCAGTTTGACGTCGCGCAGTAGCTCGTCGAGGTTGGTGAGGTCGAGCCGGAAGTCGTCGCCGACGGGGATGAAGCGAACCTCTACGCCGGTCGCCTCGCGCAGCTGGAACCATGGCACGATGTTGGCGTGGTGCTCCATCTCGGTGACAAGGACCACGTCTCCCTCGCCGAGGTGAGCCGCCCCCCATACCTTCGCGAGCAAGTTAAACGACTCGGTGGTGTTTTTGGTGAAAACAACTTCGTCGGCGCCGCCGGGAGCGTTGATGAATCGTGCGACGGCCGCACGCGAGCCTTCATAGGCGTCGGTGGCTTCGTTAGCCGTCTGGTAGACCCCGCGGTGCACGTTGGCGTGACGAAGTTCGTAGTAGCGGCTCATGGCGTCAATCACGGAGTGCGTCTGGAGCGAGCTCGCGCCCGAGTCGAGGTAGGTGATGGCACGTCCATTGACGCGGCGCGTCAATTGAGGAATGTCGGCGCGCACGCGACGGGCGTTGAAGCTGCTCACGCGCTGACCGGTCGCCACGCGTCGTAGCCGTCGTGGTCGATTTCTTGGGCGAGTTCGACGCCGCCGGTATGCACGACGCGGCCGTCCACGAGAACGTGGACGAAGTCGGGGCGAATCTCGTCGAGGAGTTTCACGTAGTGAGTCACGACCACGGCGCCCATGGTCGGGTGCTGATCGCGCACCGTACGAACGCCCTTCGCTACCACGCGCAGCGCGTCGATGTCGAGTCCGGAGTCGGTCTCGTCGAGGAGTGCGATAACGGGTTCGAGCAGAGCCATCTGCAGCACCTCGTTGCGCTTGCGTTCGCCACCCGAGAAACCGTCGTTCAAGTGTCGCTCGGCGAAGGCGCTGTCGATGCCGAGGCGGTCCATCCACTCGGCGAGGTCGAGGCGGACCTCGAGCACGCTCAGCTCGTCGAGGCCCTTGCGCGCGGCGATGGCCTGACGCAGAAACTGGATGACCGAGACCCCGCTGATTGCTTCGGGGTATTGGAAGGCGAGAAAGATGCCCGCTCGAGCTCGCTCGTCGGGCGTCCACTTTGAGATGTTCTCGCCGTGGAGGAGAATCTCACCGGCGGTGACGTGGTAGCCGGGATGTCCCATGATGACGCTCGCCAGTGTGGACTTGCCCGCACCGTTGGGACCCATGAGGGCGTGCACTTCGCCCTCGTTGACGACAAGGTCGACGCCGCGCAGGATCGACGACCCTTCGGCTTCGGCATGTAAGTTACGCAGTTCGAGGAGCGGTTTTGACACGAAGTGAGCCTACCGGGCCACTACGAAACGCCGACCAGCTTTACCAGCCTCGGTCCACCCACTCTTCAAGGTGTGCTCGCTCGACGCCGATCGTCGACGGCGCGCCGTGGCCCGGCCAAAAAGTGACCTCATCGCCATAGACACCGAAGATTCGTTCGTCGATCGACGTGATGATGGTGGAGAAGCTTCCACCCTCGAAGGTCGTGTTGCCGGGACCACCGGGAAACAGGGTGTCGCCGGTAAAGAGCAACGGCGTGTTCTCGAGCGCGAAGCAGATGCTGCCCGGCGTGTGACCCGGCGTATGCACGGTACGCAGTCGCAACTGACCGACCTGGTGCACGATGTCGTCCTCGAGTAAATGGTCGTAGCTCGGTAACAGGTGAGCGTCCTCTTCGCGGACCCATACGTCGATACCCGCTTCGCGTACCGCCTCGACGGCTCCGATGTGATCCCAGTGTCCGTGGGTCTCGAGCACCGAGGTCACGCCGAGTTCTCGGGCGACGTCGAGGAGTCGCTCGTGTTCGTTCGCGGCGTCGAGCAGCGCTGCCTCGCCGGTGCGTCGGCAGCGAACGACATAGACGTTGTTCGCGAGCGGTCCCACGACGAATCGGTGAACCTCGCTGAGCGCGTCGGACCAGACCAGTTCTACGTTGTCCATGTCTCCAGACTGCCACGTAAATCAACGCCTTCAAGATTGAGTAATCTCGATTCTGGTGCGTGGCGCCAAGGAAGAAGAGGGCCCAAGATGAACTTTGGATTCAGCGAAGAGCAAGACGAACTTCGCAAAATGGTGCGCCGCTTCCTAGAGGAAAAGTCTCCCGAGAGCGAAGTGCGTCGGTTAATGGCGACTGAAGAGGGCTACGATCCCGCCGTCTGGGCTCAGATGGCGAACGAGCTAGCCCTGCAGGGCCTCGGCATTCCCGAAGAGTTTGGGGGCCAGGGGTACGGACCCGTTGAGCTCTATGTCGTATTCGAGGAAATGGGCGCCGCACTTCTGTGTTCGCCGTATTTCTCTACCGTGGCGCTCGCCGCGAACGCGCTTCTCCTTGTGGGCGATGACGCGTCGAAGTCCATCTACTTACCGGGCATCGCCTCCGGCGACGTCATTGCGACAGTGGCCCTCACCGACGATGACGGCCAGTGGGATCTGAACGCCACGACGACCACTGCGACGAAGTCCGGTGATGGATTCACGGTGAGTGGTGTTCGCAGTTACGTGACCGACGGATCCACGGCGTCTCTTCTGTTGGTACCCGCGAAGACCGAGAAGGGTCTGTCGCTCTTCGCTGTCGCCGGCGACGCTTCCGGTGTCGAGCGCGAGTCGCTCGCGACTATGGACCAAACGCGCAAGCAGAGCCGGATCGTCTTTACCAACGCTCCAGCCATGCTGGTGGGCGAAGAGGGAAGTGCACTCGAAGGCCTCGAAGCCACCATGCAGATCGCCGCATCGGCGCTCGCCGCAGAGCAGGTTGGTGGGGCGCAGCGCGTTCTCGACGCGTCGGTTGAGTACGCGAAGAACCGCGTGCAGTTCGGTCGGCCCATTGGCTCCTTTCAGGCCATCAAGCACAAGTGCGCCGACATGTTGCTCGACGTGGAGTCCGCAAAGTCGGCCGCGTACTACGCGGCTTGGGCGTCGCAAGAGCGAAACGAGGAACTGCCGATCGCGGCGAGCCTCGCGAAGTCGTTCTGCTCCGAGGCCTACTTTCACTGCGCGGCGGAAAACATTCAGATTCACGGGGGGATCGGGTTCACCTGGGAGCACCCCGCACACTTGTACTTCAAGCGCGCGAAGAGTTCCGAGCTCTTTTTGGGAGACCCGGCCTATCACCGTGAGCTACTGGCGCAGCGCCTAGGCATTTAGCTTCGTGCTCGCTCACGAGCAGCTGACGAGCGGCACGTCGCTACTCGATCTACGAATTTCCAACTCGAACGCGCGACCGGTTGTCGGTCACGTCCTCGTTCTGGTGCACGGCCTACCGCGACTCGTGGGCATGGGGCGCCAGGCCGCGGGCTTGTTGCCCGAACTCGCTGAACACGTGTCCAATGAGTCCGGGTGGTTGGTAGCCAGCGGGACCCTGTCGGGCGTCGGCGGAAGCACCGGAACGTTCTCCGCCACGAAGTGGCGCGAAGACCTGGCGACGATCCTCGACTACGTCGCCGAGGGCGAGCCTCGGGTGTCGCTCGCAGGCTTTGGTTTCGGAGGATCGTTGGCCCTTGCCGTTGCGGCCGGCGATGAACGGGTTCGAGGCGTCGCCACGTTTGCGGCGCCGGCTCATCTACGCGCGTGGTGCGGGTCCGCCGAGGACATCCATCGCGCGGTGAAGATATCGGGCGTCGTGGGCAATGAGAGCGAACTACTTCCGGCCGAGGCCCTCTACAAGGACATCTTGGATATAGATCCCATGGACGCTATTGCGAAGCTCCCGCCGCGTCGCCTCTTGATCGGACACGGTACCGATGACATTGAAGTGCCCGCGTCGGACGCGCGCGACCTCGTGGCCGCGGCCGACGGGCGCGCCGAACTTCGACTCATCCAAGGGGCCGGTCATCAATTGCGCGCCGACCCGCGGATGGTGGCGACGCTCTTAGGTTGGCTCGACCGTCATCGCTAACGCCGTATCCAACGCGTCACGAACCGAACGCGCTGAGGCTTCGGGATCGCTCGCTTCGGTGAGTGCGCGCACCACCACGAAGTGGCGAAGTCCTGCCGCCACGAGTGCGCCGACGTTGCTGGCGTTGACACCGCCCGTGACGAAGACCGGTCGAATGCTTCGTTCTTGGCTCGCCACCGCGTAGTCGATTCCCGTGCCGCTGCGGCCCGGCTTCGTAGGGGTCGGCTCAATGGGTCCTGCGCTGAAATAGGAGGCGTTCTCCTGTAGCGCGCGATCGAACTCGTCGGATGAGTGAGTGGAGAGACCGACGATGGCGGCGTCGCCCAGCAGCTGGCGGCACCTCTCGACGCTGACATCTTCTTGGCCCACGTGCACGCCGTCGGCGCCGACGCCGGCTGCGAGTTCGGGTGAGTCGTTCACGATGAACGGGACGCCAAAGCTGCGACAGATCGGCTTCATGACCAGTGCCATGGCACGTTGTGCTTCAAGATCGAGGGTCTTTTCTCTCAGTTGGACGACGTCGACGCCACCGCGAAGGACGGCTGGCAGGAAGTCACCCATGTCATCTCGCACGCCAACACACAGGTAGAGACGGCGCGTGGCGAGGTCAAACACACTGACCACCCTAGAAGTTCGCCCTTGAACGGTCACGCCCGACGAATTCTTGCGCCAGAATGTAAGGATGCAGATTCCCGCCAAAGCCGAGTACGCCATCCGTGCGCTCTTAACGCTGGCGGCGAGCGACGTTTCAGTGAGCGCCGATCACCTGGCCCACGAGCAGGATCTGCCCGCCAAGTTCCTCGGGGCGATTTTGAGTGACCTGCGGCGCGGGGGGCTGGTGACGAGCCAGCGAGGCCCCGAGGGCGGGTTCAAGTTGGCCCGCGACCCCGACACCATAATGATCGCCGACATCCTTCGCGTGGTGAGTGGTCCCATGGCCGGAGTCCGGGGAATGCGTCCCGAGACGCTCATCTACGAGGGCGAGGCCAAGCATCTGCGCGACGTGTGGGTAGCGGTGCGCGGGACGTTGCGCGAGGTCTTGGAGCACGTCACTCTCGGCCAGGTTCTGCGCGGTGACCTGCCGCCTGCCGTCACACGCTTCACCGAGGACCCGGACGCCTGGATTACGCGCGTTATATGAATCGCATCTATACCGACGGCGCCTGCCGCGGTAATCCCGGTCCGGGCGGTTGGGCGTGGGCGAGCGGTCAGGACGACTTCGGAAGTGGCTCAAATCCCCACACGACGAACCAGCGCATGGAAGTGATGGCGGTCATTGAGGCCCTGCTCGAGCACTCCGAGGGTGCCGTAGAGATTGTGAGCGACTCGAACTACGTCGTGAAATGCTTTCACGACCAGTGGTATCTCGGGTGGCAGAGGCGCAATTGGAAAAACACCAAGGGACAACCCGTCGCCAATCGTGACCTCTGGGAGGCTCTCATCCCGCTCGTGCTCGACGGTGGACGCCCGGTCACGTTTTCGTGGGTGAAGGGGCATTCGGGCGACCTCATGAATGACTTTGTCGACGGCCTGGCAACAGCCGCCGCAGACTCGCAACGCGCCCGGCACTCGTAGTTTCTCCGCAAGGGTCGAAGTTCAAAAACATTAGGATTTCTCGGCGGGGGATTTGGCTGTTCAACCGAAGGGAATGATTGTGGTTAACGAGGTCCAGCAGTTCGACGTGGTCGTCATTGGCGGAGGGCCCGGTGGTTACGCCGCCGCTCTCTACGGCGCCGCGGCCGGTCTCAATATCGCGATCGTCGAACTCGACAAGGTTGGTGGTACGTGTCTGCACCGTGGATGTGTGCCGGCCAAGGAGTTCCTGGAAACCGCCCACGTACGCCGCACGGTCGAGCACTCGTCGGCGTTTGGTATCGACCACAAGGACGTGACCGTTGACTTCTCGGTCAGCCAGGCGCGCAAGAACGAGATCGTCGACCGCCTGTTCAAGGGCCTCTCGGGCCTCTTGAAGGGCCGTAAGGTCACCATTTTCCAGGGCACCGGTCGTCTCGACAAGGACCTCACCGTCACCGTCGTCGATGGTCCGGACGCTGGCGTCGTCGCGAAGGGTGCGAACGTCATCCTCGCCGCCGGTTCTGTGCCGCGCACGCTGCCGGGATTTGACATCGACGGCAAGATCGTCGTGACCTCCGACGAGTTCCTCGACCTGACCGTTCTGCCCAAGCGAGCCGCGGTCATCGGTGGCGGGGCCATTGGCTGCGAGTTCGCTTCGCTGCTCTCGGACATGGGAACGTCGGTCACCGTGCTCGAAGCGTTGCCGTCAATTCTCGTGGGCTGCGACACAGAGGTCGCAAGCGTTGTCAATCGTTCGTTCAAGAAGCGCGGCATCGATATTCGCACCGGCGTAAAGATCACCGGTCATACACCGAAGAAGGGCTCAACGACAATCGCCATCGACGGTGCCGACAGCGTCGAGACCGACATGGTCGTCATGTCCGTGGGACGTCGTCCGCGAACCGAAGGACTTCTCGGCGAGGGCACCGGTGTTGTCATTGATGAGCGTGGCTTCGTCGTCGCCGACAGCTACATGCGCACCGCCGCCGCGAACGTCTTTGCGGTGGGCGACGTCGTCGCCGGTACGCCCCAACTCGCTCACGTGGGATTCGCCGAAGCAATTGTCGCGATCAAGACGATCCTCGGCGAGCCGGCCATGCCCGTTGACTACGAGCGCGTACCGTGGGCCATCTACTCGAACCCCGAAGTCGCCTTCGTTGGCCTCACCGAGGCCGCCGCGAAGGAAAAGGGCTACGACGTGGTTGTGAAGAAGGACCCCTTCGGCGGAAACTCCCGCGCCCAGATCATCGGCGACACCGAAGGCGTCGTGAAGATCATTGCCGAGAAGCGGGCCGATGGCTCGGGTGGACAGATTCTTGGCGTGCACATGGCGGGACCGTGGGTGACTGAGCAGCTCGGCGCTGGTTACTTCGCCGTCAACTGGGAGGCCACCGCCGAAGAGGCGGCCGCTCTAATTCAGCCGCACCCGTCGCTGTCGGAGACGTTCGGCGAGACGCTTCTTGCGCTCGCCGGTCGAGGGCTGCACGTTGGCTGATGTCACGGCAAATGAATATACCTAGAGAAGTTCAGGTGGCTCCGTAATTCGTGCAAATAATCACAACCGTGTAGTCCGCCCTGGAAGGTCCATAAAATCCGCCTGAAAGGCAACGGAGGTGATTATGAACAAGACGACTTTTATGAATGACGGCGGTGACGCCTGGAAGAAGTTTCTCCAATTCATGGCAGCCCTCGGACTACTGAGGCTGGTGCAGCAGCTGATCGAGAACGGCAAATTAACGTTTTCGCAGATTGTTAAAGGGCTTGGCTATTTGGGCACGCTCGGCTGGACCTGGTCCTAGAAAGTCTCAACGTTTCGCGTCAGGGAAGTCGGACTGCGAGAATTATTAGTGAGTTGTATCGAGAGCTATGCCGCAGTTACTGCAGTGATTAGCTGGGGCTTGAACCGGAGTCCCGCATTCAGGGCATGGTCTTATGGGCAGAGAAGATGATTTGGCGTAGTCAATTAGCCCTTTGATCGCAAATATGGCCGCCAGCGCAATGAGTCCCCAAGCCGCATACCACCTAAAGGAGTCGGCCGAACAAGCAGACTGATTCGCGGCGGCGACGAGAGCGGAGCTGCATTGCGAATGATCGGGACCCAACTCGGAAAGCCAGGCTCCGCCAACGACGCCGATAACGATCGCCAGAACTATTGATCCGCCGCCTCTACGTTTCATTTGGCGACCTCACGCTAAGAAAATAGCGCCTCCTGCACCTCTACGCTCATGACACTTGTGAGTCGGTTGCTTTCACAGTCAGCGAAACGTACTCGAACCCGGAGGTGAGAAGTATAGAGAGACGCCATTGGCGTATCTGCCCGCTCTCGTGTCGTCGTCGGTCTTGTAAAACAGGCGTTGCGTGAAACCCAATTGTCGTAGTTGGTCAAATACGCGTGTGACGTCAACGAGATCGGAAGAGTCATAGGTGTACACGCAAATTGGAAGCTCCTTCGCATTTGACTGACGGGGATTATCGACGAAGGTGGCTGCCTTTGAGGCAAAGCCCAACTCATCGGATTCGGTCGAGGCGCTTATAACTTCCCACGCATGGTCCTGCTCTCCCAGCGCAGAAAACACAAGCCACTTGCCCGAGCGCTCAGTCCGCTCTTCGCGCCGAAATGTACTCGTGACGTAAACCCACGAATCGTCAGTCGTTTCACTTGGTTTCTGCATGCCTGCTCACCTCATCGCACAGAGCCTGATGCTAGGTCTGGATCCGCGGAGTTTTGCTCGGTGGGCAGGGGGCCTCCGCTTGCCCCCGCGCGTGGCGTGGCGGCAAGCGGGACCCTGCAACGGGCAAATGCGCTATGTCAGCCAGCAGCCGTACGACTTGCGCGAAGTTACAGCGGTGTAATACGGTGCTAGTTGAGGTGTTCCGGCGTTTGATCCGGGGAAACATCTACCGCCGAACTAACGGGATGTCCCACTTGGGAAGCGGAGCAGTACCGCTTCACTTAGCCGAGTGTGCGGACTTCGTTTCAAGTGAGACCCCGTGTTACGCAGAAACTTCGAAGAACCCATCAGTGGGCACGCGGATCATGACTCGAATGTAGGCGACCCGGCGACCGCCGAAGGCGGGCGCTCTTTACTTGAATTAACAACACATTTCGATCCAGTAGAACTATTGGCTCGTCCGATCGAGGGCGAGTGGCGCCTCAAGTTGTATAGGGAGGCAGCGGAAGCCGGTGGTTCGTTTCGACAGGCCCCGCGTAGTCGTTCACCCCATCGCAGTGGAGTGCGGGGAGAGGCCGCCGATCCAGAGCGCTCGGCAGCAATGGCGGCAAGGAGAGCGGGTTCAGGTCTTCGTCGGTATGTGGTGGCTAATCGTCTTAATCGTTTGGGCACGCTTACCTACGAGGTTGCTTGCGAGGATGAGCGCCAGGTGCGAAAAGACGTCGGTGAGTTTTTCCGGCGTCTGAAGGCGGAGATGGATAAACCGTTCCCGTACTTGTGGGTTCCAGAGTGGCACGAGAAGGGCCATGGGCTACACCTGCACTTTGCTGTTGGAAGGTTCGTCCCGAGATCAAAGATCGTCGATGCGTGGGGTCGTGGATTTGTTCACATCAAGCTCCTCGATCAAGTTCCGATCGGGCAAGGTTCCTTGGGTGAATCGCGCCGAGCGGCGATCTACCTAGCCAAATACGTGCGAAAGGGATTCGACGTACGTCGTGAATTCAATCTGCGTCGATTTGACGCCGCGCGAGGATTCAAACCGAAGTCAGAGCTAATTCTTGGTCACTCGGTTGAAGAAGTGATTGCCGAAGCTAGTGACCGGATGGGCGTAGAGCCAAGTTATCTGTGGCGCTCTCGTAATCAAGAAGGTTGGATTGGACCGAACGCGGTGTGGATGTCATGGAACCGCTAATGGAGTCGAAAGAAGCGGCTACGAAATGGCAGAAGAGCGTTGCTGAGTGGGTGGAGGAGTCATGCAACGCTCAGGGGGTTCCCGTGAAGGTTACGGATGCAGCTGTGCTCGGCCAGGTGGCCGTTATGTTAGGAGCGGGCCGCATCCCTGGCGGAGGTTAAATGCGCCAAGTGACTTCAAAGCGGGTCGGGTCAAAGCTCGTGCGGCCCTTTACCGCTGGATTCACCGTCACACGGTCTACGAGGGCACCAATGATACTTCGCTGACGATCAGGCGCGAGGTTCGCCCACTGCGCTCGGAGATGAGCAGCGTTGCCGACGTAGTTCTCTAACGCAGAGGAACCAATGAGTTGGCCCATTCGACGGGACGCTTCCGACTGTCGTTCTTCTATTGGTGATCTCGCCATGAGCCATTCGCGTAGAGAAATCTTCCGTTCTCCGAAAGCCTGTGCTAACTCGTCTAAATCGCCTTGAGATCGGTCAATCTCAGTTTGGTATGTGTCTGCTTGATCGTCTTGCGAAGCAACACTTATCAACTTGCGTTGAAGGTCGGGCGTATCTAGTCGATAGAGAACCGCGTCCGCGATGAGCGTCTCAAAAAGCTCGGCAACAGTGGTTGTCTTATTGCAGCCTGCACCTGTGACACCTTTGGCGCAGAAGTACGTCCTTGCTCCGCTGTCTCTCCGTTTACCGACCATCTTTGATCCACATCGACCACAGAAGACAAGGCCCGCAAGCGGATAGCGACGAGGTGCACGGGGTGTCCCCCCTGGTCGATTTAGGAGACTCTTTCGAAGTTGCGTGGTCTGCGCTGGTGACAGGATCGCTGGCCAACTCCCTATGCTGACAATTTCGCCGAGATGTTCAACTTGTCCGCTGACAGCACCGGAGCAGATAATTCGCTTGAGGACCTGTCCCGACCACTGTCTTCCGGAAGCGCTCGGAACTTGCCGTTGATTGAGGTCCACGCAGATTGAGTAGATGGACTCACCAGCTAAGGCTCGCCGCGCAGCCTCCAGAATGATGGGAGCTTCCTCTGGCTGTAGCTGGCTGTGATCGGCGTTATATCCATATGCTCGACGTCCACCAGAGACTCGCTTTCCATCGCTTGCCCGCTGGCGCTTCTGACTCTTGATTCGGCGGCTCTTATCTTCGGATTCCTTACGGGCGAACGCTCCAACGACGCGTGCCATAGCTCGCCCATCGGAAGTCGAGAGGTCGTAATCTCCGCCAGTTACCGTGCGCACATCGGCACTCGTTGACTCGATCAGAATGATGAACTGCTCAAGTTCGATTGGATTGCGGTGGAGTCGGTCGAGGTGCCAAGTGATTACCCCATCCCGTCTACGCTGTTTGATATCCGCACACATTCGTTCATATTCGGGTCGGCGCTTGCCATTGGTGGCAGAGATGTCGTTGTCAACGTAGGTCTCGGCGACCGTGACGTTGTGGCCTTTCGCCCATTTCAGACATTCGTCCACCTGGCGGCGAACACCGTTTTCGGTCCCGTCGCGGTCCTTGGATATCCGAGCGTAGATCGCAGCGGCCTTCACGCTAGGTATATTAACAAATCATGACAGACGTCACTCTTCCCTCGTTGGGTGAGTCTGTCACCGAAGGAATCATCACGCAATGGTTCAAGAAGGTGGGCGACGTCGTTGCGCGCGATGAGCCCCTCTTTGAAGTGTCGACGGACAAAGTTGACTCGGAGATGCCCTCACCGGCCGCTGGCGTCTTAGTTGAGATCATTGCGGCCGAGGGTGACACCGTGGAGACGGGTTCACGTGTCGCGGTCATCGACGAGTCGGCCGGGGCGAGTGTCGCGGCACAGAGCGCACCGCCGCAGGCTCCAGAAGCTGCACCTGTAACGGAGCCCGCAACAGCACCGACGAGCACTGCGCCCGTCGCTCCTACGTCACAAGTTCGCGCGCCGGAAGCGGCACCATCGTCCGATTCTTCGTCTGGCATGGTGGTGTCACCGGTGGTGCGCAGAATCTTGAACGACGGCGGCGTTGAAGCGTCAAGTTTGCGCGGCACCGGTCCCGGTGGATCGATCACGCGTCGCGATGCTGAACGAGCCGTGGCTCAGGGCCCAACCGAAGAGGTCGTCCTTCCTCTTAGTAACGGACGGCGTCGCATGGGCCAACACATGTCGGTCTCCAGTCAGAGCACGCCGCACGGCTTTGTCGCCGTTGAAGTTGACGGAGCCATCTTCGCCAAGTTGGAGTCACTCGGGCGCGTCACGCACGACGGCGAGTCGATCAGCGATGAGATGGTGGTCAGTCTGGCGGCCGTGCGCGCACTTGCGGAGTTCGAGTTTTTGAACGCCACGTACTCGGGGGACGAGCTGGTCCTTCACCGTACGGTCAATCTGGGCGTCATCCGAGCGATCGCTGATGACGGCATGTTGGTGCCGGTCGTTCACGCGGCGGCGGGCTTGACCTTGCGAGCTCTCGCACGGCGGGTCAACGAACTCGACGATCGTCTCGCTTCGCGCCAGCTCACGGCGGACGATCTCATGGGCGGAACCTTCACGATTGCTGGTGCGCCGACGCCACACACGCTCTGGGCGAAGCCAATCATCATTCAGCCCGAAGTGGCGATTCTCTCCATGGGCGCCGTGCGCGTCGTGCCGGTCGTGGGTAGTGATGCACTGAGCCTCGAAGTCGGTCGCCGGCTCGTCCTCGGGCTCTCCTTTGACCACCGGGTCTGCGAACCAACGGGCGCGGCGAAGTACTTGGAGCGGGTGGGCGAACTCCTCGCGGGGATGGATCTCGAGAGCGAGCGATAGATGCTGCGTCGCCGCCACCTCGGACGAGTCTCCTTCGCGGAAGCGAATGATCTTCAACGAGCGCTGCTGCAAGCGAGCGACGACTACGTACTGCTGTTCGAGCATCCTCCGACCTATACCCGCGGTGTGCGAACGCTCGAAGAACACTTCCTGGTGCCACCATCAGAGCTGAACGCCGTCGTCATTGACGCGGACCGCGGGGGAGATGTGACGTATCACGCTCCCGGTCAGGTGGTCGCATGGGCGATCATCACCGTCGCCGACGATCCCGCGGCCGGCAAGGCGCACGTTCGCCATCTTGAAGACGCGGTGATTTCAACGGTTCGACGTGTCGACCCGGAAGGAATGCTCGGCGACGTTGGTCGACTCGAGGGATATCCGGGCGTCTGGGCCAATCTGTCGACGCGACCGGCGAAGATTGCCGCGGTCGGCGTGCGCACGGAACGCAACGCGAACGGCTCACGTCGCACGCTGCATGGCGTGGCACTCAACGTCGACATTGACCTCGAAGGATTTCGGGCCATCGTGCCGTGTGGCATTCCCGATAAGCCCGTGGCGTCACTCACCTCGCTCGGTCTTCACGTCACCTCGTTGGAGGTTGAGAACCTGCTCGGCGAAGAGCTCGACCGCCAGCTTGGCGGAGTGTCTCGCGTCGCCAAAGTTGATCGCAGCGCCGCCACTACTTCGGACGAACGGCCTCTTATTCGCCGTCTCCGCAAAGCTGGCGTCGATCCTGACGCAGGTCTGTCGATCTCGACGCGAAAGCCCGAGTGGCTACGCATCGAAGCTCACATGGGTAGCGAGTACCAGTCACTGCGCAAGTTGACCGAAGATCTGCGTCTCGTGACGGTCTGCGAAGAGGCGGGATGCCCGAATATCTTCGAGTGCTGGTCCGCAGGAACGGCGACGTTCATGGTGAATGGAGAACGCTGCACGCGCGCGTGCGCCTTCTGTCTCGTGGACACCCGCAAGCCATTAGCGCTTGATCCGACGGAGCCGGATCGCGTCGCCGAGGCCGTCGTTCGACTCAAATTGGCTCACGCCGTTATTACCTGTGTGGCGCGCGATGATCTGCACGACGGGGGAGCGGCCGCCATCGCAGCGAGCGTCCGGGCTATTCGAGAGCGCTCACCCGGCACGGACGTCGAAGTGTTGACGAGCGACCTGCGCGGTGATCCGGCGTCGCTGCAGATCCTCCTCGACGAGCGACCCGACGTGTTGAATCACAACATCGAGACGGTCGCTCGTTTGCAACGAGCGGTGCGTCCGAGTGCGGGCTATCTGCGCTCTCTCACCGTCCTGGCTCGCAGCGTCCACGCGGGGCTCACGACGAAGTCAGGGCTGATGGTCGGTCTCGGCGAAACCGTCGACGAAGTCGAAGAAACCCTGAGTGATCTCGCCGCGGTCGGCGTTCAGATCGTCACCATTGGCCAGTACCTTCGTCCGACCGAGCGCCACCTGCCCGTCGCACGGTTTTGGGAGCCATCTGAGTTTGAGGATCTCGCGGAGCGCGGCCGTCGGCTCGGACTTCGCCACGTTCAATCGTCGCCATTGACGCGATCGAGCTACCACGCGCGCGAAGCGTTGAGTGAGGCGACACCAGTCGCGGCGCCCTCCCTTCGTTCGTAGGGCTCGAACGAAACGTTTGCACGATAAAACGGCGTAATGAAAATCCTGTTCATTGGTGGCACGGGCAACATCAGCACGGCGTGCGTGAGCGAAGCGCTCGGTGCCGGTCACGAAGTCTGGGTCCTCAATCGCGGACTCTCTCGATTGCCTAATCACGTTGGAGAGGAACGCACTCTCATCGCCGACGCATCCGACGAGTCACAGGTTCGTGACGCCCTCGGTTCGCGTCGGTTCGATGTGGTGATCCAGTGGACGGGGTTTGTGCCCCGCCAGGTTGAACTTGATCTTCAGCTCTACGCCGACGCGGGTCAATACGTCTTTATCAGTTCGGCGTCGGCCTACGAGAAGCCGCCATCCAACTGGCTCATCACCGAGAAGACCCCTCTCGCGAATCCGTACTGGGAATACTCGAGGGACAAGATCGCATGCGAAGAGGTTCTTCGAGACGCCCATCGGTCTTCGGGCTTTCCGGTGACCATCATTCGCCCTTCGCATACTTACGGCTTTTCGCAAATCCCGATCGCCATAGGCAGTTCCGCGATGCCCTTTACGATCGTCGATCGAATGCGGCGCGGTGTCCCGATACTGGTGCCCGGTGACGGTACCAGTATCTGGACGCTGACCCACAACACCGACTTCGCCAAAGGACTCATTCCACTACTGGGTCGATCAGAAGCGATTGGTGAAGACTTTCACATCACCTCTGACGAAGCTCTGACGTGGAATCAGATCTACTCGTTGGTCGCCAAGGCGAGCGGCGTTGAACTCGACGCGCTACACGTACCGTCGGACGCATTCGTCGCGGCCGACCCGGCGCTACTCGGCAGCCTGTGGGGTGACAAGTCGAATTCGGCCGTCTTCGATAATTCGAAGCTTCGCAGTCTCGTTCCGGGATTCAAAGCGGTTGTTCCGTTCGAGCAGGGGATCCAAGAGTCGGTCGATTGGTTCGACGCAGACCCGAGTCGCCAGGGAATTGACGAGGGGGCGAACGCGTTATGGGACCGTTTGGCCATCGTCTACGGGGAAGCCCTGGCAGGCAGTAGATATGCCCAGCAGGTCGAGTGACGGCACCGCATTCGGCTCTCCGAGTTTTCGCCGTTCGATCAGCGTTAGTCTCGACCGGTCAGAACCGAGACGCCGTCACCCGACAGATCGCCGAGCACCTGCGTGCGCCCCGTCATGGCGAGTACCAGTGACTGAAAGGGACCTTCAATCTCCGGCCCGTCGCCGTACGCCCAAGTGGCGTCCGTAGCTTTTAGGCGAAGCCCGGCGATTCTCTTCTTCGTCCCAATCAGTATGTTCGTCTTCTTCCAACTATCCGCCACTATTGCGAGCGCGGCCTCGGGCGTGTGATGCGAGATGCCCAGCGGACGACGTATGTCGTCGCCGTGGACGACCACCTCGCCCAGCATTGCGTTCACCGGTCCCGGCGGATGATTTCGTGTTGACGTTCGCGCCCGCAAGCGTCGCACAAGCTCGTCCGGCCCCGCGGCAGCGCAACGCTTCGCTCCGCGCTCCGCGAAGTCGTTGAACTTGAAGCCTGCTGCCGCGAACTCCTTGAAGAAGTTCCCAGGAGTCTGCTCGGCCGACGCGACAAGGTGTCCCGCGACATCTTGGATGCTCCATCCTTCACACCATGACGGAGCGCTCCACTGCTCGGGCGTGAGCGACTCCCAGGTGTCCGCCATTGCGGAGCGTTCAGAACCGATGTAGCGCCAAATCTCGCTGGTCGTCATACGGGCCTCTCGATAGCAATGCTCGGCACGTTACTAGTGCGAGGGAACGATCTCCGGTTCGGGAACTTCGCCCCTCATCAGTTGCTCGAGTCGACCAAGGTAGGTTCCCCAGCCGCCTTCGTGGTCGGTGATCGCGTCGTCGGGCAAGCCACGCTGGGTGAGGCGTACGAGAGTGTCCTCGCCCTTGGGAGTCAGGCTGATCTCCACTTCGGTGGAACCGGGCGGAATGGGGTGGCCTGGCTCGGCCCATCCGAAGGTGAAGACCACCTTCTCGTTCGGAACGATCTCGACATACTCGCCAACTCCGCGATGACCTCCGCAGGTCAGGCGAACATCTCCTCCCACCATGGGGTTCAGAGTTACCTCGGAGCCCAACCACTGGACCATTAGATCTTGATCCACTAGGTACGGAAAGACAGTTGTCGGTGACGCCTTCACCACTATCTCTCTAACGGCATCGGTGCTCATTGTTGTCCTTTCATTTGTTCACTCGATTCAGCAAGGTCGCGAAGCTTTTCAAGACTGTCAGTCCAAAACGAGTCCAGGAACTCGCGGAGCCGGGCCACTTCGCGACGATTAACCGAATACATACGCCGGGTGCCCTCGCGCCGCTCGCTCACGAGACCGCTGCGTCGCAGCACGCCGAGATGCTGAGAGATGGCAGAACGCGTGACCGTTGGAAAGTGGGATGCGATGTCGGCGGCGGCGAGCTCCTCTGACCAGACCAGGCGAACTATTTCGCAGCGCTTGGGTTCGGCCAATGTCTTCAGCAGCGTGTCCACGGGTTTACGTTAGCATTCACTTACGTAAGCGTCAACTAACGTTTGACGTGCGGGGCGTGTCGGTATCCGACGTTGGAATATCCACGAAATGGCGAGTTTGTTGGCGAATCAATGGGCCAGGGACAAACTCTGGCCGTTATGCAATGAAATACTTCGCCCTGGGATGGTGGCAGATAATCGCGTCGGTCGTCTGTTCGGGATGTAGCTGGAAACCCTCGGACACCGAGACGCCAATTCGCTCTGATTCCAGGAGCGTCGCCACTTTGGCGTTGTCGGTGAGGTCCGGGCAGGCCGGATAGCCCCACGAATAGCGCCCTCCACGGTACTTCTGACGGAAGAGTCCGGTCAGCGTGGGTC
>JBAQZL010000035.1:0-4671 GCA_049790955.1 Acidimicrobiales bacterium
ATGTTGATCTCTCTGATTCGTTCGTTGGCGGAGTCGGCGAAGGCAAGGTTGCCCGAAGAGTTAAAGGCAAGACCGGTCGGCGAGTTGAGTTCGGCGCTGATCGCTGCACCGCCGTTGCCCGAGTAGCCGGCCGTACCCGTGCCGGCAATGGTCGAGATGTCACCCGTCGAGGACGATACCTCACGAATCTCGTTGCCCGACGAGAAAAAGACGTCGCCGGACGAATCAACTGCTAACGACACGGGCTCTATCTCTGCCGACAGGGCGGGACCACCGTTGCCCGTGTTGCCCACCCCTCCGGTGCCGGCGATCACTGACGTGCTGGCAACTCCATTTCCAGTCAAGTACACGTAGTGGAGCCCACTCGAGATTCCGTCGCTAAAGGTAAGGTCCGTGGAGAGCCAGCCCATCACGTTCGGCGAGAACTCAATGCTCACAGAGCACGTGCCATCGGACGCTAGTTCTACGTCATTGCAACTGTTCGACACCATGGAGAAGTCACCACTGTTGTCGCCGCTCAAGGTGTCCGAATTGATCGACATCGTGGACAGTGAGGTGTTCTCTAGGGTCACTGAGAGCGTCGATGACACCGTGTTGACGTTCGCGTTGCCGAAGGCGAGTTCTGTGGGCGAGAAACTGAGGGGCAACGGGTTCGACGTCACCTCCGCTATGTCGAAATTTGAATTGTTGCCTTGGCTGACGTACACATCACCCGAAGAGTCGAGGCCCACGCCGCTCGGATAGGCGAAGTTATGAGCACCACCAATAGCACTGATAATGCCGGTCCCCGCGTTGACCTCTCGAACCGGTGTGCTACTCCCGTAGTCGACGATATAGAGATCTCCCGAAGAATCCAGGGCTATCTCTGCCGGACCGTTGAGCTCTGCCGAGGTCGCGGGGCCACCGTTACCCGAATATCCGCCGGTTCCGTCGCCCGCGAAGACAGAGATATCGCCAGTTCCTGCGTTGATCTCACGCACCACCTCAGTCTCTTCATCGCTTACGTAGACGTCGCCCGAGGAGTCAACGGCGATGCCGTAGGGTATTTCGAATTCGGCGTCGATAGCGGGGCCACCGTTACCCGTGTTGCCCGATGCGCCGTTGCCCGCGAAAGTCGAGATGTCACCCGTTGAGGCGCTCACCTCGCGCACGTCGTAATTGCCCTCTTCCGTTATGTAGAGGTTGCCCGAAGAATCAAAGGCCACGCCGACCGGGGCGGAGAGTTCTGCCGAGGTCGCTAATCCCCCGTTGCCCGAATGGCCATTGGTTCCGTCTCCCGCGATGGTCGTGATGATTCCGGTGGACATGTTGACTTCCCGGACCCGTTCGTCCGCCGTATCGGCAAACGCGAGGTTTCCTGCCGGACTAAAAGCCAGACCGGCCGGAGAGTCGAGTTCGGCTTCGGTCGCGGGTTTGCCGTCACCGGTGTACCCGGCGTACCCAGTACCCGCCACCCGTGAGATGAATCCCGTCGATGCCGAAATCTCACGAATCTCGTTGCCGGACACAAAAAAGACGTCACCCGAAGAGTCGACTGCCATCGAACCTGGCTCAATTTCAGCCGAAAGATCGGGGCCGCCATCGCCCGTGTTGCCAGAGGTGCCAGTTCCGGCGACCACCGTGACGTACGAGCCCGTGGCACTTGCCGGAGTTGCCGAGATGGTCAGAGTGGCGAGCACGATGGTAAACGATGACGCGCTCAACACCGTTAAGCTAGTTGCGAAGGAGAGCACCTTCTTCCAAGATTGACGAGACTGTGAAGCGGTAGATAGCTTCATTGCGGTGCTCTTGTCGTGAGAACTTTCCATTCGAGCCAGACGATTCGTTTTCGCAATGTGAGCACAATGGAGAAGCCCACGACCGCACTTTGGCTGCTTGAGTATCAAATTTGGATCAAGTACTTGATTGAGCGTTTTGTACACTTTCCGCTGGCGCGTTCATGTGCCGCCGGCGGGCCGTCGCTCGTTGTCTCAATCACTTTCTCGTCCATCGCTCCGATACACCCGCGATCTCCGCGACGCGCTTCAGGCCCGACAGCCGCGACGCGCGCGGCACGAATCGTTTTCACTAGTCATCTTCGTGATACGTCGAAAGACGTAGATCAACACCTTTGACCTACAGCTCGCCGCTGGGTCGTTCGTCAGTCGGTTCGATTCTTTGCCGATCAGTTCGATGTTTCCCACCGCAATTGGGTGCCCGTAGAGTGCCCAGGATGCGAAGGCGCGAGATTCCGGTACCGAGAATTAGCTTTTGACCAGCATCATTGTTGACATAAGTTATGGCGCCCATCCACCCTTCCAAGCTGGCCATGCGGGTTCGATTCCCGTCACCCGCTCCACTTAGCCTGAACCCCAAAACCAGACCAGGTCTTTATGAGAATGTGGTCAAGGTATTTGGATCACTAGTCTCGAGCGAGGTCCATACGCCGACTTCGCTCATCGAACAGCGGCAGTGTGGACCGAAAGCGGAACGCCATGACGACCATCAACAAACCGGATGACTTCAAAGCCCTCGATCCGTTCTTTCGAATCATTGAAGAGGGTCTGAGCGGGCTTGTTGAGGGAGGACACTTCTTCGATCTGCTCGCCGACGACGTCATCTTCGAGTACATCATCACCGTGCCCGGCTATCCGCGTCGCGTGGTCGGCCGCTCAGCGGTGGCTGAGCTGTACCGGCCCTACGGCGACCTCTTAACGCTCGACCGGTGCTTTGACCTCGCCGTTCATCACGACCGAGACGCCGGCGTGGTTGTTCTCGAGTACGCCTCCGAAGGTCACGTCGTCACCACCGGGGCTGTCTACGCAAACCGGTACATCTCAGTGATCACGATCGTCGACCGCCAGGTCACTCGTTGGCGTGACTACCTCGACCCATTAGCGGTCTTCGACGCGCTCGGATGGCCGCCTCCCGCAGGCTAAAGTTTGTGCCGAACCTGTGAAGGATCCACTCCCAAGATCTCTCCTGATCCGTTCTATCGGCACGGCTCTCCTCACGCCGCAAGACGACTGACGCGATATGTCGGTTTCTCGAGAGATCCCGATCGGTCAAATCACCCATGCTCCATTGCGCATGACGGTTCGCCCCTCGAGATCTTCACCCTCCTGCCACACCTCGATACGCTCGGGCGCAAACACGAGGTAGACGTAGTCATCGCCTTCTGTCCGTGGGTCCCAGCCCGCTTGGGTTGCGTACGCATCGGCGAGACTTGCCGAGACCTCTTTCTTTGCGACGGTCTCGACGAGGTCGGCGTCGATCATCACCACGTCCCTGGTCTCTCCCAGTGCGAGGCAGACCCGTGGGTTCGCGGTGGCATTGGTCACGGTGCGCGACTGTGGTTCCGTCGCCAGAACGACCTGGCTGCCGTTCCACGTGTGCGACACCGGTATGACGTGAACCGATCCCGTGAGCGAGGCGGACGACACCCACACGTTTTCACCGTTCGCCGTCAACTTCGCCAGTGCATCCGTCTTTCGTTGCTGGGGTGTTCGGCTCATTACGTCGACTCGAACCCAGCTCGGATCTTCTTCGCCATCGCCTCGGCGTCGGCGAAGGTGGCGCTCAGCGGAGGCTGCTGTGCCAAGTACGCAGGCCCTCGAAGCTCACTGTCGACCTTCCTCGGTATGAGCCAGAGATGGAAGTGGGGTGCGTGCTCCATGATGGCGAAGTAGTACACGCGATCGACTCCGGTGGCGGCCTTGATCGCGGGAACGATGCGATGGAGAATTGAGCCGAGCTCGGTGCTTTCGGTTGTCGTCATCTCGCCAAAATCCAAGAAATGCCGTCTCGCCTCGACGATCACGGTGCCTGCGCTGGACTCTTGGATCGGGGCGTGCTCGACGAGGAAGTGCTCATCGTCGACGACGTAGCCGCCCGGCATCGGGACATCCAGAAGTGCGGAGCCGGTATCCAGTCCATCTTGCTTACGACAGATGTTGCAGTCCGACCTGTGAAAATACGGGCCCGGACCG
This sequence comes from Acidimicrobiales bacterium, assembly GCA_049790955.1. Taxonomy (GTDB): domain Bacteria; phylum Actinomycetota; class Acidimicrobiia; order Acidimicrobiales; family RAAP-2; genus RAAP-2. The sequence continues at coordinate 3,969 of JBAQZL010000035.1, forward strand.
ATCACCACAGAATCTTCACTGCTCGCTGGTGATTCCGGCTGCGTGGACATCGGTTACCGCCCTTTCCTGTTCCGGCTTCAATAAGTAGTTGCGTCTGGTCGAACGCATGCTTACCGCACGAGGCTCTCACTCGCAACTGCCGGCGGCGTCAACGCTGTCCGTGACCGATTAGGCAGCTTCTCCAGATTTTTTTCCCGGCCGTCACGTGGTCAGGTCGGTAGTGCGATCGAGCTTCGCCTGCTACGCGACGAGCTGACGCGAGACACCTGAGGGTTCTCGCCACGCGGCAATCCACGCGACAACCGCCGCCACTACCGGCATGGCCAGGAGAATCAGCAGGAGGTTCAGCACGGGTACGGAAGCCAAGGAGGACAATCCATCCAAGTTGCTCGTTCGGCTAAAGCCGATGAGCGCGATGTACGCCGCGGCGGTTCCCACGACCGCGCCGATGAACGCCAGCGCGCACGCGGTCGCCGCTGTCAGACCGCGCCGAGTTCTGCTGCTCGCTCCGGTCGCGACGAGGATCCGAAGCTCGCCCGCCGTCTCGCTCCGAATGAGGCCGATCGTCATCGCCAGAATGCCCAGCGCGAGCACGATGCCGACGATCGTGGCCCAGTCGAGGATGGTGGCCGACGTGGGGATGCTGGACTTGCTCTCGATGCTCATGCCCGCCGCAGCCGCGGTGCTGCGAGCATTCGAGAGC
>JBAQZL010000036.1:0-55911 GCA_049790955.1 Acidimicrobiales bacterium
ACCTCCACCAGTGTTCGACCACTGCGCACCAGCGCGGTTACCGGCACCATTCAGGCGCGCGCGCGTAAGCAGAAGCGGCGCTAACCCGCCGGTAGGCTGGCCGTATGGTTAGTCTCACCTCGCGCGCCACGGCCGATCCGGTCCTGCTGGGCTCGATTGAGCGCGTAATCGCCCGATTTAACGAGCACCACGAGGACGGCGACGTCGAACTGATCCGTCGCGCCGGAATTGCCGCCATCAACGCCCACGAGGGCCAACTGCGCCGTACTGGGGAGCCCTACGTCACCCACCCCATCGCCGTGGCGGGCATTGCGGCTGATCTCGGCCTCGATGAGATCACCATTGCGGCCGCCCTTTTGCACGACGCCGTCGAGGACACTGGGGTCACGACTCAGTGGTTGGAAGTGGAATTTGGCGCCCAGGTGGCCGCCGTGGTGGACGGGGTCACCAAGTTAGACCGTCTGGAATTCGACTCCAAAGAGGCTCAGCAGGCCGCCACCATTCGCAAGATGTTCATTGCCATGGCCCAGGACTGGCGGGTCTTGCTCATCAAGCTCGCCGACCGCCTGCACAACATGCGCACCATCTCGGTGATGCCCATGCACCGCCAGCGTGCGATTGCCCAAGAGACGCTCGACGTCTACGCCCCGCTCGCGCACCGCTTGGGTGTGCAACAGGTCAAGTGGCAACTCGAGGATCTCAGTTTCGCGACCCTTCACCCGAAGCGCTACGCGGAGATCGAACAGATGGTCGCCGCCCGTCAGCCCGAGCGCGAGACATACCTCAGTGAAGTGATGGAGACGCTCTCGAAGAAACTTGCCGAGTTCGGCATCGCCGCGGAAATTCGCGGCCGACCGAAGCACTTTTGGTCCATCTACGAGAAGATGGTGGTCGGCGGCAAAGAGTTCGACGACATCTTCGACCTTGTTGGACTACGTCTCATCGTAGAAGAGGAACGCGACTGCTGGGCGGCGCTCGGAGCGATTCACGCTCTCTGGTCGCCAGTCCAAGGTCGTTTCAAGGACTACATCAACTCTCCCAAGTTCAACCTGTATCAGTCGCTGCACACCACGGTGATCGGCCCGCGCGGCAAGTCCGTCGAAGTGCAGGTGCGCACGCAAGAGATGCACCGTCGCGCCGAGTTCGGTGTCGCTGCGCACTGGAGCTACAAGGAAGGCGCGACGGCGAAAGAAGTCGCCTGGATGCAGCGCCTCGCCGACGTCGAAGAAGAGGAAAACGACCCGATCGCTTTTCTTGAAGCGTTAAAGCTCGACCTCGGACAGGACGAGGTCTATCTCTTTACGCCCAAGGGACGCGTCATCGCCCTCATTGAGGGCGCCACGCCCATCGACTTCGCCTACGCCGTGCACACTGAGGTTGGACACCGCTGTGTTGGGGCGAAGGTGAATGGTCGTCTCGTGCCGCTCGATACGGTATTGCGCTCCGCCGATGTCGTGGAGATTGTGACCAGCAAGAACGACAACGCCGGTCCTTCGCGCGATTGGCTCAACATTGCCCAGTCCTCGAGGGCCAAATCCAAGATCCGCCAGTGGTTCCAGCGCGAACGTCGCGACGACGCCATCGAAGGCGGTCGCGAGGAGTTGACCAAGGCACTGCGCCGGGAGGGCTTGCCCATCGCTACTTCTCTGTCATCGAGCGCGCTCGACGCCGTCATCAAATCGCTCGGACTCGAAGATCGCGACGCTCTCTTCATGTCGATCGACTCGGATCAGATCTCGGCTCTCGCGGTCGTTCAGCGTCTCGATCGTGAGCTGCGCGGTGGCGACGCCGAGCAGATGCCCACGACCGTCACCAAGGCTCCGCGCACCTCACGTTCCACGCGGCGAACCGCTGGCGTCTACGTCGAAGGACTTGACGACGTCATGATCCACCTGGCGCGCTGCTGTTCGCCCGTGCCCGGGGACAGCATTATGGGATTCATCACGCAGGGACGCGGCGTCTCTGTGCATCGCGACGACTGCTCGAACGCGGTCGCCCTCGCCCAACGTCTCGGCGAGCGCATCATCGACGTCGAGTGGGACGGCTCGGCGGGCGGTCAGTACCGCGCGGTGCTCGAGATTATGGCCTTCGACCGTTCTCGACTTCTGCTCGACGTATCAAAGGTCGTCGCGGAGTATCACCTCAATATTATTTCGAGCTCCTCCACCACCTCGGGTGCGCGCATTGTGCGCATGGTCTTTGACGTGGAGCTCGCGGACCCCACACATCTCTCGAGTTTGCTCGCGGCGCTGAAGGGCGTTGACGGGGTCTTTGACGCCTTTCGACAGTTACCGGGTCAGAACAAGACCTCATGAGCGATTCTGTTGCGCCATTCCAGGCGCCCATCGGTACCCACGACGTTCTCGGCCCGGAGTCGGCTCTGTGGGAGGGACTGACGGCGATCTTCGCCGAGTACGCTTATCGCTACGGCTTCTCCCTTGTCATGACCCCTATCTTCGAGGACGTGGGCGTCTTCGTGCGCGGCATCGGCGAAGACAGCGACGTCTTTCGCAACGAGATGTACGTCTTTCAAGATCGCGGCGAGCGACGCTACGCCCTGCGTCCTGAAGGCACGGCGTCGGTGGTGCGTGCTTTCGTACAGCATCAGCCGACGACGCCCTGGAAGGCCTGGTATCTGACGCCGGCCTTTCGCTACGAGCGTCCCCAAAAGGGCCGGTATCGCCAGCACTATCAGTTTGGCGTAGAAGTTCTCGGAACTGACGACCCCACGGTCGACGTCGAAGTGATAGCTCTCGCTCACAACTTCTACAGAGCGATCGGTCTGAAGCGTGTCACGCTGCTGATCAACTCCATGGGCCATAAAGAGTGTCGCGGGGCCTACGTTGAGCTTCTCCGTGAGTATCTCGCTGAGCACAAGGACGAGCTGTGCGACGAGCACAAAGCCTCGTGGAGCGAGAACCCGCTGCGCGTCCTGGACTGCAAGCGCGACGCCTGCATCGCGGTGACGGCCAAGGGACCTATGCTCATCGATCACATCTGTGACGACTGTCGGGCTCACTTCGATCGGGTGGTTGGCGGGCTCGCGGCCATCGGCGTCGCAACGACGCTCAGCCCCCGGCTGGTTCGAGGCTTCGACTACTACAACCGCACGACCTTTGAGTTCGTCGCCGACGCGTTTGAGAGTGCTCAGAACTCGATCGGCGGAGGCGGGCGCTACGACCAGTTGGCCGAAGAGCTGGGCGGTAAGCCCACGAGCGGCATCGGCTTTGGCAGCGGCGTCGAACGGATCCTGCTCGCGCGCGAGGCCGAGGGCGTCACCAGCGAGTTGTTGAAGCGCACGCTCGATCTCTTCGTCATCGATACGACCGGTGACAACGCGGTTGGGGTGATGATCGAGGCTCTTCGCGCTGGAGGATACGCCACCGATCGCGCCTACGACCAGCGTTCCATGAAGGCTCAGATGAAGGCGGCCGACCGCTCGGGGGCGCGCTTCGCGTTGCTCGTTGGGCCGGAAGAACTGGCGGCGGGCGAGGTTACCATTAGAGACCTGCGTAGCCAGGACTTTGGCCAGACGCAACAGCGCGTCAGCCAAGGGGAGATCGTCGCCGCGATCGCCAATCTATTTACGAAGTGAAGTGATCATGTCGAAAGAAGTAGAAGCCACCAGTTTGCGCGACCTGTTGTGCGGGTCGGTCAACGAGAACCACATCGGTGAGCGCGTAAGCGTGTGCGGATGGGTGGCCAAGCGCCGCGAGCACGGTGAACACCTGGCTTTTCTCGACGTGCGCGATCGATCCGGCGTGGTGCAGGCGGTCGTTGAGGGTTCGGTTGACGCGCGAAGTGAGTACGTGGTGCGCGTGACGGGAACTGTGACCCCGCGACCCGAGGGAACGGTCAACGATCGACTGGCGACCGGCGCGGTCGAGCTGTCCGACTGCCAGGTCGAGATTCTCTCGCGCGCCGAAGCTCCGCCGTTTCAGTTGGACGACCGCGTTGACATCGACGAGCAGGTGCGCCTGAAGTATCGCTACTTGGACATCCGACGTGGACCGATGCAGGCGAATCTTCGACTTCGCGCAGCGGTCAACGCGGCTCTGCGCCGAGCCATGGATGAGCAAGGATTCTGCGAGGTAGAGACACCGTTGCTGTGGGCGCCCACCCCTGAAGGCGCGCGAGAGTTCGTGGTGCCGTCGCGCCTGAACCCGGGCGAGTTCTACGTACTTCCCCAAAGCCCACAGATCGCGAAGCAACTCCTCATGGTGGGCGGGTTCGATCGCTATTACCAAATCGCTCGCTGCATGCGCGATGAAGATCTGCGTGCGGACCGTCAGTTCGAGTTCACCCAGATGGACATCGAGGCGAGTTTCGTAGATCAAGACGACGTCTTGGGATTTGTCTCGCGCGCGGTGCTGGACGCCGCGGAGATGGCGACGGGTGAACGTCCGGGTGAGATCCCCACCATGTCCTGGACCGAGGCGCTCGATACGTACGGCACCGACAAGCCCGATCTGCGCTTCGACATGGCTCTCTGTGATCTCTCCGCGGTCTTCGAGAACAGCGGCGTGAAGGCGTTCGCTGCGCCGACCGTCAAGGGAATGCGCGTTCGCGAAGGTGCAAGCTACTCGCGGGCCCGACTCGATCAACTGACCGATCAGGCGAAGAGTCTTGGCGCGAAGGGACTCGCGTGGTTCCGCGTTACGACCGAGGGCCTCGACTCGCCGCTGGCTCGCTTTCTCAGTGCCGACGAGTCGAGCGCCATTGCCTCATTGGATGGCGCCGCCGTGGGGGACCTGGTGCTCGTGGTGGCCGATGAATACGAACTCGCGTGCCACGTGCTCGGGGCGCTGCGCGTGGCGATTGGCTCGCCACCCGTCGGGGACGGCCCGTACAAATACGTGTGGGTGACCGACTTTCCCATGTTCGAGGGTGTCGACGAGGACGGCAACCTGCAGGCTGCGCACCACCCCTTCACCATGCCTCACGTCGAAGACTTGGAGCTCATTGACAGCGATCCCTTGAAGGTTCGCGCCCAGGCCTACGACCTGGTGCTGAACGGCTGGGAACTCGGCAGTGGTTCGGTACGAATTCATCGCGCCGATATCCAGTCGAGGATTTTTCGCGCGCTGGGGATCACCGACGATGAGGCGCAGAACCGGTTCGGCTTCTTGCTCGGCGCCTTTCGCTACGGGGCCCCGCCGCACGCTGGCTTCGCCTTCGGTATCGACCGGTTGGTGGCGATCTTCGCCGGCGAGGAAAACATTCGTGAGGTCATCGCCTTTCCGAAGACCCAGTCCGGCGCAGACCTGATGACGGGGGCTCCGAAGAGCATTGGCGATCGTCAGCTGCGAGATTTGCATCTTCGTCCGAACACCAAAGGATCGTGAACCACGTCGCTCTTTGACGACGCCGTGAACGAGCGGCTCCGCGAGGCGGCGCCGCTCGCGGAGTTACTGCGTCCGCGCACCCTGGATGAGATCGTTGGTCAAGATCATCTCGTGGGACCTGACGGCCCGCTACGGCGACTGGTGGAGACGCGACAACTCACCTCGATGATCCTCTGGGGTCCGGCCGGGACCGGCAAGACAACACTGGCTCGCATACTTGCCTTCGCCGCCGAGTACGAGATGGAGAGCTTGTCGGCAGTCTCCAGCGGGGTGAAAGACGTCCGCGAAGCGATTCTTCGCGCGCGAGAACGCCTCGGCGAGCGCGGCGTACGGACCGTTCTCTTCATTGATGAGGTACACCGGTTCAACAAAGCCCAACAAGACCTCTTGCTCCCCGCCACGGAGACTGGCGAAGTGGTCTTGATCGGTGCCACCACCGAGAATCCCTACTTCGAGGTGAATGCGGCACTCATGAGTCGTTCAACGCTCTGGCGACTTCGTCCGCTGGGCGAAAGCGATCTGGACGTGTTGGTCAACCGGGGCCTTCAACTTCGCGACGCCACGATCTCTGACGACGCACGTGGCGCCATCACCTCGTCGGCCGACGGAGATGCGAGAAGCGCCCTCACTACGCTCGATACGGCCATCGTGCTCGCGCGAGTCGAGGGTGAACCTACCCTGGTGGCGCTCGAAGACGTCGCCAAGGCGAGGGACGGTCGGCTCTATCATCAGTCGGCCGATTCGCACTACGACCAAATCAGCGCCTTCATCAAGTCGGTGCGGGGCTCCGATCCCGACGCCGCGATGTACTGGCTGGTCACGTTGCTGGAGAGCGGTGAGAGCGCGCGTTTTATTGCGCGTCGGCTGGTCATTCTCGCTAGTGAGGACGTGGGACTGGCTGATCCGCTCGGTCTCTTGGTCGCCGAATCTGCAGCCCGGGCCGTTGAGTTCGTGGGGCTTCCAGAAGCTCGCCTCACATTGGCGCACGCGACGATCACCCTCGCCTTGATGGCGAAGAGTAACTCGGTCACTCGCGCTCTGGGCGCGGTGACGACGGCCGTTCAAGCGGGAGGATTGGTGGAGGTTCCCGCGCACCTTCGCGACGCGTCGTACGGGAGCGCCAAGAAGCTCGGCCACGGTAACGACTATCAATACGCGCACGCTCATCCCGGCGGCTGGGTTGACCAGCAGTACCTGCCCGACCGGTGGAAGGATGAGACCTTCTTTGATCCCTCCGACTATGGTCGCGAGGGTCCACTCGTCGAACAGTGGCGCGCGCGAACGAACCGCTCCCACCAGGATGAACCGACGCCCCCAGTAGAGTAAATCGGATGGAAGCGGCCCAACTCCGATCGATTTTTCTCGACTACTTCGTGAAAAACGGGCACACGTTGGTGCCCTCGGCGAGTTTGATCCCGCACGACCCTTCGCTGCTGTTCACCGTGGCGGGCATGGTTCCCTTCAAGCCCTACTTCACCGGCGAGGAACAGGCCCCATACGCTCGGGCGGTCTCGATTCAAAAGTGTTTTCGAGCGCCCGACATTGACGTGATCGGCAATGACCAACGTCACTTGACCTTCTTCGAGATGATGGGCAACTTCTCCTTCGGCGACTACTTCAAAGAAGGGGCCATCAACTACGCCTGGCAGCTCGTCACTGAGGGTTTTGGCCTCGATTCGAGTCGGCTGTGGGTGACCGTGCACGAGGACGACGACGAGGCGGCCGCCATCTGGTTGGACGGAATTGGCCTACCCGCCGATCGCCTGCAGCGTCTGGGCGAAGACAATATCTGGGCCATGGGCGACGTGGGGCCTTGTGGCTACGACTCCGAGATCTTCTTCGACAAGGGCGAGTCTTACGGGGCGGCCGGGGGTCCGGCGACGGGCGGTGAAGACCGCTTTGTTGAGATCTGGAATCTCGTCTTCATGCAGTTCGAGCGCGAGTTCGGTGGCGCGATGACCGAACTGCCGAAGAAGAACATCGACACGGGCGCCGGGTTTGAGCGAATCCTCTCCATCTTGAACGGCGTGGAGTCGGTCTTTGCGACGGACCTCTTTGCACCCCTGCTCGAGGCCGCAGGGAAGTCGCTCAAGCGCCCCTACGGTCAGGACGAGGCGACCGACGTTCTCATACGCCGAGTGGCTGAACACGGACGCGCGATGACCATGCTGGTCGGCGATGGCGTGCTGCCCTCGAACGAAGGACGAGGGTACGTGCTGCGTCGCATCATTCGTCGCGCGATTCTTGCCGCGCGTCGTTCGGGCTCGGACGCGTCGCTCACGGGGCCGCTTGTTGATGCCACGATCGAAAAACAAGGTCTGGCCTATCCGACACTGGTGGATCAACGAGATTTGATCGTCGAGATCTTGGAACGTGAAGAAGCGGGATTTGCCCGCACGCTACGGACAGGTCTTGCGTTACTCGAAGAGGCCCAAGGCGAAGTAGTGGCGAGTGGTGCCACCGTCTTTCCTGGTGAAACCGCCTTTCGGCTCCACGACACCCACGGGTTTCCGATCGAACTCACGAGCGAGATCGTGGCCGAGTCGGGACTGAGTGTCGCGCGCGATGGGTTTGACGAGGCCATGGCCGCGCAGCGTGAACGAGCCCGCGCGAGTGCCAAGACATTGCGACGAGCTGACGACGCGCAGTATCGCGACTTGATTGAGCAGAATGGCTCTACCGAGTTTGTGGGTCGCGACGTCTCTCGATACTCCCTGGAGACGACCGTGGTGGGCGTCCTCGCTGGCGAAGACGGCGAGAGTGAGCTGTTCCTCGACACGACTCCCTTCTACGCGGAGTCCGGTGGTCAAGTCGGCGACACGGGTACCGTCGTCACGGAGACGGGACGATTTGAGGTTCTCGACACCCAGAACGTGGCCGGGGGACTCTTCGCACACAGAGGACGTCTTCACGGTGACGTCCTACCTGGTCAGAGCGCTGTCGCCACCATCGACGCTGACCGACGCGAGGCCACGCGTCGCAATCACACAGCCACGCACCTCCTACACGCGGGTCTTCGCAGCGTGCTGGGCGATCACGTGCGCCAACAAGGCTCATACGTGGGACCCGATCGACTTCGTTTTGACTTTTCGCACGACGGCGGACTCTCGGCCGAGGAGACGAAGGAAGTGTTGACCATTGTCAATACTGATGTCGTCTTGAACGAGCACGTTGACACGATTCAAACGACGAAGTCGGAAGCCGAAACCATGGGCGCCGTCGCCTTCTTTGGCGACAAGTACGGCGACCGCGTGCGCGTAGTTCGCGCGGGGCGCCACAGCCTCGAGTTCTGCGGAGGCACCCACGTAGAGCGTCTCGGGGACATTGGTCAGATCCAGGTGGTGAGCGAGGCCTCCATTGGCGCCAACACCCGCCGCATTGAAGCCGTGAGTGGACTCGGGGCTCACCGCAGAAGTTACGAGATGGAACAGACCTTGTCCACGATCGCGTCACTCCTCAAGACGTCCAACGATGACGTCGTTCCCGCATTGGAGAGGTTGTTCGAACGCCAACGCGAAGTGGAAAAGAGTATGTCGTCGCTGCGCCAGGCCCAACTCAGCCAGTTCGCAAACGAACTCGACGAGTCGAGCTCGGGTGACGTGGTCGTCGCGCGAGTTGACGGCTATCCCGGCGAGCAGCTGCGCACACTGGCCCAAGACTTGCAGCGGCGCGGACGTCGCGCGGTGGTGTTAGTAGGCGCCGATGGTGACAAGGTGGCGATCGCAGTAGCGAGCGACGAGTCACTTGATGCGTCGGCCACGGTGAAAGCTCTCGCGTCGCACGTCGGTGGCGGCGGAGGCGGATCAGCCCGACTCGCGCTCGCCGGAGGACGCGAAGTCAACGGCATCGACGCTGTCATCATCGCGGCGAAGGCGCTTTAGGGCTGGATGGCTCGGCTGCTTGGTATTGACCCGGGCGCGAAACGCTGCGGCGTCGCTGTCACGGACCGCGACGCATCGATGGCGTTTCCACGACCTGCGCTCACAAATAATGATCAATTGATTGACGCGTTGCGCGCCCTCGTCGCCGAGGAGAGTGTGTCACTCGTCGTCATCGGCCGGCCGGTCGCGCTGTCGGGCAATGAGACCGCGAGCACGCATGACGCGGACGTGATGTACGAAGCGCTGGTTCAGGCTCTGGATCCCATACCCGTCGTGCAGTGGGACGAGCGCCTGACCACCCACGAAGCCCAACGTTCACTCTCCGCCGCGGGCCTAAAGGCCAAGGATCACCGCCAGCACGTTGACAGTGCCGCCGCCGTCATTATGTTGCAGAGTTATATGGACGGCCAACGTGATTAGAACTCGGTGGCGAGTGTTGATTGGCGTGGTTGCCATCATCCTCATCATCGGCGTGTGGTTCTTCCTGCAGGCTGATCCGATCTTCTCCAGTTCTGGTCGCGAAGTCGTCATCACCGTGAACAAGGGTGACTCGTTGTCCACGGTCGCCGGCGAACTCCAGGCGAAAGGTGTTATCGCGTCGTCGTTCGCCTTTCACCTTGACGACGTTGTGTTCGGCTCATTCCTCGTCCAGCCGGGGGCGTATGAGCTGCGACAGGGCTCCTCGTTTTCGCAGGTCCGTTCCGTTCTTCGCGGACCCGCCATACCTGAGGTGACGGCGCTGCCGGGACTCACGTTGCACGAAGTCGCGCTCGAAGTCGCCCAGGCCGAGGGCAATCGATACGCCGACCAATTCGTCACGGCCGCCACGGCGGCCGTGACGCCCAGCCCTTACGGTCATGGGGCATCTCTCGAGGGGTTGATTGGCGATAAGACCTATCTCGTCCTGCCTTCCGAGACGCCTCGCGAACTCGCTCGTGACATGGTGGATAGTTTCGACACTGAGGCCGCGAAGGCCGGTCTCACCCCGTCGACCACGATCAACGGCCTCGATCCGTATCAACTCATTACCGCCGCTTCGATTGACGTGAAAGAGGGAGAGTACGAGGTGAACATGCCCAAAGTCGCCCGCGTGATCTTCAATCGATTGGCCAGTGGGATGCCGTTGCAGATGGACTCGACTGTCCTGTACGCCTTGGGACGAGACGGGGGTCTCGTGACGTCGGCCATGGAGGGAGTCCAGAGTCCCTACAACACGTACTTGAATACCGGCCTTACGCCGACGCCCATCTGCACCGTCTCGAAGGTGGCACTGCAGGCGGTTCTGAATGCGCCGCATGGTACGTGGGTGTATTTCGAGCTCACGAACAAGGATGGCCAAGAGACGTTCTCGACGACCTTCACCCAACAGCTCGCCGCGGAGAATCTCGCCAAGTCACGAGGACTGCCGTGAACTGGCGAGTCGGTGTTGCCGGATCTCCTGTCTCGCACTCGCTCTCTCCGCGTCTTCACGAGATGGGACTTCGCCTCGCCGGTCTGGCGGGCACGTCGACTCGCGTGGAAATCGATCTCGATCACGCGTCGGATTTGCGTCGACTCCTCGGCACAGCCTTCGACGCACTCTCGGTGACGAGCCCCCTGAAGGGCGCGGCGTTCGAGTTCTGCGACGAAGCGAGCGAGATTGCGATTCGAACACAGTCGGTGAACTCTCTGCTCGTGCGCGGCGGCGTTGTCTACGGTGACAGCACCGACGGCGCGGGCTTCGTGGACGCTGTCACTGACACCTTCGGTCCCGTCGTCGAGGACGCGCACGTGGTTGTGCTCGGCGCCGGAGGCGCCGCGAGCGCCATCGTGGACGGACTCGTGGCGAGCGGGGCGCAGTCCGTGGTGGTTCACGGACGTACCGAGAGCAACGTTGACAAGCTCGTCGCGCGCTACCAGAACGTGAATTCGTGGTCGCTCGTCTATCGCCCCATCGATCTCATCGTGAATACCGTTCCCGACGCGGGACGTAGCGCGGAAGCGTCCGTGTTGCAAGGAGTGCACCACGACACGATCGCGGTCGACATCGTCTACGACCCTCGCGAGACCGAGTGGGGCCAGCGCTACCGCGAATTCGGGTGTCGCACCATGAACGGGCTTCCAATGTTGGCGTATCAAGCGGCAATTCAGATGCGTTGGTGGTGGGGCGTAGCCTTGGACGGCGCACAACTTCTTGAGGGGCTGCAACAATGACGGACGCGCTGGTCGCGATCACCTCACGCATTCGAGGCAAAGATCGCATGGATTATGGACTCCTGTGGGGCCTCATCGCTCTCGGGGCCACCGGGGTGGTGATGATCTACTCCGCCACCCGTCAAGCGCTCGTCAACGCCGGAGAAAACCCTCACTATTACGTGGAACGTCAGGCCTTCTTCGTAGTACTCGGCATTGCCGCGATGTATCTGGTCTCGCGTATTGACTATCGGCGCTTAGAGATTGCGGCGACGCCGTTGTACGTGGCGTCACTGTTCGCGCTGGCCGGCGTCTTCGTCCTCGGAAAAACCGCCCTCGGAGCCGAACGTTGGTACAGCATTGGTAGCTCCATTCAGATTCAGCCCAGCGAGTTCGCAGTTCTCTTTCTCATCTTGGCTATTGCCACGTTCTGTGCGCGTCGTACCGAGGGACTGAAGATGTACGACGTGATGCGCCTCCTTTTGATGGCGCTCGTGCCGCTGGCGCTCATCGTGAAAGAGCCCGACCTCGGCACCGCAATCATTCTCGTGTTGATCGTCTCGGCCATGATGGTGATCGCCGGGGTGCCTCCGCGCTTCATGACGCTCCTGGCGGTTATCGGCTCGCTCGGCCTCGCGGCCGCAATCTACCTTGACCTTCTACAGAAGTACCAGGTTGACCGGTTCGTCTCATTTCTCAATCAGAACTCGACCAACTCGAACCTCGCGCCGTTGATATATGAAGTCAACAACGCCAAGAGCGCCATCGGCGCCGGAGGACTTCACGGCGCAGGTCTCTTTCATGGGGCGCAGACAGTGCTCGGTTACGTGCCCGAACAGTGGACTGACTTCATCTTTACCGCCATTGGCGAGCAGATTGGCTTCATTGGCTCTGTCGTGGTGATTCTTTTGCTCGCGTTCATTGGATATCGGATGTTTGTCATTGGCAAGAATGCCCGCGACACCATGGGTCGGCTGCTCTGCATCGGCGTCTTCATTTTCTTCGCCTTCAGCGTGTTCGAAAACATCGGCATGACGATGGGCATCATGCCGGTGACGGGCGTGCCATTGCCGCTTCTCAGTTACGGTGGTTCGGCGGCGGTTGTGTATTTGGTTGCGGGCGGCCTCGTGCTGTCGGTCTCGCGTCGCGGCGCGTCGCGTAGCGGGTGACGAGGTGAGCGACGAGTCAGTCGAGGAGACAATGAGCGAAGACGTTGCGGCCAACGTGCCTATGATCGGCGAATCACTGGTCGACGAGACCTTGGACGTGGACACGTCTGCGAGCAAGCCTTACGCCACGTTTCGTGTCATGCGCCTGGAGTCTGTTCTCTACGACCTGACGGATCCCTCGCCGCTGGTGCATCTCATGGAGGCCGAGTCGCCTTTTCGTTATCTGGTCATTCCGGTGGCGGTACCCGACGCCATTGCCCTACATCACGCACACAGTGGCGTTGAGGGCCGACGACCCAGCACCAGTGAATTGATGACCACCATCTTGACGCGACTGCAGGCCGAAGTGATCGCAGCGCGCATCGTGCGCTACGAGGAGGGCGTCTTCTACGCCGAACTAGACCTCATGACGCCGCGCGGACGCGAAGTCTTTGACTGTCGAACGAGTGACGCTCTGATATTGGCGATGCGCCAACGCGTGCCTGCGCCGATTCTCTGTGCCGAAGAGGTGCTGGCGGTCTATTTCGCGTGAGTGAGATGCACGGCCACTATCTCGCCGCCGCGCCTCTCGGTATTTCCCTCGTCTGATATTCGAAGGAGTATCGCCACGATGAGGTAGTTCGCGATGAGCGAGTTTCCGCCGTAGGCCATGAAGGGGAGCGTGATGCCTGTGAAGGGAAGAAGGCGCAGCACACCGGCCATAATGAAGAAGGCCTGAAAGCCCAAGAGTGCGGAGAGGCCGGCCGCCGTGAGGCGCACGAAATCTGACGTGGCGCGTTGGGCGATGCGAAAGCCCTCACCGACAAACGAGCCGTAGAGGCAGAGCACCAGAATGACGCCGATGAAGCCCAGTTCTTGGGCGACCGTCGCAAAGATCATGTCCGAGGTGATGAAGGGAATGTTGCCCGTCGACTGAGGCGCGAGACCGAGTCCGGTGCCGGTGATCCCGCCGCCCGCGATGGCGAACCATCCCCACGCGAGCTGGACTGAGTGGCTTAGGTTGACCGCTGACCAGGGATCCAGCCACTCCGATACGCGAACCTGCACCTGACTAAACAGTTTGTCCGCGATGTACGCGCCGCCCACGAGGAGTCCCAGTCCGAGCGCGACGTAGGACTTGAGGCCCGTCGCTACCCACAACAGGGAAACGAACAGAGCGAAGATGAGAATCGCAAAACCGAGGTCGTTCTCCGCGCCGAGAACCACGACCGAGATGCCCCACGCCGCAAAGATCGGAACCAATACCTTGGGTGGCACGAAGGTACGTCCACCGAGTCGCTGAGTGGGTGTCGACAGCATCTCGCGGTTGCCGGCGAAATACGACGCAAAGAAGAAGACCAGGAGAATCTTGGCGAACTCGACCGGTTCGATAGAGATCGGGCCAACATCGATCCAGAGGCGGGCACCGTTGATCGTCGTGCCAATCTTGGGAATGAGCGGAGCCACCAAGAGAATGAGGGCCGCCACCAAAGTGAGGTAGCGGTAGCGGTCGAGGTCGCGCACGTGGCGGACAAATTTTAGGGTGAGGACCAGTCCGATCGCGCTGATCAGATACCAAAAGGCTTGCTGCTTGGCGAGGGGCGGATCCCACCGCACGATCTCTACGTAGCCAATGCCGTTTAACAGCGTGGCAATGGGTAACAGGATCTCCGAGGAGTTCGGTGCATAGCGGATGATGGCGAAGTGCATGAGCAGAGTAATGAGGACAACGCCACCGAGGAAGAATGCGAATCGTGGGGGCATCTCACCTTGCGCCCCGAGTGAGGCCAGCACGTAGAACGCCGACGTGATGACCCAGGCAAGCGCCAACAGGCCGAGTTCGGTAAAGCGAAAGTTTCGTGAACGACTCGCGACAGGAGCGTTCTGCGACGGGGACTTGATCGGGCGCCCGGCTCCGGGGCTCGTGTGTCTCGCCACCCGATCAACAGTAGTCCTACGATGGTCTCTACAACTCGACTACTAGAAGGAATGTCGCCGTGGCCGATTTATCGTCGTTTGGAACCGAGAGGTTCTCGAGTCGTGAGCTGTCACGACTCGAATTCGGCGCTCGGTTATTGGATCTCGGCGGCGATCAGCGTATCCCTATTCTGGAGCGTTGCAAATTTGTGGCCATCTTCGCCGACATGATCGACGAGTTTTTCCAGGTGAGAGTGGTGAGCTTGCAGGATAAAGTCGCCGCGGGTGTGCAGACTCCGTCGATCGATGGCATTCGACCTCGTCAACAACTCGAAGCGATCCGCGAGCGCGTGCTCGAACTCGTCGAGCGCCAAGACCGACTCATGCTCGACTCGATCTTGCCCACTCTCGCGAACGAGGGGATCAACATCGTGCGCCACGACGATCTCAGCTGGGAGTCAAAAGAGACTCTCGCGAAATATTTCAACGAGAACGTCTATCCAGTTCTGACGCCGCTGGCTGTCGATCCCGGTCACCCCTTTCCGATGATCTCGAACCTGTCGCTCAACATCGCAGTCACCGTGCGCGACGAGACGACCCATGACGAGCGCAGCGCTCGCGTCAAGGTGCCGAACTCGCTGCCGCGGTTTCTTCCGGCGGCAGATGGCGAGTGGATCCTGCTCGAAGAGCTCATCGTGGCGCACCTGGACCAACTCTTTCCCGGCATGACGATCGGTCAGGCCGACCTCTTTCGCGTGACGCGAAACGCGGACTTGACGCTAGAAGAAGATGAGGCCGACGACTTGCTCGTCGCGCTCGAAGTTGAACTACGCCGTCGACGATTCGGCGAGGCGCTGCGCGTGGAGATTCAGCGCGGCATGTCCGAGGAGTTCTTGAAGTTGCTCGTTGACCAGCTCGAACTCGACGCCGCCAACGTCTACGTGACAGAAGCCATGCTTGGTCTGAGCGACCTCTGGAGTCTGTACCGGATCGATCGTCCGGACTTGAAAGGCGAAAGCTGGTCGCCGCTGACGCCCAAGCGCTTGCTCGACGGCGATCACGTCGGGGACGTCTTTGCCGCGATCCGCGACGGCGACATCTTGTTGCATCACCCCTATGAGTCCTTTACCGACTCAGTCGAATCTTTCACCGCTCAGGCCGCGATGGATCCGAAGGTGGTGGGAATCAAGCAGGCTCTCTATCGCACGTCCGGTGACTCACCGATTGTCGCGTCGCTCATCCAAGCGGCCGAACGCGGCAAGCAGATCGTCGCTCTCGTGGAGTTGAAGGCCCGTTTTGACGAGGCGGCCAACATCGAGTGGGCGAAAGCGTTGGAAGACGCGGGCGTACACGTGGTCTACGGCATCGTGGGACTGAAGACTCACTGCAAGATCACACTGGTATTGCGCAGTGAGGGCGATACGACAGTGCGCTACGTGCATATTGGCACCGGCAACTACAACGACCGCACGGCGCGAATCTACGAAGACTTCGGACTCTTGACTCGCGACCCCGCGATCAGCCACGACGTGGGCGAACTCTTCAACTTCTTGACGGGATTCTCGCGCATTGGCGACTACGAGAAGCTCATCGTGAGCCCTCAGTCCACCCGCACGAAGGTGGTGGAGCTCATCAATCGTCAGCGTGATCGCGGATCGCTTGGTCGCATAGCGATCAAAGTGAACGGCCTCACCGATCCGACGATCATTGACGCGCTTTACGAGGCGAGCATGGCGGGCGTCGAGGTTCGCCTCATCGTGCGCACACTCTGCTCGCTGCGACCCGGCGTCGCGGGGCTCTCGGAGAACATAAAGGTTCACTCGCTCGTCGGAGAGTTCCTCGAGCACTCAAGGATCTTCATCTTCGGCCAGCCCGGCGACGAGGAGTTCTCAATCTACATTGGCTCGGCCGACTTGATGGAACGAAACCTCGACCGTCGCGTTGAGGTGCTCGTGCCGATCGAAGTCGACGCGCTGCAGAACGAACTCATCGAGGCGTTTGAGATCACCTGGCAAGACGACCTCTACACCTGGGTGCTCGGCACCGACCGCCGGTGGCGCCGGCTTCAGCCGGTGAACGACTTCTCCGCGCAGGCCGAGTTCAAGCGTCTAGCGATGGATCGGGCGCGATCCCTTTCGCAGGTCTAGCTTCCCCGGGCCGTCGCCACTGCAGGCTCGCGTAGCAGGCACCACCGAGAGGGATCGGCAGCCAGAAGTTCACTAATCGGTAGGCGAGTACCGCGAGGATGGCCTGACTGTGCGGGACGCCAAAACCCACCAGCGACGTGATGAGCACGGTCTCAACGACGCCGAGACCGGCCGGGGTAAGAGGGATTGCCGCCAACACATTCGCGAGGCCGTAGGCGACGAGCAGGTCAATGGGCGAGATGACCGAGCCGAACGACCAGAGAAAGACCCACAGACAGGTCGCGTCGAGGAGCCAGTTCAGCGTGGCCCAGGTGAAGGCCCACCAGAGCGTTCGCCGGTTGGCGATCAGCAAGGTGATGCGTCCGGCAACTTTTCCGAGCAACGCGCTGACGGCGTCGGGCTTCACCGACGGAACGTGGCGAGCAATAGCCCGTATCCACGCGTCCGCGCGTCGCTGACCGCGAGTGATCAGCAAAATCGTGCCGAAGAAGGCGAGAAGCAGGAAAACGCCCGCGAGCGCGGCGAAGCCGTACAGAGGGTTAAAGCCGTTGAGCGGGATGGAAATGACCAGGGCGATCCAGAAGATGATGTTGAGGATTACGGCCGAGCCCGAGCCCTGGGCTGCGAGGCCGAAGGCGTTCGTCTCTCTGGGGACGCCCAAATCGTTGAAGATCCGATAGGCGAGCGCTCCGGCCGGGGCGGTCCCGCCCGGTACTACGTGGCTGATGGCGAAGCCGGCCATATCGACGCGCAAGGTGTTGTAGCGACTCGGGGCGTACGGGTAGAGCACCGTGCGGGTCAGTTCGACGTACGCGAGGATGGCTCCGATTTCGAGCAAAACGGCCACGACCACGAGCCAGGGGTTCACTGAGCCAAGAAGTGGCAAAGAATGACGCGCGGGACCGAGTTGGGGCAGGACCAGATACTCGAAAACGAAGATCAGCGAGCCCAAGCTCAAAATGAGGCGAATCTCCCGCGGAAAGACGAGTCGCTTCTTCGGGGCGGCGTCAGTCATAGGGTCCTTCGGAAGTCACGGCCAACTCGCTGAGTCCGCTCAACTCAACCGACCAAGTGTAGGCGACGCCGTAGAATTTCCTAATGCGCACGCTCGTGGTGTTACCCACGTACAACGAAATATTCAACGTCGAACTGATGCTACGCACCCTGAACGAGATCGTGCCGGAATGCCATGTTTTGGTGGTCGACGACGGCAGTCCTGACGGAACGGGCAAGCGGGCGCACGCCGTCGGCGCGGAGTTGGGCGGCATCGACGTGCTCGAACGGAGCGTCAAGAGCGGTCTTGGTGGTGCGTATCGAGCCGGTTTCACGTGGGGACTGGATCATGATTACGACCATTTCGTCGAGATCGACTGCGACTTCTCTCACGACCCGCGCGCCTTGCCGGAACTACTCATCGCCGCGAAAGAGTACGAAGTCGTGATTGGTTCGCGCTACATCAAGGGCGGCCACATTCCGAACTGGCGACGTTCGCGTCGACTGCTCTCGCGCGGTGGAAACGAATACGCCAAATGGATGTTGGGGCTCGGAGTGTCGGACTCGACGTCGGGGTACCGCGTGTACTCGGCCTCCGCGCTCGAGAAGATCGACTACAACTCCGTCACCGCGGACGGATACGGATTCCAGATCGAGATGACGTACCGCGCGCGAAGCCGCGGTGCCTCGATCATCGAAGTGCCCATCTCGTTCAAGGATCGTCAGCGCGGCGAGTCGAAGATGTCCAAGGCCATCGTCATCGAAGCCCTCGGACTCGTGACGAAGTGGGCTGTCGAACGCGGATACCGCAAAGCCAAGAGCCTGCGACGTTAAACGCGCTCGGAAAGAATTGACGTCAACACGACGGCGAGCTTGTCGCGCGTCTCTTCACGTTCGGCAATGGGATCAGACTCACTGACAATGCCGGCGCCGGCCCAGGCTTCGAACTCGCGATCTTTGAGTAGCACGCCGCGCAGCCCGATCCACCACTCGCCGTCGCCGTTGGCGTCGATCCAACCGACCGGTCCCGCGAAGACGCCGCGGTCATGTTGCTCAAGGCGACAGATCAGCTCGTACGCAGCCGCCCGTGGAATTCCGCCGACCGCCGCCGTCGGGTGCAGCATCCGCAACACTTCGAGGGCGTCGGGTGCCTCCGTATCGGATTCGTGTCGCGCGCTAATGCGCGTGCCCAAGTGTGCGACCGTACGCAGTGCCACGATCGATGGCTCCGCGTCGACGTTGATGTCTTCGTAGACGTTCGCCAGCTGACGAACAATTTCTTCAACGACGACGGAGTGCTCATGGAGATTCTTCGTGCTGCCGAGCAGCCACGTCTCGTAGTCGTCGGGCGCGACGTTGGGCGGAAGGGTGATGGTGCCGGCGAGGGGATGGCACTGGATCTCGGCACCGCTGCGACGAACCAGGAGTTCGGGGCTCGCGCCGACGAATCTGCGTCCGTCGGGGGTCGGAAGACTGTAGAGGGTGCAGATGGGCTCGCGCAGTCGCAGGCGTTGGGTAATGGCGGCGGCGTCGATGGGTTCGGGGACCGATCCCAGCACGGCGCGGGCGAGTACGACCTTGTCGATCTCCTTGCGCCGAAGGATCTCGACGGCGAGCGCCACGTTGTGCGCGTACTCCTCGGGTGTTGGCTGATACGTGACGGTGCGTGGGCTCTGCGTTTCTTGCGTGGCGAGAACGACGTTGTCGTAGAGTTCGCGCCAGGAGTCCGCGTCGTTGGCCGAGGTCAGCCACGTCTCGCCCGAGGCGTACTGGGTGACGCAGAATTCAGGTACGTCAAGTTGGCCGGGCGCGTTGCGGTCAAAAGGAAGGGCAGCAAAGGCCACCACCCCGGTGCCGGTAGGCCCATCATCGCCCGAGAGCTCGTAAAAGTGAGCGAGTGCGTCCGCGATGCTGGTCGCGACGTCGAGGCCTCCCGCCAGGTGTGCCCGTCCGACAACCTGACCGAAGCCCACGCGAAGTACATCGGGCGTCTCGATCAGCCATCCGTCGCGGGCGCCGAGCGCGCGCAGGACTTCTACTCGCAAGGGGTCGATGGAGTGGCGAACGAACTTCACGCGGACCTCGTGGCGAGGAACTGCTGGCTCAGGCCACCCATGATGCGCCGATGATTGACGGCGCTGAAGCCCGCGCGATTGAGCATCGCCACGATCTCGCTCGTCTCGGGGAGGTACGCGGTTGACGCGGGGAGATAGTGATACGCGTCGCGATCAGATAACACAGAGCCAATAAACGGGACGACCCGACGAAACCAGACCCGAAAACCAGCGCGCAAGAGACCGCCTCGTGGTTCAGCGACCTCGAGCAGCGACAGACGCCCGCCAGGTCGCAGCACGCGAGCCATCTCGGCGAAGGTCTTTTCAAGGTCCGTGAAGTTTCGTAGCGCATACCCGCACGTGGCACCGTCGAAACTGGCCCAGCGAAACGGTAGATGCGAGGCGTCCGCTTGCACCCGATTTTCGACGTTGCGCGCGGTGTGCAGCATGTTGAAGCTCAGGTCCGTGGCGATCGCCCGCTGACCCTGTCGACGCAGTTCTCGCGAGAAGTCGCCGGTTCCCGCGGCCACGTCGAGGACAACGCTGGCCGGTGCGAGACGAAGGTCACTGACTGCGCGACGTCGCCAGCGCGCATCGAGCCCAAAGGTCATCAGACGATTGACCAGTTCGTAGCGCGGCGCGATGGCGTCGAACATCGTTCGCACGTGTTCGGTCTTCTCGTCACCGTGCGGGAGGGGTGTGCTCAAGTACGTCACCGATAGAGACGAGAAAGTGTCTGGGCTACGCACGCCGGCTTCTCGGAGCCCTTGATTTCCACGACGACGTCCATGGCGATCTGCACGCCGCCCGCGACCTCGTCCACGGCCGCGAGAGTGGCGCCGGCACGCACGTCGGAGCCGACCGGCACTGGCGACGTGAAGCGAACCTTGTTGGACCCGTAGTTGACGCCCATGGTGACGCCATCGACCTTCATGAGTCCGCCGGCGAGCAACGGGATCAACGAGAGAGTGAAGTAACCGTGCGCGATGGTGTGGCCAAAAGGTCCGGCGGCCGCACGAACGGGGTCCACGTGAATCCACTGATGATCACCGGTGGCGTCGGCGAAGAGATTCACTTCCTCTTGGGTGACCGTGTGGTAGTCCGAGTAGCCCAAATGCGTACCCACGAGTGCCTTCAATTCTTCAATGCTTGTGACGTGTGTAGTCATGGCGCACCTCCAGAGCAACACTATCTTTTCGAGTTCGTTTCCCCGTCGGAGTAATGGTGCCCCAGTAGGCTCTGCGCGTGAGTGCAATCGTCAGTGAGCCACACCACCGACAGATCAGTGATGGTGGCTTTCGAGCGGCGCTCTTTGGACTTCTCGACGGCCTCGTCACCAACGTGTCGCTCATTCTCGGCTTCGCGGGCGCGAACCCGGGCCACGATCTCGTGCGCCTCGCCGGTCTCGCGGGCCTCGTTGCCGGGGCGTTTTCGATGGGCACCGGGGAGTATCTCTCCATGCGCTCGCAGAAAGAGCTCTATGAGTACGAGATAGATGTCGAGCGACGCGCGCTGCGCGACGAACCCGAACTCGAGCGTCAGGAGCTAAAAGAGTTGTTCCTCGGGCGCGGAATCGAAGAAGAGCTGGCTGAACGCCTGTCAACTGACCTCATGAAGAATCCCGACCTGGCGCTTCGCACGCACGCGCGCGAAGAACTGGGGATCGATCCCTCCGCGACCGGATCGCCCTGGATCGCCGCGTTCTCCTCTTTTCTGTTTTTCTCGCTCGGCGCGTTCCTCCCGTTGGTGCCGTGGATCGTCACCTCGAGTGGCAATCTCATGTGGTGGTCAGTGGGGCTGACGGGTGTCGCGACCTTGATAGTCGGGGGAGCGGTCGGACACTTCACTCGACGCGGCGTTACCTACTCCGCGTTACGTACTCTCGTCATCATGGCGCTCGCCTCGGCCGTGACGTATGGCGTGGGACACCTCGTCGGCTCGCATTGAGCGCGTAAATCGCACCAGTCGATCCTCTCGTTCGAGTTGAAAGCCGAGTGAGTCGTAGAGCTTCATTGCCGGTCCGTTCGATTCATCGACGAAGAGCACGGCGCTCGTCACGCCCTTGCGATAGAGAACATTGAGGCCTTGGGTCACCATGACGCGGCCGAGGTGGCGGCCCTGAAAGTCGGGATGCACAGAGATGACGTAGATCTCGCCGAAACGATCGGGGTGCAATTCGTGCACCTTGGTCCAGCACGAGGCGGCGATGCGGCTATCAATCTCAAGTAACAAGAAGCCCGACGGGTCGAACCAGGGTTCGTGGATGCGCTCATTAAGGTCCGTGAGATGCCACGCCCCCTGCTCGGGATGGTGCCAGAAAGCGGCGTTGTTCTGCTCGAGCCACGCCGCTTCGTCGCGATCTGTCTCGAAGTTTCGAAGCGTCGCTCCTTCGGGCACCGGTTCGACCTCCACCGGTAGGGCGACGCGCATGAGCTCAAGTGTCCGCAAGAGAGTGCCGTGCTCGTGCTGACACGGTTCAGGTCCCCGGGTCCACCAGTCGAGGATCTCGTGCTGCTCAAACAGGTGGGCGAGAAGGGCCTCGTCGATGTCACCGCCGCACATCTCGACGGTGGCGTGCTCTTCACCGTTGACCATGGCGTACTTCGTCAACGCACCATTGTCGTAGTAGAGCCAGTGTTGAGCGCTCCACCCGTGCACCACGGCGCGCCGACGCCCTTCATCAATGGCTTCGCGTCCAATGGCGGCTTCGGTGCGATCCAACAGACTCAAGACATCGAGTCGCTGCTGCGGTGAGAGCGATACGACGCACGACCACGAAGAATCCATAGTCGAAGACTATCGGCGGCTCTTAGATCGCTCGAGCAGCGACCCGACTCAGACGACGGAGTAGCGCCCCCACCGTGCGTTCGGCCGCCACGAGTTCGGCGTAGACGTCGGGCGCCATGGCGTCGCCTTCGGACTCCACGAGCGAGGTGATGCGCGCAGACAGATCAGTCATTGTTGACGTGATGGTGTTGAGTTCCGTCTGCATACTCATCGCGGTTCCCTTCGTCGCGGCGACGTTCGCCACACGCGCCCATACAGTAATAGTCAATGAGCGATGTCGTGAGCGAAGTCACCACTGATCTGACGTGGTCAGTCATTGAGGCCCGTGGCGACCAGGCCAAGTCCTTCCTACAGGGCCAACTCAGCCAGGATCTGGAGACGGTCGGTGACGACGGGGCCTGGAGTCTCGTTCTCGCTCCCGACAGCGTGGTGATGGCGGTCTGCTTTTTGAAAGTACGAGACGACGGAGTCGATCTCATCGTGGCGCGAGAACTCGCCGAGACGACACTCGCGCGCCTGCGAAAGTTCTTGCTGCGAACAAAGTGCACGCTGGAATTGCACGACGTCGAGAGTGGACCCTTTACGACGGTGGCCGATCAGATTGAGGCGTCGTGGCCCGGTGCCAAGGAGATCGAGCGATCCTTGACGCCCCACACGTTCGGGCGACACTTCGTCGGCGAGACCATTTCGTTTCAGAAGGGTTGTTTCACCGGCCAAGAACTCGTGGGACGGCTCGATGCACGCGGATCGAGCGTGCCGTGGCGTCTCGTTCGCGTCGAGGGACCGAGTGAGGCCGCCGTCAACGACTATCTCAAATCAAAGGGGCCCGAGGGCCCCCAAGGAATTACGAGCGTGCTTCAGCGCGACGGACGCGTGGTCGGCCTCGGTGTCGCACACCGCACGCTTCTCGCGAGCGACTCTCCGAGCGATGTCGTCGTGGAAGAAGTTCAATAAGGCGAAAGTCGTGAGTAACCTTCAACGCATGGAGACGACACGTGCGTTTCACCACTGAGGGCCTCTTCATCAAGATCTCGGGCATCACCTGCGAAGAGGACGCGCTGTTCTCGGTGGGGCTCGGAGCTAGCGCGGTCGGATTCGAGTTCGGCCTGGGCGATCGCCAGATCGGGGTCAGCACCGCGCACGACATCGTGCGGCGACTCCCCGCCGGAGTCGTATCGGTGGGAGTGTTTCGCAATGAGTTACCCCAACGGGTTGTGGAGATCGCCAACACGATCGGACTCGGTGCGGTGCAGATCGACGGAGCGATCAGTGGCGATGAACTCAGCTACATCACCGAACGCGTGAATACCGTTCTGCGCATGGTTCCCGACGGCGCCGACAAACTTGTGCTCTGGAGTGGAGTGGACTACCTGGTTCTGCCCGACACCGATGGGCACCAGGCGCTGGCCGACGTGTTGGAGCAGCTCTCGGACTCGGGTCCCCGGGTTCCGCTCATCGCATCGGGGGGACTCAGCCCGACGAACGTGATCGATGTCGTGCAGAACTTTCCAGTCTTCGGCGTTGACGTGCGCGCCGGCGTGGAGAGTGCGCCGGGCGTGAAAGATCCCGTGCGACTGGGTGAGTTCATTGCCAACGCGCGTTGGGCGTACGAGAACACGTACGTCGAGCGCCACTACGACGAGTGGTCGCTCTAGTTACTCGTGGAAGCGGCGAAAGATGACGCTGCCGTTGTGGCCGCCAAAGCCAAACGAGTTGGACAAGATGATCTCCACGTCGGCCTTGCGCGGTTCGCCGATCACGATGTCCAGATTGATCTCGGGGTCGATGACGGTGGTCCCGGCTGTGGGCGGAATGAGTTGGTTCTGCAAGGTCAGCACCGACGCCACGCCTTCGAGGGCGCCCGCCGCAGCGAGGGAGTGACCGAGGTGACCCTTGATGGAAGTGGTGGGTGGCGCGTTATCTCCGAAGACTTGATGAACGGCGACTGATTCGGAGAAGTCATTGAGTGGCGTGGACGTGCCGTGGGCGTTGATGTGCGAGACATCGGCGGCGGTAATCCCCGCGTCGGCCAACGCCGTGTTCATGCAACGCACCGCGCCGCGGCCGCTCGGATCGGGCGCCGTGATGTGGTGCGCGTCCGCGGTGGACGCCGCGCCAATGACTTCGGCGAGGATGGTGGCGCCGCGCGCGAGGGCGTAGTCCCAGTCCTCAAGAATGAGGATTCCGGCGCCTTCGCCCATGACGAAGCCGTCGCGGTCGATGTCGAAAGGCCGCGAGAAATTCGTGCTCGACAGTGCGGTCATGTTGCGAAACCCGGCCTCGGCGAGTTCGACGATGACGGCTTCGGCCCCGCCGGCCACGACAATGTCGCAACGACCCGACGCCACGAGACGCGCGGCGTTGCCAATGGCGTGGGTTCCCGCGGCGCACGCGGTCGTGACCGTCTCACACGGTCCACCCAGGCCGAAGCGCATGGAAACGGCCGCTGTCGCGGCGTTGGGCATCAGCATCGGCACGAGGAAGGGAGAGACCCGGTCGGCGCCGCGGGCATTCAAGACGGCGTCTTGATCGAGCACGGTCTGCAGCCCGCCAATGCCCGTCGTGACGATGCTGCCGGCGTCCTCGTAGGGACCGCTGAGTCCGCTGTTGCGCCAGGCCTCATCGGCGGCGACTAAGGCGTAGAGCGCGAAGGGGTCGAAGCGGCGTAGCTCTTTGGCGTTGCCGAGATGGCTGGAGTCGAACTCGCCAATGCGCTTGCTGGCGGGTGCCTCGTCGCGACAGAGCGCATCCCAGAGCGCGTCGACTCCTACGCCGACGCAACTGAGCGCGCCCAGCGCGGTGACGGCGACCCGGCGACCCTGGACCGGCCCCGAGGGGGTGACGGCGACGCGCACTACAGCTTGGCGTAGATCAGTTCGAAGGCCTCGCCGACAGTTTTGATCTCTTTGAGTTCGTCCTCGGCGACTTCAATGTCGAAAGTCTCTTCGAGCGCCATGACGAGTTCCACGAGGTCCAGGCTGTCCGCGCCGAGGTCGTCGCCGAAGGACGCTTCGAGGGTTACCTGCGAGGGGTCGACGGCGAGTACCTCCACCGTGTCCTCCGTGAATTTCGCTAATGCTTCGTTGCGGTCCATGGTGTAGCCCCACTTTCTGTCGTTCCATCGTAGTCAATCAGCATCACGTAAGTGCACCTCAGAGTCCGAGTCCGAGGCCCCCGTCGACGGGTATGACGGCGCCGGTGATGTAGCGCGCGTGGTTACTGGCGAGGAACCCGACAACCCCTGCGATATCGCTCGGCTCTCCGAGGTGACCGAGGGGAATGAGGGCAAGCATCGCGTCCTTCGCGGCACCGAGTTCATTGGTCATGTCGGTGTCGACGAGTCCTGGTGCCACGACGTTCACCGTGACCGAGCGCGACGCCACTTCTCGTGCGAGAGAACGTGCGAGACCGACCAATCCGGCTTTCGCGGCCGAGTAATTTGCCTGGCCCGGTGTGCCCATGAACGGGGAGATCGAGCCAATGAAGATGATCGAGCCACTGCGCGCACGCACCATGGACGCCAGCGCGGCGCGAGCCATGTAGAACGCCCCGTCGAGGTTGATCGAGAGTACGTCACGCCACTGGTCGTCGGACATCCTCATAGCAATGCCGTCGCGCGTGATTCCTGCGTTGGCGACCGCAACGTCAATAGGACCGAACTCCGCCACCGCAGCTTTGATGGCCTCATTAACTTGCGTGGAGTCGGCGACGTCAACCGTGAAGGACTTGGCGCAGCCTGACGGAGCGACTCCCGAGCGCGAGAGGGTGACCACTTGGTCGCCCTCGGTGACGAAATGCTGAGCGATCGCGGCGCCGATGCCGCGACTCGCGCCGGTAACGATGACGTGGCGACTCATGGGGCACTCTCCTGTAGTTCGACGAGCGTAGCGGGGGCGAGTTGAACGTCGAAGGAACGGATGCGCTTGGTCAGTCCGGTGAGTACTCCGCCCGGGGGCATCTCCACCGTTATCTGCACACTCTCGGGCAACGCCAGCGTGGCGTCGAGAAACTCAACCGGCGAGGTCAACTGTCGACGCAGGAGATCGCGCCACTCGTCGGGCGAGCTGTGTACCTTCGCGTCGACGTTCGAGATCAAGGTGGCCTGCGTTGAACCCCACGCGGTGTTCTCGAGAGCGACGTCAAGTTCGTCCTGGGCGGGAGCCATGAGCGGCGAGTGAAATGCTCCGCCAACGGGGAGGGGAGTGGCGCGCCGCCAGCCGAGTTCGCGGTGCGTTGCCATCAAGTTGTCCAGTCCGCTTCGGGTGCCGCTGACGACAATCTGGCCGGTGCCGTTGATGTTGGCAATCCAGACGTCGTCGAGTGTGTCCAAGGCGTTGCGGGCTCCCTCGTCGCCGCCCATGACGGCGACCATGGAACCCTCAGTGAGGTCCGCGGCGCGCGCCATCGCGGCTCCGCGTACGGCGATAAGGCGAGTTCCCTCGTCGAGCTCGAGTAGGCCCGACGCGACCA
Organism: Acidimicrobiales bacterium; assembly: GCA_049790955.1. Classification (GTDB taxonomy): domain Bacteria; phylum Actinomycetota; class Acidimicrobiia; order Acidimicrobiales; family RAAP-2; genus RAAP-2. The sequence continues at coordinate 26,915 of JBAQZL010000036.1, forward strand.
GGGCCGAAAACTCACCGAGGCTGTGGCCGAGCAGGTAGCGCGGGCGTACGCCGAGGTCGAGCAGTTCGTTGTATCCCACGAGCGAGAGAGCGAAAGTCGCGAGCTGCGCGCGGTCGGTGCGCACGACGTCGTCGCCATGTGCGTCGAGCAACAAGGCCTCCACATCAACGCCCGCGACCTCACTGACTTTCGTGACGATGTCCCAGTGGGTTGACGAGCGCCAGGCGGTTCCGGCGGCGGCGCTGATGGACCCTTGACCAGGAAACAGAGCGACCACGTCGTCGCGAAAGGGGAGCGTCGTGTGGTCCACCATGGTTCCCAAGGTAACAGTGCCCGGAGTGGGACTCGAACCCACACACCCTCTCGAGTAAAGGCTTTTGAGGCCTCCGCGTCTGCCAATTCCGCCATCCGGGCTGCGGCGACCACCGTACCAGTAACCGTAGGGTTACTGGAATGAACGCGACGCTGTACCGTCAGGTGGTTGCGTTGCAGCGCCCCATTCGCGCGAGCTACGAAACCCACAACGAACGCACGCGACTGTATTTGCGCATCGAGCACGGGGGACATTGGGGATTCGGAGAGGTGTCGCCGCAGCCGCACGAACTGAACGGCGATCCCGGACTCTCGGAGGTGCTGGACGCGGTGTATCTAGCGCTCGCACGGCTCGAACAGGTTCTGCTGCGAGAGGGAGATCTACCGCACTGGGCACGAGTGGCTCGTCTCGGAGCCGCTACCCCTCGCGACAACGTGGCCTATTCGCTGCTCGAAATGGCGATCCTCGATCGCGAGCTTCGCCGCGATGATCGATCCATCACCGATCTCTGGTCGGCCATTGGCTACACGCCCGAGCAACAGACTGTGTCACTGCTGGACGAGACGCCGTGGTCGATCGGGGACGCTGTCGCACGCGTCCGTGTGAAATGCGCGCCAGGTGCCCTCAGCGCGCAATCGCGTGAACGTCTCAGTCAGGTGAGCGTTCCGTTGTTTCTGGACTTCAACTGTTCGGCCAACGACGACGAAGAGGTTCTCGAAATGGTGGCCGCCGTTTCATCGGTCGCGAACGTGGATGCGGTCGAACAGCCCTTTGCGGCCGGCAATATCGTCGATCACGCCCGTCTCGCCGCCCGACTCGACGTGAATGTGAGCCTTGACGAGGGAGTGCGGTCGGTGCGCGACCTGGCGCAGATCGATCGCTATAGAGCGGCCGCGATGGTCTGCGTGAAGCCCGCGCGCGTGGGCGGACTCGCCAACGCCCGAACGATGATCCTGCGCGCTCAGGAGTTCGGACTTCGGGTCTACTTGGGTGGATTCTTCGAGTCGCCCTACGCGCGTCGGGTACATCGGGCGCTCGCGAACAGTTGCGTGCGCGAACCGAGTGACCTCGCGGCAGTGGGGGTGAGCGCCCATGAGGAAGCGGCGATGACCTCCAGCAGTTTCGGCGTGGAGCCGTCGTTACTGGTTCTGGAAGAGGCGGACTCCCTTCCTGTCCTGTCGCAAGACGGCCCGTAGACTATTCGCCATGGGCTCAGGACTGGTTAAACGCCGTCTCGGGGACCTCCAACGCCAATTGGCACAGGCCCGCGAGAGCTTGGGCGTCCTTGAAGAACAGGTCGCGGTGTGGAACGACGCCCTCGATGATGCCCGGATTCGGGCGCTGGTGTCTGAGACCCCCCTGCAGTCCAAAGAATACGAAGACCTGGCTCGCCACGTCGCGGTCGCGAACGCCGAGATGAAGCGTCGCCTCGGTGAGGTGCAAGAGTTGGTGGCTCAGCGCGACGAACTACTACGCGCGTGGACCCCGAAGGACGAAAATGGATAAGCGGGTAGTCATTGCGGACGACGAGTCGATCATCCGACTCGATTTGAAGGAGATCCTCGAAGGTGACGGCTACCTGGTCGTCGGTGAGGCCGCGCGAGGTGACGATGCGTTGGCCATGATCAAAGAGCACCAACCCGACTTGGCGCTGCTTGACATCAAGATGCCCGGACTCGATGGAATAGAAGTAGCGAGCGCGCTGAAGGGCTCAAACACGATCGTCGTTCTCCTCACGGCCTTCAGCCAGCGCACTCTCATCGAGAGCGCACGCGAAGCTGGGGTGGCGGCCTATCTGGTGAAGCCCTTTCGCTCGAGCGAAATCCTGCCCAAACTCGCCGCGATCTTGAACCCAGCGGCCAGTGAGCCATTGGTCACGCATGATGCGCCGAGTGCAGACGACAAGATCGAGACCCGCGAGATAGTCCAACGCGCCAAAGAACAACTGATGGCTGAGCGCGGACTCGACGAGCCCGCCGCCTTCGAGGTCATCCAACAGTCGGCCATGCGCGCTCGCACCCGCATGCGCGACGTGGCCCAACAGATTCTTAAGGGCGAGTTCGTTGGCTGATGTAGCCCCGGTCGATCGACGACCGCTCGTTCTTCTTGACGGCATGTCGCTCGCGTTTCGAGCGTTCTTTGCTCTGCCCACCGACATCCAGACCTCGGCCGGCGTCGTCACGAACGCGCTGCACGGATTCGCGTCCATGCTGATCTCGCTCGTCGGTTCGCAAAATCCTCGCGCCCTCGCGGTCGCGTTCGATCTCGCGGGAGGGACGTTTCGCGACGAGATGACCGAGGACTACAAAGGGGGGCGTGACGCGACGCCACCCGAGATCGAGCATCAGTTCGATCTGATTCGCACGATGTGCGAGACACTGCACATTCCGGTCCTCGGAGTCGAGCGCTTCGAAGCCGACGACGTTCTCGCGACGTTGGCGACCTGGGGTCGCGATGCGCAGATTCCGGTCGTCGTCGTGTCGGGGGACCGCGACACGTTCCAACTGGTTGAGGACCCGTACGTCAAAGTTCTCTACAACCGTCGCGGGGTGTCGGACTACTCGCTCTACGACGAAGGCGGGATCTTCGAGCGCACCGGCATCGAGGCCAAGCGCTATCCCTTGCTGGCGGCGCTACGCGGAGATACCTCGGACAACCTGCCCGGTGTGCCGGGAGTCGGCGAGAAGACAGCGGCGAAACTGTTCGCGCAGTTTCAGAACTTCGATGAGCTCTACGCCAACCTCGATTCCTTAACCCCGAAGCTCCGCGAGAACCTCGCGACGTACGAAGATCGAGCCCGCAACAACGAACGCGTGATGCAGCTCGTACGCGACGTGCCGCTCGACTTCACGCTCGATGACCTCACCCTCGGGGGATGGAACCGCCAAGAGGTGAATGCCTTCTTCGAGCGCTACGAAATGAATTCCGTGCGCACGCGTATTGGCAAGCTCATGCAGGACGGCCTGCTCGGTGCTCCGTCGTCGAGCGCAGACGTGGAGACGCCGGTGGAAAACGCGCCCGTTCGGCCCTCGGTGGCGCTGCGTCCCGAGGCCTCACTTGAGGCCGTGTTACGCGACGCCGAGGCGCCGTTGGTCGCCTACAACCACGAGCGCGCGGCGGTCCTCAACGCGACGAGTGGCGCCATTGCGGTCGTCGGGCTCGACGAGTTCTTCGAGAGCGCTCACGACATTGCCTTTGCTGGCCACGACGTTCGCACTCTCTATCGGCGCGCCGGCGAGGCAGGATTTACGTTGCTGGAGCCAGCTGACGACACGTCGATCATGGCGTACTTGGTGGACTCGATCAGCGGTCACTACGACCTCGCCGACGTGGCACTTCGATTTCTCGGTGAACCGATCGAAGACACTCGTCCTTCGCTATTCAGTGCGTCGAGCGACGAAGAACTGGTTCGAGAGGTTCAACAGATCGCGCGTCTGCGTGATGTGTTGCGCGCCGAGATCGACCGGTGGGAGCTGAATCGAATCTACGAAGACGTGGAGCTGCCCCTCGTCGCCGTCTTGGGTCGGATGGAGGCGCGCGGCATATCAGTCGATGCGGCACTCCTGCGCACCATCTCCAACGAGTTCACGACCGAAGTCAAAGAACTCGAGTCGGAGATTCAAAAGGTCGCTGGTCACGAATTCAAGGTCAACTCTCCCCAGCAGCTCCAAGTCGTGCTCTTCGATGAGCTCGGGCTCACCGCCGTGAAGAAGATCAAGTCCGGTCGTTCCACCGACGCCGCCAGTCTCGAAGCCATCGAGGACGAGCACCGCATCGTGCCTCTCATCCTTCGATACCGCGAGATCGAGAAGCTCCGCAGCACCTACGGCGCGCCGCTCATTGACACGGTCCAAGATGACGGTCGCATCCATGCCATGTTCACTCAGGTGGTCGCGCGCACCGGCCGCCTCTCGTCGGAGAACCCGAACCTGCACAACATTCCGGTTCGCTCGCTTGAGGGACGCCGTCTGCGATACGCCTTCACGCCGACGCCAGGATGGCTTCTGGCGGTCTCTGACTACAACCAGATCGAGCTGCGGATTCTGGCCCACCTGTCACAAGACCAAGGACTGCTGCGCGCCTTCGCCTCGCACGAAGACGTGCACCGTACGATCGCGGCCTCGGTCTTCGGTGTGGCGTCCGAGGACGTCACCAATGAACAACGCGAACGAGCCAAGGCCGTCTCCTACGGACTGGTCTACGGAATGGAGGCCTTCGGATTGAGCCGTCGCCTCGGCATCCCGGTCAGCGCGGCTAAAGAGATCATGAACCGCTACTTCGAAGGCTTTCCCAGCCTGCGCGAGTACCTCGACGCCATTGTGAAGCAGATTCGCATCGACGGTTTCTCGCGCACGGAGTTTGGTCGCGTCCGCCCGTTTCCGGACTTGCAGAACGCCGTCGGCGCTCAGCGTCAGGCCATCGAGCGTCAAGCGATGAACGCCGGCATTCAGGGTCTGGCGGCCGACATTTTCAAGTCGGCCCTTGTGCGGTTGGATCGACAACTCACGTCCGAGGGTCTTGAAGCTCGTCTCATCCTTCAGGTGCACGACGAAGTAGTCGTGGAGGCCCCGCCCGAGGAGAAAGAGCGCGTGAGCGACGTCATGATCGACGCCTTGACGAACGCGGCGGCGCTGTCGGTTCCCCTCGAGGTGTCGCTTAACTGGGGCGAGAATTGGGCTGCGGCCAAGGGTTAGGGGCCCGGATGCTAGAGTTGTCACCTGGGTTAACACCGGCGACCCAGCCCTATTGACTAGTTAGACCCCGGTTGTGGTCACACGAAAGAAGTACCCCCATGACGGACGGCACGAGCCTCCTCTCCACCCAGCAAATGGGCACCTTTGATGAAAACGGGAACTACATTCCGCGCGTCATCACCGAAGACAACTTGGTCGGCACCGACCTCACGACCCTCGTCGGCGACAGCGTCCTTGAGTTCGAGGACGGCGACCTGGTCGTCGGCACCGTCGTAAAGATCGACCACGACGAAGTACTCCTCGACATTGGCTTTAAATCCGAGGGCGTCATCCCCTCGCGCGAGCTCTCCATCCGCAACGACGTCGACCCTTCCGAGATCGTCTCGATGGGCGAGCGCATTGAGTGCCTGGTGCTGCAGAAAGAGGACAAGGAGGGACGTCTCGTCCTTTCGAAGAAGCGCGCCCAGTACGAAAAAGCGTGGGCCAACATCGAAGAGTTGAAGAACCGCGACGAAGTCGTGAAGGGTGTCGTCATCGAGGTCGTCAAGGGTGGACTGATCGTCGACATCGGCCTTCGAGGCTTCTTGCCCGCGTCCCTCGTGGAGTTGCGCCGTGTACGCGAACTGCAGCCTTACATTGGCAAGACCGTCGAGGCCAAGATCATCGAGCTCGACCGCAACCGCAACAACGTGGTTCTCTCGCGTCGCGCCTGGCTCGAAGAGACGCAGAAAGAGCAGCGCGGCGACTTCCTCTCGAACCTCAAGCCGGGAGAGCGCCGACATGGCGTCATCTCGTCGGTCGTCAACTTCGGCGCCTTCGTGGACCTCGGCGGTATGGACGGACTCATTCACGTTTCCGAGCTCAGTTGGAAGCACATTGACCACCCGAGCCAAGTTGTCGCTGTTGGCGACGAAGTCGACGTGGAAGTTCTCGACGTCGACTTCTCGAAGGAGCGCATCTCGCTGTCGCTGAAGGCCACCCAGTCCGACCCGTGGCAGGTCTTCGCCGACAGCCACGCCGTCGACCAATTGGTCTACGGTCGCGTCACGAAGCTCGTGCCCTTTGGCGCCTTCATCCAGGTGGGCGAGGGCATTGAAGGACTCGTGCACATCTCGGAGATGGCCGCGCACCACGTCGAGTCACCGGACCAGGTCGTCACCGCTGGTGAAGAGCTCTGGGTCAAGATCATCGAGCTGGACACCGCACGTCGTCGCATCAGCCTCTCGATCAAGCAGGCCGCCGAGGGTGGCGAAGTCTCCGAGGAGTACCGCGAAGCCTTCGGGTCACACGCCTACGACGCCGAGGGTAACTACATCGGTTCGATCGAATACGGCGAGTTCACTCCCGAAACGGAAGCGCAGGCTGCGTGGGCCGAGTACGCGACGGAAGTCGCGACGAAGGCTCCCGAAGGTGAGTCCGAGGCAGCGACCGACGAAGCGACCGACGCGGTCGCTGAGTCTGAAGCAGCGACTGACGAAGCGCCGACGAGCGAAGAGCCGGTAGCTGTAGCTGACGAGCCGGCCGTCGAAGGTGACGCGCCGACCGAGTAGCTCTAGTCGCTCATCTCAGCGCTGAGCGAGAGCGGGTAGTGACAGGCCACTTGATGGCCCGGAACGATCTCCTGGAGAAGTGGTTCTTCGTTCGCGCACTTTTCGGTGGCGAAGGGACAGCGCGTGCGAAAGCGACAGCCGCTCGGTGGATTGAGCGGGCTGGGCGGCTCGCCGGCGAGAACTTCGGAGTGCATGGGGGCGTCGGGATCGGCCTCGAGTGCGGCACCCAACAGAAACTTGGTGTAGGGGTGTTCCGGGAAGGCGTAGAGCGTGTCGGCGGGTCCGATCTCGCAGATCCTGCCGAGATACATGACGGCCACGCGATCCGAGACGTTCTTCACGACGGCCAGATCGTGGGCTATGAAGAGCAACGTCAGTCCGTACTCGGCCTTTAAGTCCTCGAGCAGATTCAAGATCTGCGCCTGAACTGAGACGTCGAGGGCCGAGACCATCTCGTCGCAGATCAGAAGCTTTGGACGCATAGCCAGCGATCGGGCGATGGAAATGCGCTGACACTGACCCCCCGAGAATTGGCGCGCATAGCGGTCGCCGTAGATTTCGGGATCGATGCCGACCTTGAGAAGAAGGTCGTTCACCAGCTGATCGCGCTCGGCGCCTTCAACGCTCTTCCAACAATCGAGTGGTTCAGCGACGATGTCTTTCACCCGACGTCGAGGGTTGAGTGAACTGATCGGGTCTTGAAAGATCATCTGCATGCGGGTGCGCAGTTGACGTAGGGCCGACCCCTTTTTGTCGGTGAGCTCGACCCCCTCGAGTTCGATCGAGCCGCTGGTGGGCTCCACGATGCGCATCAGGGCTTTGCCGGTCGTCGACTTGCCACATCCCGACTCCCCGACGAGACCGAGGGTCTCGCCTTCGTAGATGTCAAAGCTCACTCCGGCGACGGCGCTGAGCTTTCTCCGGTGGCCGAACGAGACCGTGAGATCGCGCACGCGCAACAGGGGGACTGGTGTCTCGCTCATGCGGAAACTCCTCGCGAGATGGAGAGCGGGTGCCAGCAGGCAAAAGTGTGGCCGGGTTCGTCGGACGCTTCGAGTTCGGGGCGTTCCACGCGGCACTTGTCCGTGGCGTAAGCGCAGCGTGGTGCAAAAGCGCACCCGCTCGGCAGATCGAGCAAGTTTGGCGGTCGACCTGGTATGGCGAGCAGACGCGTGTGCGACGGGTTCGAGACCTTCGGAGATCCCTCCAGCAGTGCGCGGGTGTAGGGCATGCGGTGACGGGCGAAGACGTCGCGGGTCGTTCCGGTCTCCACAATGCGCCCCGCGTACATGACGATGATGCGCGACGTGCGCGTCGCCACGACGCCGAGGTCGTGCGTCACGAGGACCACCGACATCTGCATCTTGTCCTTCAGGCCATCGAGCAAGTTCAGAATCTGAGCCTGAATCGTGACGTCGAGACCCGTCGTGGGTTCGTCGGCCATGAGCAGTTTTGGTGAACCGGCGAGGGCGGTGGCGATCACGACGCGCTGGCGCATGCCGCCGGACAACTCACCGGGGTAGACGCGATAACGCTCGGTCGGCGAAGGAATGCCTACCAGTTCCAGAAGCTCTATGGCGCGAGCCTTTGCGGCCTGGCGGTTCATGCCGAGGCGCACGCGGAGAATCTCGTCGATCTGTTTGCCAATACGCATGACCGGATTGAGCGACGTCATGGGATCTTGAAAGACCATGGCGACCTCGAGTCCCCAGATGTCGCGCTTTTCCTTTTCGCTCGCCCCCACGACTTCAAAGCCGTTGAGAAGCACAGAACCCGTGACTTCGACATTGGATCTCGGTTGCAGACCCATGATGGTGCGCGACAGAACCGTCTTGCCCGATCCGGACTCGCCGACAATGCCGAGGGTTTCGTTTTGTTCTAGCTCGAACGACACGCCGCCCACGGCCGCCAAAGGACCGCGCGGTGTGTCAAAGGTCGTGTGAAGATCCTTGACCACGAGAAGAGTGTTGTCGTTCACAGCTTTATCTCTGAGACGTCAAAGTGCGAACGTAAGCGATCTCCGATGAAGTTCAAGGAGAGTAGGAACAGACACATCGCGGCGGACGGAAAGAGGGCGAGCCAGGGATTGACTTGGAGTATCGCGAGACTTTCGTTGATCATGTTCCCCCACGATGGCGTGGGCGGATTGACCGAGAGACCGAGAAACGCCAGCGCTCCCTCGAGAGTCACCACCGTGGCGATACCGACGAGCAGAAAGGAGACGCCAATGGGCGCGATGTTCGGTAGGAGTTCCTTCATCAGTATTCGTCGATCGGTGGCACCTTGTACCTTCGCAGCGACGACGAAGTCTTTCGTGGCGACGCTCATCGTGGCGCTGCGAATAACGCGAAAAACGAGCGGAATCGCGGCGATGCCGACAACGATGATGATCTTAAGGAGCGAACGTGGAGTCCAGAACGAGAGAACTGCGATGGTCGCGATGATGGCCGGAAAGGCCAGGAACACGTACATCACGGTGGAGAGGACTACGTCGAACGTGCCGCGCCGATAGGCGGCGAGCATGCCCAGCGGTGCACCGATGCCGAAGCCGATCAGCATGGCCCCGAGGCTCACTTCGATTGAGACCCGCGAGCCAAAGACGATACGCGAAAAGATGTCGCGGCCGAGGTCGTCGGTGCCGAGTAGGTGGTGCAGCGATGGTCCAGCGTTGACCACGTTGAAGTTCTCGTAGAGCGGGTTAATAAGGGGAAGGACGTTCGCGAAGATGGCGGCGATGAAATTCAGCGCGAGCCACCCAACGCAGAGCCAAAACAAGAATCCGAGTTTCCTCTTTCTCACCGGTTGACTGTGGACGGCTGCCTCTTCGACGATCTCGTTGATGAAGTTTGGATTACTCACGGCTTATCCTCGGATCGACAATATTTATGGCCAGATCGAAAGCGAAGTTGATCACAATGACGCCGACGGACACGACGAGAACGATGCCCTGGACGACCAGATAGTCACTCGTGCCGATCGCCGCGATCAACTGGTACCCGAGACCAGGAATGCTCAAGAGGTACTGGACAATGAAGCCACCAGCCAAGAGTCCACCGATGTTGACGCCGGCGGTGCCGAGCAAGGAGACCGACGAGGGTCGAAACGCGTGGCGCCACATGATGCGACGCTGGCTGATTCCCTTGGAGCGAGCCATGGTGATGAACTCATCCTGCAACGTCGCAATGAGGTCACTGCGCAGAACTCGGTAGTACACGACGTAGCTACCGATGGCCAAGGTGACTGACGGCAGCGCCAAGCTTTCGAGGTTCTCCACCCAGTTGGCGCTCAGCGACACGTACGAGGAGACTCCGGTATGGGGGACGCCAAGTTTGATCGCCACAACCAAGACCAGAACGACGATCAAGACGAATGAGGGAACGCTGAGAAGGGTGAAGCTACCCGCGCTCAGAATCCGGTCGAGCGTTCCATCCGGCTTTCGAGCACTGCGCATGGCCGTCGGGATCGCCGCGGCGAAAGCCAAGATTTGACTGATAATGATGATTTCGACGTCAATGGGCAACGCCGCCTTGATGGTGCTCCACACCGACGTTTCGGTGATAAAAGACGTCCCGAGATTTCCGCGCAGCACGTTCTTGATCCAGACGAAATACTGCTCAATGACGGGCTTATTGAGGCCTAGTTGCTTGTAGAGCTTGGCCTTATTGGCGGGGCTATCACCGGTGCCCAGGATCACCGCAGCCGGGTCCCCGGGTAGCAGGTGGATGAGGTAGAAGGCCCCGACGGTGATCACGAACACGACGCCGATCAACATGATCAGGCGCCGTACTAAGTATCGAGCCAACGTTTCCCCCCAGAGACCTGTAGCGACATTACCCAAGTGGACGTACCCATAAGTAACACCTGTCGTCGATTGGCGTGTCACGGGCTCTAGGTACCGTGTACCTGTGAAACGTGTGTCCGTTGCCGGAGGGATAGGTGCCGGGAAAACTGCCGCCACCGATAAACTCTTATCCCTTGGTTTTTCGGTCATCGACGCGGACGTCATCGCGCGACGCGTTGTCGAGAAGGGTCAGCCCGCGTGGATTGCTCTGCGTGACGCCTTCGGAACGGCCGTACTCACCCCTGAGAGAGATATCGACAGAAAGTTTTTAGCGGACGTGGTCTTTCATGACACCAGCGCACTGCGCCGGTTAAATCACATCACCCATGGCTACATCGGGACCGAAATTAGGGCCGAGTTGGAGGCCGCGAGTGGCCCGGCCGTGTTCGTGGCGATACCCCTGTATCGCCCGGAGCATCGAGAGGAGTTGGGCTTTGACGAAGTGTGGGCCATTCAAGTTGACCCGGCGATCGCCTTCCAGCGCCTCACGACCCTGCGCGGATTGGACCCCGATGATGCGTTGTCGCGTCTGGCCGCTCAGATGGACAACGACGAGCGCGCACGAATCGTCGACCGCGTGATTTGGAATGACGGCACGCTCGAGGAACTCTACGGCTCGCTCGACGACGCCTTGAGTGAGTTGATGGCCCGTGACTGATTTTCTGGTGGAGTCGCCGTTTCAGCCGGCGGGGGATCAGCCGACAGCGATTGCCGCCCTTACCCAGGGCGTTGAAGACGGGTTGCGGTATCAGACTCTCGAGGGCATCACCGGCAGCGGTAAGACGGCGACCATCGCGTGGCTGATCGAGCAGGTGCAACGCCCGACGTTGATCCTTGAACCCAATAAGTCCCTCGCCGCTCAGTTGGCGTCCGAGCTCCGCGACATGTTGCCCAGCAATCGCGTGGAGTTCTTCGTCTCGTACTACGACTACTACCAGCCCGAGGCGTACATTCCTCGTACCGACACGTATATAGAGAAGGACAGCTCGGTCAACGAAGAGATTGACCGACTCCGCCATGCCGCAACGTCCTCTCTCCTCACGCACCGCGACACGGTCGTCGTGGCATCGGTGTCGTGCATTTACGGGCTGGGTTCACCGCTCGAATACCGCGAGCGGATGTTGCCCTTCGAAGTCGGTGACCATTTCGATCAGCGAGCCCTCCTGCGACGCCTGGTGGAGATGCAGTACAGCCGTAACGAGCTGGTGATCGATCGTGGAACCTTTCGCATGAAGGGCGACACCCTGGAGGTGCAGCCCGCCTACAGCAATGAAGCGGTCCGGGTCTCCTTCTTCGACGACACGATCGAGGAGATCTCTTTCTTCAATCCCGTGACGCAGGAGAGCCGCGGCAAGGTCAATGAATTCACCCTCTTTGCGGCGTCGCACTACGCCACGAGCCTCGCCACGTTGCAGCGAGCCTGCGGAACCATCGAAGAAGAGTTGGGCCGCCAGCTGGCGACTTTTCAGTCCGAAGGCAAACTCCTCGAAGCGCAGCGCCTGCGTTCACGCACGGAGCACGACCTCGAGATGCTGGAACAGACCGGCATCTGCGCCGGCATCGAGAACTACTCGGCCCACCTCGATGGCCGTTCGCCGGGAGAACGTCCCTTCACGTTGCTCGACTACTTCCCGGACGACTTTCTGGTGGTCATTGACGAATCGCACGTCGCCGTGCCCCAGGTTCGCGGCCAGTACGCGGGGGACCGCTCGCGCAAACTCACCCTCGTGGAACACGGGTTTCGACTCCCGAGCGCGCTCGACAATCGCCCTCTGAACTTCGATGAGTTCATGGAGCTCGTTCCTCAGATGGTCTTCGTCTCGGCGACGCCCGGACCCTACGAAATCGAGAACTCCGACCAAGTCGTCGAGCAGGTCATTCGACCGACCGGGCTCCTCGATCCCGTGGTGACGGTGGTGCCGACGAAGAATCAGATTGACGACCTGCGCGTGCGCCTCGACGCCGTCGTCGAACGCGGTGAGCGGGCGCTCATTACGACCTTGACCAAACGTATGGCCGAAGACCTAACGACCTTCCTCACGAAGGCCGGATACAAGGTTCAATACCTGCACAGCGACATCGACACCATTCAGCGCATCGAGATTCTGCGCTCGCTTCGCCTTGGCGAGTTCGACATCCTGGTCGGCATCAACTTGCTGCGCGAAGGATTGGATCTACCCGAAGTGTCGTTGGTGGCCATCCTCGACGCGGACAAAGAGGGGTTCTTGCGGTCCCGCAGTGCCCTCATTCAAACCATCGGTCGCGCGGCGCGTAACTCCAACGGTGAGGCGATTCTGTACGCGGATCGCATGACCGACTCGATGCGCGCAGCCATATCGCTCACTGAACGTCGCCGACTCGTGCAGAGCGCCTACAACGAAGAGAATGGGATCGAACCCACGACCGTGAGCAAGAACGTCGCGGACATCTTGAATCGCCTGCGCAGCGAAGCGCCTCGTGAAATTATCTCCAAGATTCACGGGATCTCCTCGCTGGACGATATGTTGCCCGACGACCTCAGTCTCGAAATCGCTCGGGTGGAGGAGGAGATGCTGGCCGCCGCGCGCGAACTGCGCTTCGAGGAAGCAGCGCTGCTGCGCGACGCACTCCAGAACCTTCAGCGCCAAATGGTGGCTCCCATCGAGAGTTATCTCGCCGAGGAAGAACCGGTAGATTCCCCCTATGTCTAAGTCGATTCGGGTTCAAGGTGCACGGGTTCATAACCTGAAAAACCTGTCCGTGGAGATTCCGCGCGACCAACTCGTCGTCTTTACGGGACTCTCGGGCTCGGGCAAGTCGTCGCTCGCCTTCGACACGATTTACGCCGAAGGACAGCGTCGCTACGTCGAAAGCCTCTCGGCCTACGCTCGACAGTTTCTCGGCCAGATGGATAAGCCCGACGTGGAGTTCATCGAAGGGCTCTCGCCGGCGATATCGATTGACCAAAAGACGGCGTCGCGCAATCCTCGCTCTACGGTGGGCACGATCACCGAGATTCACGACTACCTGCGTCTCCTTTTCGCGCGGATCGGCGTTCGCTACTGCCCGAACTGCGGCAAGCCCATCACCAGTCAGACCCCCCAGCAGATCGTGGACCAGGTCCTCGCTCGTCCCGACGGTGAGCGATTCTTAGTACTGGCGACCGTGGTAGAGGGACGAAAGGGTGAGTACAGCACGTTGCTCAACGAGCTCGCCGGGCAGGGTTTCTCGCGCGTGCGCGTCGATGGCGTCGTCATGGAGCTCTCCGAGCGCGACACGCTGACGTTGGCGCGCTACGAACAGCACACCATTGATGTCGTGCTGGACCGACTGACCGTCAAGAAGTCGAATCGCCAGCGCTTGACTGAGTCGGTTGAGGCGGCGCTGAAACTCACCAAGGGCGTTGTCAAGTTCCTCTTTCTCGAACCCGAGGAGATTGTCCAATTCTCGGAGAAGATGGCCTGCAGCGACTGCGGCATCAGTTTCTCCGAGCTCGCGCCGCGTGACTTCTCCTTCAACTCGCCCTACGGAGCCTGTCCGGTCTGCACCGGACTCGGTACCCGCTTCGAAGTGGCGCCCGACCTGGTGGTGCCCGACGACACGCTGTCACTCGCTGAAGGGGCGCTCGCGCCGTGGGCCGGAGCACGATTTAAGTACTTCGAGCGACTCATTGAGGGCATTGCCACACTGGGTGGCTTCGACGTGGACACCCCGTGGAAGAAGCTGAAGGCGAAGGACAAGAAGCTCGTCTTGTACGGGGTCGACTCGAAGTCGGTGCCGGTCAAGTATCGCAACCGCTACGGTCGCGTACGCAGCTACGAGACGACCTACAACGGCATCGTCGAGTGGCTGGAACGCAAGCGCAACGAGGCCGACGGCGACTGGTCGCGCGAGCAGGCCGAGCAGTACATGCGCGAAGTCGAGTGCACCGTCTGCAAAGGGCAACGACTGAAGCCCGAAGTGCTCGCCGTACGGGTGCACGACCACAACATCGCCCAGGTGAACTCGCTCACGATTGACGAAGCCATCAACTACTTCGCGTCGCTGACGCTGACCGCCCGCGAAGAGACCATTGCCCACCAGGTGATCAAAGAGATCGTCGAACGACTCACGTTCTTGCTCGACGTGGGTCTTGACTATCTGACGCTCAGTCGAGCGTCAGCCACGCTGTCGGGCGGCGAGGCGCAACGCATTCGCCTGGCCAGCCAGATCGGCAGTTATCTCGTGGGTGTTCTGTACGTCCTCGACGAACCCTCCATTGGTCTGCATCAGCGCGACAATCGGCGACTCATCGCGACGCTCGAGCGGCTACGCGACCTCGGAAACTCGGTCATCGTGGTCGAGCACGACGAGGAGACCATTCGACTGGCCGACTACGTCGTGGACATCGGTCCCGGCGCGGGCGAGTTCGGCGGAGAAGTGGTCCACGCCGGAAGTTACGAGGCGCTGTTGAAAAATGATCGGTCACTGACCGGTCAGTATCTCTCGGGCAAGAAGTCGATCGCGGTGCCGAGCGAACGTCGTGCCGGCGATGGCAAGAAGCTGACCATTAAAGGCGCTCGGGCCAACAATCTGCAAAACATCACGGTGGAGATTCCTCTCGGTGACTTCGTGGCCGTTACCGGCGTCTCGGGTTCGGGCAAGTCCTCGCTGATCAACGCCATATTGCTCGCTTCCCTCGAACGCCAGCTCAACCGCGCGAAGACCCAAGTCGCCGAGCACGACACCATTCTCGGGGTGAAGAATCTCGACAAGGTGGTGGCCGTCGATCAGCAGCCCATCGGGCGCACGCCCCGCTCGAACCCGGCGACATACACCGGTGTCTTCGACAAGATTCGCAAGCTCTTCGCCGAGACCCAAGAGGCCAAGGTGCGCGGGTATCAGCAGGGCAGGTTCTCCTTCAACGTGAAGGGCGGGCGCTGCGAGGCGTGCGCCGGCGACGGCACGTTGAAGATTGAGATGCACTTTTTGCCGGACGTCTACGTGAACTGTGACGTCTGCAACGGTGCCCGCTACAACCGCGAGACCCTCGAGATCCTGTACCGCGGCCGCTCGATTGCCGACGTCCTCAATATGCCCATCGCCGAAGCGCTGGAGTTCTTCGAGCGCCAGCCGCTTATCTTGCGACACATCCAGAGCCTCTACGACGTGGGACTGGGCTATGTGCGCCTCGGACAACCGGCGCCGACGTTGTCGGGCGGCGAGGCGCAACGAGTGAAACTCGCCACCGAACTCGCGCGTCGCCCGACCGGACACACCTTGTACGTCCTGGACGAGCCAACGACTGGTCTGCATTTCGAAGACGTCAATCGCCTTCTTCACGTTCTGCACCGACTCGTCGACCAAGGCAACACGGTCCTCGTGATTGAGCACAACCTCGATGTCGTGAAGACGGCCGACTGGGTGATCGACCTCGGACCCGAAGGTGGACGGCGCGGGGGATTGGTGGTGGGCGAGGGGACACCCGAAGAGATCGCCCAACTCCCGACCGCCACGGGCACGGTGCTTAAAGAGGTGCTCGCCGGTCACGGCCACAACTAATGCTGGTCAAACCGTCGGGCATCCCGCGACAAAGCGGTTGCTATCTCTTTCGCAACGAGCGCGGGACCATCATCTACGTGGGCAAGGCGCGCACCCTGTCGCAGCGTCTCTCGAGCTATTTCCAAAGGGAGTCGGGTCTGTCGCAAAAGACCCAGTTCTTGATGAACGAAGCGACGAGCGTCGAGTGGATCGTCACGCCCAACGAACTCGACGCCCTCATCCTCGAGAACGAACTGATCAAAGATAATCAGCCGCGCTACAACATGCGCCTGAAGGACGACAAGAGTTTTCCTTTCGTCGCGCTCGACTCGCGCACACCCTTCGCCGCTCCGTACACGACGCGAGCCAGCCACGTGAAGGGCGTGCGCTACTTCGGCCCCTTCGTTGACGTGCGAGCACTTCGCGTGACGATGGACGAATTGCTCCAAGCCTTTCCACTGCGCTCGTGCTCGAAGCACAAGTTCCTCTACCAACAGCGCATTGAGCGTCCCTGTCTGCTCTACGACATCGGTAAGTGTTCGGGTCCGTGCGTGGGCAAGATCGACCCCGAGGGATACCAAGAGCTCGTCCAGTCGTGGGCCCGGTTCTTTGAGGGCGACGTGCGCCAACTGCGCGACCGGCTTCGTCGCCAGATGAAAGAAGCGTCCGAACAGCAGCACTACGAGGCCGCGGCCAAGGCGCGCGACGGTCTGGCCGCTCTCGAACGGGCCGCGGGCGCGCAGAGCGTGGTGCTCGACGATCACTCCAACCTGGACGTCATCGCGCTGGCTAGTGAGGGCAGTCGGGTGGCGATCGTGCGCTTTCGCGTGCGCTTTGGCCGGATCATCGGTCGCACGGTGCATCTGGTGGATCGATCGATGGACGAGGACGACTCCGAGATTCTGGAAAACGCCATGACCGACATGTACCTCGACGCCGAGTCGATTCCCGCCACGGTTGTCGTCGAGCGTGCGGATCTCGTGACGTCGTTGGCGCGCGCGTACTTGAGCGAAATGCGCGAGAAGCCAGTCGAGGTGGTCGCGGCCCAACGCGGGCGACGCCGACGCGTCGTCGAACTCGCGACGCACGACGCCCAGTCGGTCATCCAGCGCGACTCTCTGCGTCGTCAGGCCGACCACAACGTGAGGTCGCGGGCGTTGCAAGAGCTCGGGGCGGCCCTTGGTCTCGAGCAGCCTCCGTACCGTGTCGAGTGCTTCGACATGAGCCACCTTCAGGGAACGAACTACGTCGGTTCCATGGTGGTCTTCGAGGACGGCCTGCCGGTGAAGCGCGACTATCGACACTTCAACGTGAAAGAAGTACTGGGCAACGACGACGTGGGCGCCATGGAAGAAGTGGTCCGCCGACGCCTCGGGCACTGGGAAGAGCATCAAGGGAGTTCCAAGTTTCGCCGCGCCGACCTCATCATCATTGACGGCGGACTCCCGCAGCTGCACGCTGCCGAAAAGGCCGCGCGCTCGCTCGAACTCCTCGGGCTGGTCGAGTTCACGGCGCTCGCGAAGCGCGAAGAGCTGCTGTATCGTCCGGGCAGCTCCACGCCGATCGCGCTCGAGCGCGGGTCGGAGAGTCTCTACCTCGTCCAGCGCATCCGCGACGAAGCTCACCGCTTCGCCATTACCTTTCACCGCTCTAAGCGCGGCAAGTCGATGGTGGCGTCGTCGCTCGAGGGCATCGTTGGCCTTGGCCCCGCGCGGCGCGATCGACTTCTCGAGACCTTTGGATCGCTCAATGCGCTGCGCCAAGCGACCCTCGATGAACTCAACGCACTGGCCTGGTTGCCGAGCGACGTGGCTACCAGGCTCTACGATCACTTGCAGGCGCCAACGGCGCCACGACCCGCGAAGGATAGTGACGATGAGTGAGGTCCTTTTGGTGACGGGCATGTCGGGCGCCGGGCGCTCGACGGTCGCTTCCGCGCTCGAAGACCTCGGGTGGTTCGTTATTGACAATCTTCCATTGGAGCTGGTGGTGCGCGTTGGCGAGTTGGCCTCAGCCGGATCGCACGAATACGCCGGGGTCGCCTTCATTGTCGGTCGCTCCGGGGGACTGCAACCGGACGCCCTCCTCGCGGTCGAACAAGAGCTGGGCGATCGCCACGACGCGGCCAAGATCCTCTTTCTCGACGCACCCGACGAGGTTCTCATTCGCCGCTTCGAGGGCAACCGGCGTCGCCACCCCTTTGACGCAGCCACCCTCGCGGACTCCATAGCCGGCGAGCGCGAACTGCTGACGCCCATTCGTGACGCGGCGGCTCTCGTCATCGATACCGGTTCGATCAACACCAATCAGCTTCGTCGACGCATCGTGGAGACGTTCACCGACCCGAGCGCCATGGAGTCACTGCGGGTCTCGCTCGTGAGCTTCGGCTACTCCTACGGCATTCCGAGCGACGTTGACATCGTCTTCGACTGCCGCTTTCTGCCGAACCCTCACTGGATCGACGAACTGCGGCCCCTCACCGGTCTTGACGCGCCCGTGGCGCGCTACGTGTTGGACCAAGAGCCGGCGCAGCACTTCTTAGATGACGTGGTGCGCATGCTCGACTGGCAGATCCCGGCGTTCGCGAAAGAAGGAAAGTCCTACCTCTCAATCGCGATTGGCTGCACGGGGGGTCGTCACCGCAGTGTCGCCATTGCCGAAGAGGTGCGTAATCGCCTCGATCTCGACACGGCCGTCTTTCACCGCGACATCGCGCGATGAAACTCGTCGCCGTCGGCGGGGGCCACGGCACGGCCGTGTCCCTGCGCGCATTGAAACGTCTCTCGGGCAGCGTCACCGGGGTAGTCTCGGTCGCCGACGACGGGGGATCGACAGGTCGCCTTCGGGCCATGTTGAACGTGGCGGCGGTGGGGGACCTGCGCAAGTGCCTCGTGGCCCTCGCCGACCCCGAGAACCCGTTGACCGCGTCCTTCGAGCACCGATTCAGTGTGGGCGAACTGAGCGGTCACGCCGTGGGGAACCTGTTGCTCGTGGGGCTCATTGACGCGACGGGCGACCTTGAAGAGTCGGTTCACGCTCTCGCGCAGGTCATGGGTGTGACGGGCGCCATCGTGCCCGCCAGCTGCGAGGGTGTGGTGCTTCTCGCCACCACCGAAGAGGGTGACACCCGCGGTCAAACGAAAGTGGCCCGGTCGTCGTCCATTCGTCGCATCAGCCTTGAGCCCGAGAATCCGGCCGCACCCATTGCCGCCGTTGAGGCCATTGAGCGCGCCGACGTCGTAGTGATCGGTCCCGGGTCACTGTTTACGAGCGTGATCGCGGCCTGCGTCGTGCCCGGCATCACCCAGGCGCTCGCGGGCACGCGCGCGCAAAAGATCTACGTGGCGAACTTGCACCCCGAGATCCCCGAGACCGAGGGTTTCTCGCTGCAGGACCATATTGACGCGCTGGAGCGCCACGGCGTCGGCGTTGATCTTGTTCTGGTGGGCGAGCGCTCGTCGTTCGCGACCCAGACGGCCACCATCTCGACGCGAGTCGTTGACCTTTCGGGCGCCAATGGCCTCGTGCACGATGTGCAAAAATTGTCGATGGCCGTGCTCGAGAGTGCGAAGATAGAAGACCGACGAAATGAAGGAGACGGCAGTGGCAACACGGGTCGCGATTAATGGATTTGGACGTATCGGACGAGGTTTTCTTCGTGCGGCCCTGGCGAACCCCGAAGTTGAGGTCGTCGCGCTCAACGACATCGGCTCGCCGGAGATGAACGCCCACCTTCTCAAGTACGACTCGACCCAGGGGGTGCTGGACCTCGACGTGAAGGTGGGCGACAACGCTCTGCACGTCGGCGACTGGACGATCAAGGTCTTCGCCGAGCGCAATCCGGCGGACCTGCCCTGGGGTGAACTGGACATCGACGTCGTCATCGAGTCGACGGGAATCTTCACCTCGCGCGAGGCCGCCAGTGCGCACCTCGCAGCGGGCGCGAAGCGCGTCATCATCTCTGCACCCTCGGGCGACGCTGACGCCACCTTCGTGATCGGCGTCAACGAAGACTCCTTCAATCCCGAGACTGACTTCGTGATTTCCAACGCGTCGTGCACGACCAACTGCTTCGTGCCGATGGTCAAAGTGCTCGACGACGCCTTTGGCGTCGAGGCCGGTCTCATGACGACGGTGCACGCCTACAGCAACGACCAGAACCTGCTCGACCTCGTCCACAAAGATATGCGTCGAGCACGCGCCGCGGCAGTCAACATCGTGCCGACGTCGACCGGTGCGGCTCGTGCCACGAGCCTTGTGCTGAGCGCCATGAAGGGCAAGCTCGACGGCACGTCGCTGCGCGTGCCGATTCCGGTCGGATCGATTACCGACTTCACGGCGGTCGTGCGCACCACGAGCGTTGAGGAGATCAACGCGGCCTTTCGGGCTGCGGCCGACGGAGTGCTTGCCGGGATACTTGCCTACACCGACGAGCCCATTGTCTCCTCGGACATCGTGGGCACCCCCGCGTCGTGCACCTTCGATTCGCTACTGACGATGGTGCAGCGCTTGGACGACACCAAGAGCCTCGTCAAGGTCTTTGGCTGGTACGACAACGAGTGGGGCTACTCGAACCGTCTGGTCGATTTAGCCCACCACGTTTCGCGCTAGTGCCGGCCCCCCTGCCTTCCATTGACGCCTGGGGCGACCTCACGGGTAAGCGAGTCCTCGTGCGCGTGGACTTCAACGCACCGGTCGCGGAGATCGACGGTGTGCTCACCGTTACCGATGACTTTCGACTGCGCGCGGCCCTGCCGCTCTTTTCGACGTTGCTCGATCGCGGAGCCCACGTCGTCGCGTGCACGCACTTTGGTCGCCCGAACGGTCAGGTAGACGAGCGCTACAGCGTCGAACCGCTCCGTCGCTCGTTGTCCGTACTCGCGCCCGACGTCGAGCTGCTCGAGAACCTACGTTTTGATCCGGGTGAAGAGGCGAACGATCCGGAGTTCGGCGCCTCGCTCGTGAAAGGGTTCGATTACTACGTCAATGAGGCCTTCGGCGCGTCGCACCGTGCCCACGCCTCGATCATGGTTCCCCCGACGCTGCTACCGAGCGCCGCCGGATCCAACCTGCAGCGCGAGGTCGCCACGTTGCTGGCGTTGTTGGAGTCACCCGAGCGACCTTTCGTTGCCGTCACCGGTGGCGCGAAGGTAAAGGACAAACTCGGCATTATGAAGGTGCTCGCCGCGAAGGCCGACCTGGTGATCGTCGGAGGCGGCATGGCCTACACCTTCGCCGCGGCCGAGGGGCGAACCGTCGGCAGTTCACTCTTTGACGCCTCGTACGTCGAGCAGTGCGCGGCCCTTCTCGAAGGCGGCAACGTCTTGATTCCGGTCGACGCGCGCGGTCTCGCGACTGGCTCACCGTTTGGATCCGAGGGCGGAGCAGAGCCGGCCGTTGACTTCGATGAGAACATTCCCGATGGCTTCATGGGCCTCGACATTGGTCCGAACTCGATTGAGATATTCGAAGCCGCGCTCGGTAGCGCTCGCACGATTCTCTGGAACGGGCCGATGGGTGTCTTTGAGGACCCGCGATTCGGTGCGGGAACGCAAGCGGTAGCGCGCGCCATCGCGTCGTCGCCGGCCATCAGCGTCGTCGGCGGAGGTGACTCGGTGTCCGCGTTGTCGTTGTACGGACTCGAGAACGACGTCAGCTTCGTCTCGACCGGCGGGGGAGCGTCCCTCGAGCTGGTCGAGCTAGGCGACCTGCCGGGACTGCGCGCGCTGCGCGAAAGCCCCTGGTCGTAGCGATGACCACCGCCAAGCGCCCTCTCGTTATTGGTAACTGGAAGATGAACCTCGACTTCGTCGAGGGGCTGCACCTCGTCCAGCAACTCGGCGTTCTCTTGAAGAACCACCCCGTCGAGCACACCGACGTCGTCGTGGCGCCGCCTTTCGTCGACCTGCGCACCGTGAGTTCAATCCTCGACTCCGAGCGACTCGCGGTCGCCCTCGGAGCACAGCACGTCAACCCTAACGAGAGCGGTGCTCACACGGGAGAGATCTCCACCTCGATGCTGAAGCGCCTCAACGTGGAGTGGGTCATCGTCGGGCACTCCGAACGCCGTACGCACTACGGGATGACCGACGAGATTGTCGCCGAAACTTTGCGCAGCGTCGTACGCGCCGGCCAGCACGCCGTTCTCTGCGTGGGGGAGAACTCGGCTCGTCGCGAGGCCGGTGACTATGAAGACGTCGTTCGCGCTCAACTCGATAGCGCCCTTCGTGGTCTCGAGGAGCGTTTCCACGCTCTGGTCACCGTCGCCTACGAGCCCCTGTGGGCCATCGGCACGGGGGTCAACGCGACGTCCAGCCAGGTACGCGATATGACCACGTTCGTGCGCACCGTCATGAGTTCGCTCGGCTTTCCCGCCCCCCAGGTCCTCTACGGCGGTTCGGTGAATCCCGAGAACGCGGAGAGTTTGGTCCGTGAGGGCGACGTGGACGGCTTTTTGGTCGGTGGGGCGTCACTAAAAGCGGAGTCGTTCTGCGCCATTCTGCAGGCGTGCGACGACTGCTACGCTTTAAAGCGCTAATCGGAGGACCCAATGCTGACCTGGGCAATTATTGCTGTTGAATCGTGTGCCGCCGTGGGCTTGATCTTTCTCGTCCTACTGCACTCGGGTCGCGGAGGCGGTATTTCGGACCTGATGGGTGGCTCCATCGGGGCTGCGGCGACGGGATCGACGGTTGTGGAACGCAACCTCGACCGCATCACCATTGGCGTGGCGCTGATTTTCACCTTTGCCACGCTGGCGCTCGACCTACGCCTTCAGTAAAGGCGATGCCTTCGCGTCGCGGCTGGATCGCGCTGGCGCTCGCCGCCTTGTGCGCCTGCGTCGTTGTCGTCCCCATGACGCTGTCGGGGGCCGTCGCGGGCTCGAACGCCAACGAGAACGCCAAGACGCTCGACCTCTCACTACCGGGTCCGTTCAACGGCTGTTCATTTCTCGACCCCGGCGCCACCGCGACCTCAGACGCCATTCTCGACCTGGTTCGACCGTCGGCCTTCGTCACGAACGCGAACGGCACCTTGGAGGGCGAAGGCGGCGCCATCTCGTCGACCGAGTTGATCTCTCTGGCGCCCGAAACGGTTCGCTACACCGTCGACACCAATCTGACCTGGAGCGACGGACTGCCCTTTAACGGCTCGGATCTGGTGGACTGGTGGCAACGCGCGCGCGCATTGTCGAGTGTCACCAGCGACGGATATCGCGCCATCAAGTCGCTGGTCGTCTCCACCAACGGCCAATCGGTGACGGCCGTCTTCTCCTCGCCCTACGCCGACTGGGACCTGTTGTTCCGTGACGTGGAAGCGCCCGGCACGACACCGGGGTGTGCGATATCGGAACTCTCCTCGCGTCCGTCACTTGGTGCCTACGACGTGCAGAGCGCCACCGCGAGCCGCATCGTTCTCACGATGAATCCACACTGGCCTCTCGACACGAATCGCTTCGGGCGCGTCGTCATCACCGATAACCAGACCCTGCCCACGACGCAGTCAGCCAACTTTGCCGACTACACCCTCGCCGTGAATGGCGCGGAAGTTCTCGCGTTGAGCAATCACCCCGCGCTGCTGAGTCGTATCTCTTCATCGAGCAATATCGAAGAGCTGACCTATTCACCTAGTCTCGCCACGACGCGACTCCTCGCGGTGCGCAAGGCCCTCAGCTGGTCGATCGATCGCCAAGCCATGATCGACACGATGTTTGGAGCGGTCACGTTCTCGCCGTCGGTCGCGGCGTCGGCAATCTATTCCCAAGGCGAGAGTGCCTACCCCGGGCCGTCGGGTTCCAATCCCGGCGGTCAAGCAACAACGACTACTAGTCCCACGACGAGCGGACTGGCCGATTGCGAGACCTGCGCCCTGACCGTGTTGCGTGACGCAGGATTTGTGCGAACGCCAACTGGCTGGTCGGACAGTACGACCAAAGCGCTTACGATTCGCCTGGGAGTCGGTCCCAGTGATCTCGATCACGCGGTGGCCCTCCTCGTGGAAAAGGACTGGAAAGCCATTGGCATTCACTCGACGGTGGTGAATGAGTCCTCGGACCAAGGCGCCGCGCTCTCCGCCGCGGTGGGTCGTGTGGACGTCGCGCTCTTCGCTCGCCCCACCCAGACGAATCCCTCCTACGCGGCGCGCTCGTGGGCCGGTCCCGCGTACCCGGACACCTATCCGAGCGGCGTGCGTCTCGCCAGCGTGACGACCCTCTTTGATCAAGCGCGCGACATTTTCAATCCCGTCACCGCAGCGGTGACGTGGTTGAAGCTCGATCAAGTAATCCTGAACGACTTTTGGGTCCGCCCACTCTTTACGGCACCATCGCTAACGATCTGGTCGAGCACCCTGGCGCCGGTAACGAACAGTTTTGTGGTGCCCGGATTTGTTGATCAAATACCGACATGGTCAAAGGTGTCTTTGACCACGGGGTCGTAACGAATTTGTCAGCGTTTTTCCGCGGCTAGAGTAGAGGCCGCGTCGGAGTGGCGGAATAGGCAGACGCGCCAGCTTGAGGGGCTGGTGCCCTTAGGGGCGTGTGGGTTCAAGTCCCGTCTCCGACACGATAGATCTGCTACCAACGCGCAGTCCGACCTCTTCAGGCATGACGACTATTGGCGGAGAACCCGCTACTTTTACCGAAATTGAGTCCGGGTAGATCCTCACCTCATCGATCAGATCTTGCACCAAGACCTTTCGCTCTGACTTTGTGGCCTCGGTCCAAAACGCGTCGATGTCAAAGTCCGCAAGTATTTTCCCCAGCCTCCCGAACCGGCTCACTGCCTCTTGAGCGATTGCCTCACCTTCCTCCAATTCGGATAATTGGGTCTTCAAAGAAGTCATTTGGGCACGAAGCGCCGACTGACGTTCGGCGAAGAAGTCCTCGTTCACCTTGCCTTTGACATAGAGATCGAACAGTTTCGACTCCGCCAATCGTGCTGCTGAGATGGTCGCGACAATTGCGGGAGCCCTCGGACCAACCTCGTTACGCTCCGCATTCAACTTGGTCCAGATTGCCGCCTGGAGGTCCTTGTCGTCTCGTAGAAGTCGGAGTCCAAGCACCGCCGCTCGATGGAGCCCGTTGGCGGATCGCCCTGGGATATCGCAGCCCTCACCACGGTGACGACAGACATAGATCGCCTGGTTTCGCGAGTTGTACTGAACGCACGCCACACGCCCACAGTTTCCGCACCGCACCAACCCCGATAGAAGATCACGTCCCGGCCGTTTGCCCTGAGTGTGGGGCCGCTGAGCGGCGTTGAACTGCTCCAAAGTGACTAGGGGGGCATGGACACCGTCGCCCCAGTCACCCGACAACTGCACCTCGCCGATGTAGACGCGATTTTCGCAAATGTGACGTGCGGTTGAGTACTTCATACCAACCTCGTCGGCGATTCTCTGGTAACTAGAGCCCCCGGCGCGGAGTTCGAAGATCCGTCGTACCAGTGGCGCGTTGTCATCCGGTTTGAGATAGCCGTTAATCATCTCGTAGCCCGTCGGTGCTCGGTTCAACCAGCGCCCCTTCTCATGGGCCTGTCGTTGCCCCATCAACGTGTTCTCGATGAGGTGGTCTCGCTGGTACTGGGCGAAGACACCGTGAACGCCGATCTGCATTCGCCCTGAAGCGCTCGACGGGTCGAGTTGTCCTTCGTTGACGGAGTGCACACTTACGCCGTGCGAATTGAAGAGTTTGACGAGGTTCGCAAAGTCGCCCTGGTCGCGACTTAGACGGTCCCAACTCCAGATCAGGAGGTGGTCCACCTCATCGTTCTCAATCATCGAGATCAATTCGCGCATCCTCGGACGGTCAAGATTCTTTGCCGACCACCCCTCGTCAGTAAGAACGTTGACCGGACCGAGATTTTTGATCCGAGCGAGTTCCCGACACCGCTTGGCCTGCGCGTCGGGGGAGTAGTCCGTCTGATCCTCCGTGGAGACCCGAACGTACGCCACGGTCCTAGTCATCGCCATGAGTTGCGCTCTCCTCTCGCTGAGCAATTCGTACTCCGATTGCTATCAGAACTTGCGCAACACGCGAGTAATCCCTTGGCGGTTCTTCGTCGGTGGCCGCTACCATCGCCAGGTCCTTATGGGAACTCGCGTCCACTCTGGATCGTCGTTGGAGTTCCAGCGGTATAGGTCGTGCCAGTGATCCTCGGGTACGGACTCGGCGACGAGCTCTTCCGCCTCAAAAGGGTCTTGCACCCATTTCGTCACGACTTCTGGCTTGAAACCCTGCGCTATCTCGTATCGGTGGTTGCGGGGACCAACATGTTCGGGGGACCAATCCTTTTGGGAGTACTTGCACCCGTATCGCGCCGCACGTCGGAGCGCCTCCTGCGGAGTTCGGGAGAGTCCGAGCGGCTCTCCGTGAGGTCCTCTGCGCGCGATTGCAAAGTCCGTAACCCAGACAAAGCCGTGGCCCCAGAGTTCTTCCATCTTCGAGTGGTCAAAGCGAAACGGGACGAAGAGATTGACGTGCCAGCCATGTCCGTTGGGGTGAAGTTCCGGTGAGTACCAGTAAGGAAAGGTCGCGCCACCTCGGACCAATCGGATTCCCCGAGCGAGTTCGGAGACCGACTTCATTACCAATCGACGATCCAATTGCGAGTCTCGAAATGTAAGCACCCACATGTAGCGAAGACCATTCGCCACGAAGTATCGCCTTGACATCGAACTTGCGCGACCGTTTGCGATCTTCCAGTTCAGTTCCGACTCGTCTTCGCTTCGGTCCAGGGGCGAGATCGTTCCCGGACGAGCATCGCTCCGCGGAGAAATAAGTACAAGATTTGCCTCAGAGCACGCGGGCCAGTACGAGAACTTCAAGCCGAAACGTCTCAGCGATGGACGAATGGGACTTACGAGTTGTGTTCTTTGGTCAAGTAAAGCGTGGCCGCCTTCGGCGACCACGTGAGCGCGTTTGTCTTCGTACTCGCAATACGGAGAGATTGAATTTTGTGAGTCGGATTCCACGGAGAGCCTTTGAGAGCCGGACAACGCACTTCTTCACCACCTGCGCCATTCGCGCTTACTCAAAAATCGCCATTCCGGCGTCTGCGCTCTCCGCGCTATCTCAAATTCGCCATTCCGGCGTCTACGCTCTGCGCGCTATCTCAAAATGGGCTCTCGGCCCTCAATCCATCAAATGGGGCTTTCCGCCCTCTACCCACACTCTAACTACACGCGTGTAACACGGTCAAGGGGCCTTGTTCACCGCATCCGACGGCCGTAGGCGTCGCGCCTGCCCCGCCCACTCCCGTGTGCGTGGCAAGCCCCGACGCCTACGCACTTTGCGGTGCAGTGACACAGGGCACGCATTCAACCGCTCGTGTGCTCCGGCTTCTAGTTTTATTAGCATGAGCACCAACCGGAAATCATTGCTGCTCTTGCTGATCGTGGTGTTCCTCATCGCTCTAGTAGGTGGCGCGTATTTTGCCGGGCGGAGATCAGTAGCGGTGCCCGCGGACAATCATCACACTGCTACCACCACGACTGCTGCCACTTCCACCACCGATACACCAACCACAAGCACCACAACCGTCGCGAGTCAGCCCACCACAACCACGGGGCGGCCGACGGTCTCCAGATCGGTATTGGCGGCCTGCAGCAGCATTGGGGGAACGCCCGTCGAGGGTCAAGACAATTGGTACATCCTTGGACCCACATATTTGAACCCTGAGTGCAAGAACGTTCCGTATATCGGACCCGACGGAGAGACCTATTACGACGACTTTCCGTTGACCCAGGCAGGAATATCTACCACTGACGTGTACGGGAACTCCACGCACTCGGCCTTGGGCGGTTTAGCGGCGACCGAAAGTGAGTGCGCCACGGGTCAATACCCTGAGGCGAATCCAGGCGTGGACTCTCCGGGTGCTTGGGACTCTTCGCTGGGCTTGTGTCTGCCGTAGGTCGACCGCGACGCCTGCCGACCCGGAGTTCCAGTTAGCCTCGTTGCATGGATTCCGACGAAGAATTCTTTGCCTACATGCTCCCGCGCGCAATCACTCACCAGTCCATCGAAAGGGTTCGTCGCTTCTTCCCAAGATGGCGTAGGTTCCTCGCGGCGAACGGGGTCCAATCCCTCGACCCGCATCTCCCAAACAAGTTCATGAACCTACTTATCAACCAGGCCTCGCTGAAACGTGATGGCGCTACTGAGCATCGCCTGCGCAACGAAAGTGGCGTTCGACCCCTGAAACCATAGGTCGTAAAAGTCTTCATTCCCAAGTCGATACCCTCAGACTGATCGGTTCTCTACCAGACGCCAGTGGTTGGTAGCAGATTCGTTGCTTCGGGTCACGTAGCGGAACCCACACAGTTTGTGCCGTACGGAGCGTGACGTTCATTCTTTCGCGGCGGACCTCAGAGCGTTTATCAATCAGGCGCGCTTGGCGTCTCATCACGTGGCACGTTTCGCAGTCCAGCAATTCCTCTAGCCGCGCACCAGGTTGCATACTGCTTATCTAGCCGCCGTAACTGCTCGTCGCTCAACTGCCTTCGCCAGTTCGGATACCCCCTCACCGGATGTCGCATCGTAACTTTCGTTCCAAGATCGAGAGATGCGGCCTGAAAGAAACGATGCCGAAGAACAAAATGCCGAATCGTTAGTGCGCCCGCAACCAAATACAGAGCGATAGCCAGGCCCCCAAGCGGCCAACTGCTGACGGCTTTTGCGACTGCTCCGATGAGAAACGAAACCAACATCCAAGCAGATGTCCAAACACGATTCACAAGAACCTGGTACTCAATTTCGGAGGCCCGACGACCCACTCTCGACAACATCGTTTCGTTAATTCGACGCTGCGCGTTACTGAGAAAATGCATTTCTAATACTTGCATTTGGAACCGACGCGTGCCGTACGTTTCTCGCCCCATTTGGCCCCGTTGCATCTAGAGGGTCCAGGCACCTAAGACGACAATCGCCAATGCTTAGTAGCAGATCTGTTGCTTCGGGTCTCCGACACCAACGATCTAATGGTGTGGGTCATCGCCTTTTGAGAAGATGACACCGAACCGCTGGTCGGTGAGCACTACAACAATCTGAGCCACAAGCTCTAGTCGGAGAACGTGCCCCGATCGGTTGGTGAGGACGGCGG
>JBAQZL010000037.1:0-39240 GCA_049790955.1 Acidimicrobiales bacterium
CTTGATAGCTCGCGAGAGCCCGCCGTCGACATCGTGCACAGCGGCACTGGTGCGCTTGCCTTCGAGGTCCTCAATAGAAAGTCCATGGACCCGTTGCGCTCCGGCACTGATGGGCCGATCAGGCACCACGAAAAAGTGATCGGACCAGACCGGTACGCCGAAACGATAGGCGCAGAAGCCATAAGAAATGGCTCGTTCACTCGTGACGCTGAGTCCAGTTGTTTCGGTATCGAAGCCCAGGATCAGTTCGGGAACCTGGAAGTATTTCTTCGCCACCCTTCTACTTTCGCAGTTTGGTGTCACAGGAGCCAAACGAAAGGGTTCTACTCCCCCAACATCTCGCGGACGAGCGGAATGACCTTCGAGCCATAGAGCTCGATGCAGTGCATCAGTTGCTCGTGCGGCATCGCCCCGGCGCTGTACTTCATGTCGAATCGACTGAGCCCCAGTTCCTTCGCGGTACTGGCGATCTTGCGCGCAACGGTTTCGGGAGAGCCCACGTAGAGGGAACCGTGCTCGCTCGCTTCGAGATCGAAACTCTCGCGCGACATCGGTCCCCAACCTCTTTCTGCACCAATGCGGTCACGAGAACTTTTCATGTGGGGCCAGAGTTCCTCTCGCGCTATCTCATCGGAATCGGCCACGTACCCCGGCGAGTGCACGGCGATCGGCAACTGTTCCACGCCGAGCGAGTTGAGCGAGCGTCGATAGAGATCGGTAAGTGGTGCGAAGCGCCGCGGGTTTCCGCCGATGATCGCGAGGGTCAGAGGGAATCCGTACCGGGCGGCGCGAACGACCGACTCGGGACTTCCTCCTACTCCCACCCACACCACAAGTGGCGTCTCGGCGAGGGGATAGACCGACTGATCTTTTAGCGCCGAACGGGTCGTCCCGTGCCAGGTGACGGGGCCACCCTTTTGCAGTTCGGCGAAGAGCGACAGTTTCTCTTCGAACAGCACCTCGTAGTCGTGAAGGTCGTACCCGAATAGGGGAAACGATTCGGTAAACGAGCCGCGACCGAGGATGATCTCGGCGCGACCATTGGACGCCGCATTCAAGGTCGAAAAACGCTCAAAGACGCGAACGGGGTCATCGGAGCTCAAGACGGTGACGGCCGACCCCAAATGAATCCGACTGGTTTGGCCGGCGATCGCGGCGAGCACCGTTTCGGGAGAAGAGACTGCGAAGTCGGCGCGGTGATGCTCACCGACGCCAAAGAAATCGACACCGCTCTGGTCAGCGAGGACGGCTTCGGCGATGACATTGCGAATGACCTGGGCGTGAGATTCCGGCGTGCCGTCGGCGCGCTGCGTCACGTCACCGAAGGTGTCGAGACCCAGTTCAAGGGGATGATTCATGATGCTCGTTTCATGGAATTGGACTATCAAGTGTAATGAGCGCATTTGCGTCCCCGAGCGTCGGCGTTCAGCCCGGGCGTTCGAGATCCTGGTCCGAGTGAGCGAATCGAGAGGTGGCTACGGACCTTCGATCTCGTTCGCAGATGACGGCGGCAACTGCAGGTCACGAGATGCCGTCGCCAGCCCCCGTCGTGGCGGAATAATTCCGTCAATAAGTCCGTACGCGACGGCCTCTTCGGGCGTCATGAACTTGTCGCGGTCGATGTCCTTCATCACCTCGTCGAGGGGACGATTGCTGTGGTGCGCGATGATCTCACCCATCCTGCGCGTGAGGGCCATCACCTCGCGCAATTGAATCTCCATGTCGCTCGGCGCGCCCCTCGTTCCGGCGCTGCCTTGGTGAATCATGATGCGCGCACTCGGCAGTGCGAAGCGCTTACCGGGAGCTCCCCCGCACAGAACCATCGCCGCCGCCGACATTCCCATGCCGACGCAGACGGTGGAGACGTCAGGGCGCACGTGTTGGATCACGTCGTAGATGGCCATGCCGCCGTAGGCGAGTCCGCCCGGGGAGTTGATGTACAAGCAAATGTCGCTCTCGGGATCCTGGGCTTCCAGATAAAGCATCTGGGAAATGATCAGGTTCGCCACTTGGTCGTCCACCTCTTGGCCCAAGAAGACAATCCGCTGACGCAGCAGCATGGAGTAGATGTCGAAGGCCCGCTCCCCTCGCGAAGACTCCTCGAGCACCATTGGAACCAACGAGTGTCGCGGCGCGTCGTTCATGGTTTGGGTCATCTCATCCTCCTGGATCATTTGTGCAACTCTCTGGTTGCATGATACCCATTTCGGGGAACGTGTGCAATAGAATGGTTGCATGAGAGACACCCTGCACCGAATCGTCGAAGTGCCCTGCTCGCCCGAAGAGGCGTGGGACAACGTGGTGGATCCGTCGTGGCTAGGCGACGCCGGTGAAGTCGAGCTCGTTCCCGGTGGTGAAGGCTGGGTCAGTGACGACGACGGCGTTCGCTACATCGTGGTCGAAGAGGTCGACGAACCTCGTCGTTACGTCTATCGCTGGGCCAGCTTCACCGAAGAACCAACGCGCGTCGAGATCGAAGTCGCTCCGACGTCCGGAGGTTCCGTCATCGAGATCAGCGAATCGCCGTTGTCGACGGGCGCGCAGATGTCACTCTGCGCTCAATGAGAGATACGGTCTCGAACGTTTTCGCCGCCCTCGCCGATCCAACTCGGCGAGCGATCTACGACGAGCTCCTCACCTACCCGATAGGGCGAACTGCAACCGAGCTCTCGTCGTCGAGCGAAGTCTCGCGCCAAGCCATTGTGAAGCACCTCCAGGTTCTTACGCGCAGCGGGCTCGCGGACGCCCGGCGCGAAGGCCGCGAGGTTCGTTACCTCGCCACGACCGACGGTACGGCCCCGGCGTCTACCTGGATGGCTGATCGCAGCACCGCCTGGGACCGGCGAGTAGCCGCCCTCGAACACCAGATCCGGGCCAAAAAACCGTGAAATCTCTGGAGGCGGCGTCCGGATTCGAACCGGAGTACGGGGCTTTGCAGGCCCCTGCCTAACCGCTCGGCCACGCCGCCAGAAGTAGCCAGCCTACTTGGCGCGCGCCTGATGCTTGAAGTAGTGATACGCGCCGTAACAGAAGGCGAGAACGATAAGCACGATAAATATCGACTTCAGCAGCGCAGCGACGACCCCCACGAGCGCAAAAATGATCCACAGCGCCACCAAGATGACGACAACGACGCCCATTGTCTTGACCATTGCCACGATTCCACCTCTTTCGTAAACCAATTGTAAGCCGGTTCACGAAAAGCACTCAGTAACCTGGGAAGGTGATT
Source organism: Acidimicrobiales bacterium (assembly GCA_049790955.1). Taxonomy (GTDB): domain Bacteria; phylum Actinomycetota; class Acidimicrobiia; order Acidimicrobiales; family RAAP-2; genus RAAP-2. The sequence continues at coordinate 3,230 of JBAQZL010000037.1, forward strand.
CGCCGATTCGCTGCCGTAGGTGCACTGACGTTGGTGCTCGCCACGGCCGCCATTCCCCCGATTGAGTCCTCCGGCGCCACGATCTCTCACGAGAGCGTGAACGTGAGAGTGACCGTTTCTCCGGCTCTCTCGGCGAACCTCCCCCTGCTGCGCTTGCATTTCAGTGCTCCCACAAAAGCTCGCAATCTCCCTCCCCTGATTACCCGACCGGCCCTCACGACCAAGTGGGAACAGATCGGACCAAACGACGTGCAAGCCGTCGCCACCAGCGCCCTCGCGCCTCTTACGAACTACGTCTTTCGCACGCCCAACGCCATGAGTTGCGCCAAGACCTGTTCCGCTACGGCGTACACGTCGAGTATCGCGAGCGTGAGCACCAACTTGGTGTGGGAAGCGCAACTCCTCGCACAGCTGAACTACCTCCCTCTCACCTTCACTCCCGGAACGCCGCAGAGCACCCCGAGCGAACAGGTGAATGGAACATTCAACTGGGCGTACAACCTGCCCGCGACTCTCACGTCACTTTGGAGCGTGGGCACGAACAACATCGTCTTGCGCGCAGCTCTCGAGACGTTTCAGAGTCAATCGAACCTTCCCGTCACGGGTCAAGCAGATCCCACGACCTGGAGCGATCTCCTCACCGCCGTCGACGACAACCGTGTCGATCCTGCGACCTATGACTATGTTTCTGTCACTGAGCAACTGCCCGAGACGCTCACTCTCTACGTCGCGGGCAAGGTGAAATTTACGACGCTGGCGAATACCGGCATCGAGGAGGCACCGACCGAACTTGGTACGTACGCGGTGTACGAGCGCTTCATCAGCACAACCATGAGTGGCAAGAATCCCGACGGCACGACGTACCACGACCCTGATATCCCTTGGGTTTCGTACTTCAACGGGGGCGACGCGCTGCACGGCTTTATCCGCTCTTCTTACGGGTTCCCTCAGAGTCTCGGCTGCGTGGAGATGCCCTTCGCGTCAGCGCAGACCGTGTTTCCCTATACGCCGATCGGCACGCTCGTCACCGTTCACGACTAACTACTCGGGGCCAAAGGCGTGCCGTCCGCGCTGGGTCACGACATCGACTCCACGCTCGTTGAGTTCGCTGGCCGTGCCGAGCGAGGTGCGACCGAAACGACGTCGTATCTCGTCGATGGCGTCGCGCAGCGCGGCCCGATCAACTTGTTGCTCTCGCGATGACACGGTGGCGCTCGTCTTCTCGTCACTGGACGTCGCCTCGAGTCCGAAGGCCAACTGCATGTGGTTGTCGCTTCGCTCGAGAAAACTCGAGCCGTAGAGCCCCAGCAATCGGACGGAGTGCGAGAGATCAACCGACGCGACCAGCGCGTGCGCGATCGAGGCGATCGCCTCATCGTCGTCAACACCAAAAGGCAAAGTCTGTGAGCGCGACACACTGGTGAGATCGTCGTAACGAACACTCACGCTGATGGTTCGCGCCACGAGATGACGTTCGCGCAGCGCGCGCGCCACGACGGCAGCGTGGACTCGCAGGGCCGCGGTCACTTCCTCAAAGCCGACCAGCGAACGCGCAAACGTCTGATCGTGACCGACCGACTTGACCTCACGATCGACGACGACCTCGCGGTAGTCCTCACCGATCGCGTACGCGGCGAGCGCGGCGGCCATGGCCGGGCCCACGTGGCGAGCGAGGGTCGCCTCATCGACGCGCGCCAGGTCGCGGACATAGTTGAGCCCGAGTTGACTGAGCTTCGCGGCCGTGGCGGGCCCGACACCCCACAGTGCTCGCACCGGCAAGACCTCAAGCCAACGCGCTTCTTGTTCGGGGCTCACCCAAAAGACGCCCGATCCCTCGACGAGTCCGCGATCAACGACGCGTGGCTTGGACTCCTTCGAGGCGAGCTTCGCGAAAAGCTTGTTCCGACCGATTCCGACGCCACAGAGCAGGCCGAGTTCGTCGGTGATGCGTTGACGGAGCGCCGCGCCCGCTTCCAGGGGCCAGACGTTCAGGCGACGGAGACTACGCAGATCGGCGAAGACCTCGTCCAATCCGAGTGGTTCGTAGTCGGGCGTGAGATCACGCACGATGTCGTGGAACTGGCGCGAGTAGACCTCGTAACGATCGAAGTGTCCCGGCAGGATGATGAGGGACGGACACGCGCGTTTCGCCACCACACTCGGCATGGCGCTGCGCACGCCGTAGCGACGCGCCTCGTAGCTAGCGCTCGCGATCACCCCGCGATCTCCCGCACCGCCCACCGCGACGGGCTTTCCGCGTAGCGTCGGATCGTCAAGTATCTCGACGGACGCAAAGAAGGCGTCGAGGTCGACGTGGAGGATGGGAGCCTCGTCGACCGACGGATTCTTAGAAGGCGAGCTCGACACAGCGAAAAGCTTCGCCGAACGCGACCCCAATGGGCCGTCCGGCCTGTTCGGCGCGTTCCATGACGACATCGCGAATGGCCTCGGCGTCGCCCACCAGCTGCGACGCGTGCGCGAGGACGGCCTTCACCTTGACGTCGATCATGCGCGAGACGTCGACGATCACGTCGGGTTCGTGAGTACCGCTCAAGAGAAGGACGCCCACTTGATGTGGCGGACCCTGGTCGGGAAAGTACAGCGGCATGGCTGCGGCTGGCGCCACCGCATCAAGGAGACCCCAACCAGTTTCGCGGTGGTCGCGGTGGTTGACGTAGACCTCACCAAAGAAGGTGGCGGTGGGGTCGGGACCGAGGACGACGTCCGGCCGCAGCGCTCGCACGATACCGACAAGGGTCTCGCGCAGTTCCAAAGAGTTCGTGACCGTACCGTCGGGCCAGTCGAGCGAGGTGACACTCGCGACGCCTAACAGATCAGAGGCGTTCTGCAACTCTTCACGTCGGGTTTCTCGGATAACCGACGACTCCAGGTGCGGCGAGTGAGATCCCTTCGCCCCATCGCAAATGACGACAAGGTGTACGTCAACTCCTTCGCTGGCCCACTGGGCCATGACTCCCCCCGCAGCGACGTCCGCGTCGTCGGGGTGCGCGTAGATAGCGAGAGCCGTGCGTGGCTGAAGCCGAAGGGCACGCATGGCTACCCGCGGTGTTTGGGCGCGGTGGTCTTTACCAACATGCCAATCTCGCGCGCGAAGTCTTCGGTCCCTTCGAAACCCTTGTATACCGAGGCGAAACGGACATAGGCCACGTCATCGACGTCGCGCAGGGCCTCCAGCGTGGCCATGCCAACCTCTTCGCTCGTGACGTCACGATTCAGCACTCGCATCGACTCCTCGACACCCACCACGAGACCCTCCAGCATCAGGTCATCAACCGGACGGTTCTTGGCGGCCGAGCGCACGCCACTGAGGACCTTCTCGCGGATAAAGGGCTCGCGCTCCCCTGAGCGCTTCACCACGTAGACCGCGATCTCTTCAATTCTCTCGAAGGTCGTATAGCGCTGGGAGCAGTTGGCGCACTCGCGCCGACGGCGAATCGCCACCCCGTCCTCGGCCAGACGCGAATCGACCACGCGGTCGTCATCAGCCGAACAAAAGGGGCACCGCACCCCCTCACGATACACCTAAAACCCTATTTTTTCAGGGGATTAGGACGTGTTCGCCCGGTACCACGACCGACGAACCGAGTTCGTGAACGAGTAGCGCGCGAGCCTGCGCGGGGTCGGTGGGGTTCATATTTTGCGCAATCGAGCTGACCGTGTCGCCCGGCTGCACGACGTAATTCATCCCCGACGCGAGCACCGACGAACTTGCGAGATCCGTCGAGAGCCCCGCACCTGTAGACCCGCCAAAAGTGTGCCCCGGCATGGCCAGTATCGCCAGCGCACCGACGATCACTACTGCTGCCCCAAGGCGGTGGCGACGCTGGCGCAGCCGTGCGCGAGAGCGGCGACGCTCGGCCAGCGCTGGACCTTCGCGAAACGACCGGAAGATCGGCTCGCTCGAAACCAGGCGAAGGTGCGACGGGGCAACCTCTGCTGGAAAACTCTCTAGTAGTTCGACTGCTGCCATGACCGACTCCCTTGCGTTACGAACACCTGTTCGTCATTCTAAGACGAACAGGTGTTCGATTGCAAGAGAAAATTCGAGCCGATTTTTCCCTACAATCCGGACATTTCCTGCAATCGTTGACCTACTCGGCCAAATGAAGCGAGCCGCGACGCCGGGGTCGGCCGGTTGGAACGAAGGACGTGAGCCGCGTCGCTCAGCTCGCGCACCAGGCGAATCCGGTATCGCATCACCAGCTGGGCGCAGTACTCGGTGAGCCGAGAATCGGGGTAATCGTGGGAGTCGGTCACCTGGCCATCGGTCACCCACACAAAAGACTCGCCAGCCCGACGACGCGACGCGGCCCACTGCAGTACTGGACCGTCGACGCCGTTGCCCACGTTGCTCAAGGGAGATCGGGTCGCCACTTCACCGCGGTCGCACAACACCCACGCGTTGGCCGTCGAACCGCGGTCGCCCGGCCGGTGACTGTAGCCAATCACGAGTGCGTGTGGCGCCTCGCGCACGAGTGCTTGTAACGCATCGGGCGCTACGTCCATCGATCCGGACTGATCGACCACGACGACACCTCCGTGTCGCGGTACCTGGTGAGCAAACGCACGTCGTTGGTCATCGGTGAGCAGACGCCCGGGATATCGCATCGCCACGCCCGTCGTACTGGCTCGCCACGCGCGATCGCCACGGCCGCGACGGAGAGCTTCCGGGTGCAAGGTTTCGTCGACCACGAGCGGAGCAAAGACGCCCGTCGGCGGGCGACGTCCGCCGACCTCGAGCGAACGACGAAAGGCCTTCAGCTCGTCGACGCTGATGGGAACTCGAGCCGCCGCTGACTGGGTGAGAATCCGAGCAAGAGCCAGCGTGGAACAGGCGTACCCACTCGGAAGACCCGCGTCGTCGAGATGCGTGGCAGCCAAAATGCGCGTGTCTTGAGAGAAGATCTCGAGCGCGCGCTTTCGAACATTGCGCAGGGCTGGTAACCACGGAGCCGCGCTGTGGCGAATCCCGTTGATGAAATCTCGCTCTGCTCCGGTGCCGAGCACCGCCATTAAGAAGCACAGCGCTTCTCCCCACTGATCCGACTCCCCCAACCGGCGGGCGCCAAGTTTTTCCGTTCCGTCGCTCAGCGTCGAGAGGTCGAAGCCGAGCCGACCCAACAAGGTATTGACCCGAAGCTCCTCGGCACATTCGAGTGCCCTCGGGGACACTTCATCGAGAGCTTTCAGGAGATAGTTCGCGCGCGGACTAACCCGAGCATGCATGAGCTCGTGAGCGCGAACGACTCGGGCTTGTTCCGAATCCTCAAATGGCACTTCGAGAACTCGCTCGCTCAGGTTGCAACTCGCCTCGCCGCGCATCGTCGAACCTGCGCGGACGATCCAGGCGCGAGCTTCATCGTCGTCGCGTCCACTCACCAGTTCTGGATAGACCAGGCTCACGCGACGGTGCCGATCGCGAGTGCGTCGAGAATACTTTGGGCGTTCGACGATCCAAAGACGAGTTCGGCCGCTCGTTCGGGTCCGTGGTGGATTCGCAGTTCGTCGAAGGCGTAAAAGCTGCGAAGTGACAGTCGTCGCCCCTCGGGACCGAGAGAACCCGCCATCGCCGCCGCGCGCAGGTCGCGGCTGAGTCGCTCTACCGCTTGCGCGTGGGGTCGATCGACTCGAATGCTGACCGGAAAGCGATCCCGCAGCGACGGCGGAATCTCGCTGACGTCTTCGACGTTCGACGTCATCACCACGGAGAATTGTTCTCCCGGGCGCACCCACTCGAGCGTGTCGGGATTGCGCCAGCGCGCCGACTCCGGCGAATCGGTCACGGCGAGCAGCGTGGCCAACGCGTCGCCCGAAGCGCGATCTACCTCATCAAGAACGAGCCGACTCCCGCGACCTTGGGATCCACGCCACGCGCGTATCGCCGGCCCTTCGCGCCACTCGAAGTGATTTTCGCCGCTGGGCATCCACGAGCCAGTAATTTCACCAGAGGTGAGATCTTCGGTGCAGATCAGTCGCTCTGCCGGAGTCTCCACTCCGTGATGCAGGGCCGCGAACGTCTTGCCCGTTCCGGGTGGACCGTACAACAACACCCGCGAGATCCCGGCGGATAGAACGTCCGCAAAGTCCCGCCAACACGAACGTACTTCTTCACTCTTTTGCAAGGCTCCTCCTTTGGAAGCATCACAAAGGTCGCGGCAAGTCAGTTCTCGCAGATGTTTCTGAAGGGCTCCGTCGTCGCCTCTCGAGTGTCACAAGCCGCTGATAAACAGTTGCTCTATGAACAGGTACGCACTCGAAATGTACGCTGGCGAAAAGCTTCAGAACTCCGTGATGGACGCGTCGTTACGACAGCCTTCAGTGTCGACCAGTAAGCGCCGTCTCGGGTTTCTAGGGAGAAACTCGTGGCAACCGAACGACTATGAGTCGGCACCGACCAAGGACGATTCGATGGCATTTTTGTATGAGTTGCGCTGCGACCTAATCGAGATTGACCTTGACGAGATTCTCCCGTTGATCAAATAACTGTGACTGGAGAAGTTCGGTCGAGACAAACCCAGGATCGATCTCCTTAAAAGCCCAATAGGTAGCACCGCACGAGATCCGCGGACTCGCCGCCCAATTCTTTTACGAACAGGTGTTTGATCTCAGGCAACGTGTGGTGTATCCTACGAACAACTGTTCGTTGCCTGAAGGAGCACCATGGCTGAAGTGTTGACCCCGATGCGTCGACAGATCCTGGAATTTATCGTGACCTGTCAACGCGAACGCAGTTTTCCGCCGACCATCCGTGAGATCGGCGAACACGTTGGCTTGTCTTCTTCGGCGACCGTGGCGAACCACATCACCGTCTTAAAGGACGCCGGCTACATCGAGAAGAACCCCCAGCAGCCAAGAACGCTGACCGTTCGACTCGACGCCGCGAACCCCGCGCCCGAGCAGCACATCCGACACATCCCATTCGTGGGTGACGTCGCCGCCGGTACCGGAGTCCTCGGTCTTGAGAGCACGCACGAATTAATGTCGATCCCCGAACAGTTCGCCGGACGAGGCGACAGTTACGTGCTGCAAGTTCGTGGTGATTCGATGATGGACGCTGGCATTTTGGCCGGCGATTTCATTGTCGTCGAACGTCAGCAGACCGCGCGCGCCGGTGAGATTGTTGTCGCCGGAATACCAGGTGACGAAGCAACGGTGAAGCGATTCTTTCCTCAGGGGTCAAGAATCATTCTCCAGCCGGAGAACTCAACAATGGAGCCCATGGAGTTTGACTCAAATGACGTCGTCATCTTCGGGCGCGTTATTTCAGTTCTGCGCCACTACTAAATCCGCCTGGCGGAACCGTCAGGTCAACCACTCGCGAAGCACTCGCTCGAAGATCTCCAACTCCTCGAGTGTGACCTTCTCATCGCTTCGATGAGCCAGCAGTGGATCACCCGCGCCAAAGTTCGTCGCTGGAATGCCCAGCTCTTGAAACGTGGCAACGTCGGTCCAGCCTGCTTTGCCACGCGCCGACGTGCCGGTCAATCCCACAAGCGCAGCGAGACGCTCGTTGGACAGTTTTGGGGCGCCGCTGGGCGCCCAATCGACGACGGTTAGCTCGTCGCCGTCTTCGAGAAGGTCTGCGAGAAATTCGCGTAACGAATCGGCCGCCTCTTCGCGCGAACGATCCGGGGCCACGCGATGGTTGATCGTGATCGACGCCGAGTCGGGCACCACGTTCGACGCCACTCCCCCTTCGACTGCGACGACCTGAAGCTGCTCGCAGAACTCGACACCATCAAGCTCGACTGTCCTTGGTTCATACTGCGCTACGCGGGTGATGACTTCGCCGATTCGGTGAATTGCGTTTCGCCCAGTGAAGGGTCGAGCGGTGTGTGCTCGACGCCCCACCATGTCGACTCGCACTCGGAGTGTCCCTTGACAACCAGCTTCGACCAGTCCCCCGGTCGGTTCGCCGAGAATTGCCACATCCCCGCTGACGAGGTCGGGGCGTAGTTCGATCAACTCAAGAAGACCTGACTCGGTGCGCGATATCTCTTCACGCGCGTAAAAGATCCACGTGACCTCGACCGAACGTGGCTGCTCTTCAAGCGCGAGCGCGAGCATGACGGCGAGAGACCCCTTCATGTCGCAGGCACCGAGTCCGCGAAGCTCGTCTCCGTCCATGACGGCGGCACTCGCATCGCCCGGCACAGTATCTAGGTGTCCGGCAACGATGACGCGCGTGGCGTGATGACCGATAGTGCGTGCAACGACATTGTCGCCCACACGTTCCACCTCGAGAGACGGGTTGGCGCGCAAGACCTGCTCGACATGATTCGCCAACGTCGCTTCGTGATGGCTCAGCGAGCTGATCGACACCAATTCGTAGGCATCGTCGAGTCGACTCACGTGGAAACGCCGTGATCGCGCAGTACGTCGTTGAGAGCCACTTTGTTATGACGCTCACCTTCACTCATTCGCTTGATGATCAACACGCTCGGAAGGAAGAACTCGCCGCCAGGATATTCGCGACGCCGACTCGCTGACACCGCCACGCAGTAGTCGGGCACGTAACCTCTCGACACTTCGTCGCCCGTCGCGGCGTCAATCACCGGAATGGACGGATTGAGAATGGTCCCCGCGCCGAGTACCGATCCTCGTCCGACGCGCGCACCGTCGACGATCATGCACCGACTTCCGATGAAGGCGTCATCTTCGATGACGACCGGAACAGCATTCGCCGGTTCGAGGACCCCGCCGATGCCGACTCCGCCAGCCAAATGAACGTTCGCCCCAATGTGCGCGCAACTTCCCACTGTGGCCCAGGTGTCGACCATGGTGCCAGGTCCGACCCAGGCCCCGATGTTGACGAAACTGGGCATCAGAATCACGCCAGGGCTGAGAAAACTTCCTCGTCGGGCAACCGCGCCCGGCACGACGCGTACGCCACGTCGCTCGTAGTCCGTCTTCAAATCAAGTTTGTCAAGATACTCCAGGGGTCCGGCGTGGCTCGATTCGAGACCACGCAAGCGAAAGAGCAAGGAGATCGATTGCTTGACCCATTCGTGAACAACAATCGAACCGTCGTCCGCGATGTCGCAGACGCGCACCTGTCCGTCGTCGAGCTTCGCGATGACCAGTTCGACGTCACGTCGCGCCTCCACGTTGTCGGGCGACATCTCTGCGATCTGCTCATACCAGCGGCCAATGCGTGTTTCTAGTTCCGTCACCACATCATCGTACTTTGGCGTTTACGACGCTTCGAGACGAGCGGCGGCGAGCTCGAGTCTCTCGTCGGGCTGTACGACAGCGATGCGCACGAAGTCCCGGGCACTGTCTCCATACAGTTCGCCGGGGCTGACTACCAACCCGGAACGTTCCGCCAGTACTGCAGCCAGTTCCCAGCCGTCGAGACCCTCCTTCGAGCACCACAAATAAAACGCGCCCTCAGGCATGGGTGCATCGACCTCCAGCGTCTTCAGCGCGTGACTCAAGAACTCGAGTCGCGACAGGTAGCGCGATCGTTGCACCGCGACGTGCTCGTCGTCGTTGTAGGCGAGAGCGGCGGCCGCCTGGACGGGTCCGGGCACCATGAAACCCGCGTGCTGTCGAACGCTGCGTAAGTACTTCACGATCTCGCGGTCCCCGGTGTAGAAGCCCGCGCGAAAGCCCGCGAGGTTCGAGCGCTTCGAGATCGAGTGCACCGCGAGGACGCCGTCCTCGCCGGATTCAAGAATCGTTCTGGCCGGCGAGGCCCACGTGAACTCGCAGTAGCACTCGTCGCTCGCGACGAGCACGTCGTTCGCCCGTCCCCACAGCGCCACTCCCTCGAGGTCGTCGAGAAACCCGCTCGGGTTGGCCGGCGAGTTGGCCCACAGCACGAGCGCGCGCTCGGCGTCACCCGGATCGATCGATGAGACGTCGAGCTGGCCGTTCACCAGCGCGACCGGTACGGCGCGCAGTCCAGCGAGCGTCGCGCCCATGGCGTACGTCGGATAGCTGACTTCTGGGTAGAGAACGGTGTCACGTTCGGGGCTTCGCAGGTGCAAATAACCCGCGAGCGACGCGACAAACTCTTTGGTTCCTACACACGCGGCGAGGTCCTCTGGTGACACGGCGACGCCGAAACGCCGGTGTATCCACCCCGCTGCTGCGTCGCGAAAGTCCGCCGTGCCGGCAGAGGGCGGATAGCCCCGTGCACCGACTCCCCGGGCGAGCTCTTCAATGACGAAGTCCGGCGGTGGATCAATGGGCGTGCCGATCGAACAGTCAATGGCTCCTCCCTCGAAGGTCGACGCGGTGGCCTTTAGACCGTCGAGTCGTTCATAGGGGTACGCCGGAGGTTGAAAGCTCACGCCGAAACTCGCCACTCGCTGAACCTTGCGGCACCGACACTGTCGAGCACCACGTGAATCAAGACGCCGTCATCGTTCACAGAAGTGTCCAGAACATCTCCCTCGCGGTGCGCCGCCGCGAGAAGGTCACCGCGATCGAGCGGCAACTGCAGCGTGAGCACCCGATCTCGAGAGCGAAGTCGTTCACCGACGACACCGATAACTTCGTCGAGGTTGTCGCCCGTCTTCGCAGAGACCCACACACCGTCATAGATCTTCGCGAGGTCTTTCGCGCGCGAACCGGGAACATCAGCTTTGTTGAAGACCAGAAGCTCGGGGACGTGTTCAGCACCGATTTCAATGAGTACGTCGCGTACCGCGGCGATCTGCTCCTCAGCCCGGTCGCTCGATCCGTCGACCACGTGGACCAACAAGTCAGCCAACTTCACAGAGTTCAGCGTGCTCATGAACGCTTCGACGAGCTCGTGAGGCAGATTGGAAATGAAGCCGACCGTGTCGGTGAAGAGAACCGTTTCGCCACCGGGCAACTGGCGTTGTCGGGTGCGCGGGTCCAAGGTCACGAACAGGCGGTCTTCCACGTCAACGCCCGCGTGAGTAACGGCGTTCAGCATCGAGGACTTGCCCGCGTTGGTGTAACCCACCAGGGTCACTTCGCGATGGCGGCCACGGTCACGTCCTTGGCGCTGGACTTGGCGGGTGCGGTCGATCTCTTTCAGTTCCTTGCGGATGCGGTGAATACGCTGGACGAGGCGACGGCGATCAACTTCTAATTGCGTCTCGCCCGGGCCTCGAGTGCCGATTCCACCGGCCTGTTGCGAGAGCGACCCGCCGGCGCGGCGAAGTCGCGGCAAGCGGTACTGCAACAACGCGAGCTCCACCTGCGCCTTGCCTTCGGGAGTGCGCGCGTTCTGAGCGAAGATGTCGAGAATCACGGCGGTGCGGTCAATGGCCGTTCGTCCGAGGATCTTCTCTAAGTTGCGCTGCTGAGCGGGCGAGAGGTTGTCTTCGAAGACCACGGTGTCGGAGTCGAGGGCCAGGCAGACGTCGCGCAGTTCTTGGACTTTGCCGGATCCCACGTACGTTGCCGCATCGGGCGCATCGCGACGTTGGACGACCCGCGCGACGACGTCGGCGCCCGCTGTATCAACGAGCAGGGCTAGCTCATCGAGCTGTCGATCCAACTCCTCTTCACTCACGCCGGGAAACAGCACTCCAACGAGCACGATCTTCTCGCGAAAAGTCCGATCAATAAGGGTGTCGGGTATGTACGTCAAGCGCTGGGCCACTCCACGTCCGCGATGAACTGCACTGGACCACTGAGAGTAGCGTTCGATCCCTCGAATTCGACGCGCAGCGTGCCACCAGGATTCTCAACGGTGACCACGTCGCCGCTGAGTCCGGCCCGTCGAGCGAGAGCGGCCACGGCGCACGACCCGGTCCCGCAGGCGAGTGTCCAACCGACGCCGCGTTCGATCACGCGAATGCTCAGATGGTCGGGCCCGAGCACCGTGACAAATTCGACGTTCGCACCACCCACCTGAGCCGCGAGCTTGGCTGCCGTTTCTTCGCGCGACAGATCGCTCCACCGTTCGTCGTCCATCACGGCGACGTGCGGGTTTCCGACATTGGCTACTCCCCAGGCCCCTTCGATGTCGTCGCCGAAGGTGACCTCACCCATGTCGACACTTCCCGATCCCGACGCCTCGCTATCCATGGTGAGTCGAACAACTTTCCGACCGGCGTCAGTCTGAACCTCTAGTTCGTTCTGGTCTGATTTCGTACGGCGTCGAACGGCCGCGGCCAGACAACGCGCGCCGTTTCCCGACATCTCCGCGAGTGAACCGTCGGCATTAAAGAGAGTCATCGAAACCGGATGATCGAGAACAGCCACAATGAGACCGTCAGCGCCGACACCGGTTGCCCGATGACAGATCGCGCGCACCTGGTCGGGCGACCACGCGCTGCCCTCGCCGGGTTGCTGCACGTCCACGAGGAAGTCATTCCCCGCGCCATGCCACTTTTGCAACGATCTCACAGTCACCATTTCAGTCTCGCACGAACCTATCGGCGTCACTCAGCACCTCGATTAGGCGACTCGCAGCGTCATCGGAGTTCTGAAACCACTCCACGCGAGGGTCGCGGTGGAACCACGATCGCTGACGGCGCGCCAGTCGTCGGCTCTGGGTGATGGCGTCGCGCACGCACTCGTCAAGCGGCGCGCCCTCTTCGAGGTGCGCCAATAACTGGCGATACCCCACCGCCTGACGCGCGGTGCGCCCGAGGCCGCCGGGACGTTCAATCAGACTCGCCACTTCGTCGAGCAGTCCGTATTCCATCCAACGATGAAATCGATGTTCGATGCGTTCGTCGAGAACCTCACTCTCCACTTCCAGTCCGATCTGGATGACGCGCACGGGTCCGTAGGTCGTGAGACCAACGCCGTACGAGGAGAACGGTCGACCTGCGCCGAGGGTCACCTCGAGTGCGCGAACAATCCGACGTTCGTTGGTCCGTTCGATCCGACTCGCCGCCACGGGATCGTGCGCTTCGAGCTCGTCGTAGAGAGCATCGAGGTCGCTGACGGCGCGCTCCTCGAGCGGGCCGCGAACTTCGGGGTAGCGCCCGGGAATGTCGAGATCATCGAGGACCGCTCGTCCGTAGAGTCCGGTACCCCCCACGAAGAGCGCGCGGCGACCCGCACTCCAGATGTCGTCGGTGACCACTCGCGCGTCGCGTTGAAACTGGGCAACCGTGAACTCCTCACTCGGCTCGACGAGATCGAGCAGATGGTAGGGAACTTCGGCGCGCTCACTCGGCGTGGGTTTGGCGGTCGCGATATCCATTCCGCGATAGACGCACATGGCGTCGACGCTCACGACGTCGATCTCACCGCTTTCGAGAGCGAGACGGTGAGCCAGGGCCGACTTTCCTGCGGCGGTCGCCCCGACGAGTGCGACCGCCGGACCACCCAGGGACGTCACGACGAAAGAAGGGGAACGCGAATTTTGTGGCGCGGGGCACGCAATACTTCGTGCAACTCCCCCAGTAAGTAGTACGGCGCGCCGTAGGTCACATCCACACTGGCGAGCGATCCCGCGCGCAATGGGTTCTCCGTGACGGGGAAATGGATCAGCTTGCCCTGGCGCGTGCGACCAGACAGCATTTGATCGTTCCGTCGCGAAGGTCCCTCGACGAGCACTTCTTCGCGCTTGCCCACGCGGGCTTGGTGATGGCGCAACGCCGATCGATCGGTCACGTCTTTAAGTCGTTCGAAGCGCTCTTTGATGACGTCGCTCGCTACGAAATCGTCGGTCATCTCGGCGCCCAGGGTTCCTTCGCGCGGGGAGAAGATGAACGTGTAGGCCAGATCGAACTCGCACGCCGCCACGACTTCCAACGTCTCATCGAAATCGGCATCGCTCTCGCCGGGAAAACCCACGATGAGGTCGGTGGTGACGGCGAGGTCGGGAATGGCGGCGCGCGCGGCGTTGAGTTTCTCTAGGTAGCGCTCGACGCGGTATCCCCGTCGCATCGCGGTCAACACGCGATTCGAACCAGACTGCAGGGGAAGGTGCAGTTGATTACAGACGTTGGGCGTCTCCAACATGGCGGCGATGGTCTCAGGGCGCAGATCCTTCGGGTGAGGACTTGTGAAACGCACGCGCTCAATACCCTCTACCTCGCCCAAGGCGCGCAACAGTTCCGCGAAGAGCGGTCGACGCCCGGTGATGTCGCGTCCGTAGGAGTTGACGTTCTGGCCGAGCACGGTGATCTCGGTCACGCCCGAGGCGGCGAGCATGGATGCTTCGGCGAGAAGATCTTCCATGGGTCGGCTGATTTCACCGCCGCGCACGCTCGGCACGATGCAGTAGGCGCACGTATTGTCACAGCCTGTTTGGATGGTCATCCACGCGGCGAAGTCCAGTTTGCGAACGGCGTAGAGGGCTGGCGCCATGTCGCGACTGGTTACGGGATCCGGGGCGTCGAGGATCTCCATCAGGGGACCCTCGCTTTGCGAACGGCGCAGCAGCGATGGCGCCGACGCAAGATTGTGGGTGCCAAAGACAACGTCGACCCAGTTCGCTCGCTCAAGGATGCTCCCTCGATCTTTTTGGGCCATGCAGCCGCCGACGGCGATTTGCATGCCCGGGCGCGACTCCTTTAGGGCCTTCAGTTGACCGAGGGCGCTGTAGAGCTTTAGGTCGGCGTTTTCTCGAATCGTGCAGGTATTGAGAACCACGACGTCGGCCTCGGCGTCGCTCGCTGCCGCGACCAGGCCATCCGCCACCAGCAGTCCCGCCAGGCGCTCGGAGTCGTGCTCGTTCATCTGGCACCCGAAGGTGCGAATCGCGAAAGTACGGGGCTTTGGCACCTCCTTAGTCTACGAACCCACTCCGGCCTCACCCACTGAGGACCCGTAGGTCACGGCGACGCCCGCCACCATCACGCACCCGAGACCCACGAAGTCCCACACGGTGACGGTCTGACTGAGGAGCAGCCAGCCAACGACGAAGGCAGCCGCCGGGTCGAAAGCCAACAGGACACCAGCGATCGAGGGCGTCAGTCGGCGTAGACCCTGAAGATCCGCGCCAAAGCTCAAGACGATCGCCATGACGGCGACGATCAGGAGTCGTACCAAGGTGTCCGGATGGGAAAACAGCTGATCGGTCTCGCCGAGTGAGAAGGGCAGCGTCACGAGGGCAGCAATCGACATCGACACCGCGAGGCCCTCGAAACCGCGGGTTGAGCTCCCCACGCGGGCGGCGGCCAAGACGTACAGCGCCCACCCGAGTCCCGAGCCCGCGGCGAAGAGAACGCCCACCAACGTGAGCCCGTTACCGGGGTGGGTCAGCGCGACAACCCCGAGCCCGGCCAGAACCACGAAGGCGAGGTGGCGAGGCGTGCGTTTACCAAAGGCCGCCACACAGAGCGGTCCGAGAAACTCAATGGCGACTGCGCCACCCAGGGGAATGCGCGCGATGGCTTGGTAGAAGCACTGATTCATGAACGCGGTCGAGACGCCGAGCGCGATCGCCCCCAGCCACTGACGTTGCGTCCAGTGACGAAGCTTCGGGCGGGTCGCGATGAGGAGAATCACCGCGCCGAAAAGAAAGCGCCAGGCGCTGGTCGCCGATGCTCCGAGCACCGGGAATACCGGCAAGACAATGGCGGCGCTCCATTGCACGAGCACCACGCCGGCCAAAATGAAGCCCGCACCACCAACCGTTCGGGCGTCGAACGTCGAGTCGCCTCGGGTCAATGCGTAACCAGGCCCACCCGATCCGCGTCGAGGGTGTACACCTCGCCGGGAATCGAACGGACGTGCAGGAATTCCTTGGCCCCGAGAGCAACGTCGCCAGCCGTCTCGCTCGTCACCAGTCCGAGCATGGATGAGCCCGCGCCGGACCAGCACGAGCCCGCCGCGCCCGCGTCGCGCAGTTCCTTCAATAGATCGATCGAGAACTCCAGCAACGGCGCCCGGTAAGGCTGGTGCAAGACATCGTCCATCGACGAGGCCACAAACTGTCGATGATCGCCGAGACCCGCGATCAAGAGCCCGAGCGCGCTGAGATTGTGCACCGCGTCACTGAAGGCCACGCGATCGGGCAGTGCCCGGCGCGCCTCACTCGTGGCGAGCTCCTCGTCGGGCACGACCACGACGAATCGCCAGATCTCGTCCAGCGGAAGGCTGCGCGCGACGACCCCGTCGTCGCCCATGCTGGCCACGACCAACCCCCCGAAAAGAGACGCGGCCGCGTTCTCGCCGTGCCCGTCGAGGTCGGCGGCCACGGCCAAGGGGTCTGCGGCACCAGCGGCGGCGGCGGCGGCAACGGCCAGCGCCGCCGACGAACCGAGTCCCCGTGAGAGAGGTATTGAGGAGTTCACGTGCAACGCAAAGTTCGAGTGACCGAGAACAGTCCTCGCCACGCGCGCGGCCAGATGGTTCTCGTCATCGAAGAGTCCGGCCCCGCAACCCTCACTCGAAATAGTGAACTCATCGGCGTCGTCCAGGGACACTTCCACGTACAGGCCGAGAGCCACGGCGAGCGCGTCAAAGCCCGGTCCCAGGTTCGCCGACGTGGCGGGAGCGCGCGCAAACATTAGTTCAGCGTAGGCGCTGGAGCCACGTAGGCGGGGCGAGAGAACCGAACGCGCGCAGCGTCAACGTGGCGTGCACGGTTCCGCTCACTATGAGATGCCCGACGACTTCGCCGCGTCGGATAGTTCGCGTCTCGCGTCGAAGAATCACGCGCTCGTGCAATGCACCCTGGGCTGGCCACCACCAGAACTCGCGAGAGTGGGTGAGGCCGAAAGCGACTCGTCGTCCGTCGTACGCGAACTCACCGTACGCACGCTGCCCGTAAAATGTATAGTGCTGTCGGCTCGTCACGGCCGAGTTGGCGAGAGTTAAGGCGGCCTCCCCCGCGGGGGTCAGAAGATTGCCGCCTTCTTGTCCGAGGACAACTGCGTACAGGACTCGTGTCGACGAGCCATCCTGAAATGTCATGGCCATGACGTCGCACCCTCCCGCGGCCGCCGTACGTCCCGACTTCACGCCGATCACGTTGTCGATGCCCACGTCCGGGGTAAACGAGTCTTCGACGCCGGCGTAGGGCAAGGTGACGCTTGGTTGAATCACAATCGAGCGCACCAGAGGCGAGCGCATCAAGAGCACTGCGACCTTCGCCTGATCGAGCGCGGTCGAGACCGAGTCCGACGAGAGTCCGGTGACGTCGGCGTAGCTCGTGCCCGTGAGGCCGAGAGTCTGCGCCTCCTCGTTCATGAGGGCTACAAACGCGTCGTTCGATCCCGCGACCAGGTTGGCCAGCATGACGGCGTAGTCTCCTGCCGAATGAACGAGGATGCCGTTCAAGAGGTCGCTTTCGCAGAGCTGCTCGCCCACAATGATCGGAACCGTTGACTCTCCGAGCGCCAGCAACTGGTCGTCACTCTCCACGTCCTCGCTCGTGACCGTGAGACAAGGACCGGTTTCGCCGATCGAGAGGGGCAAATGCTGCAAAGCCACGTAGACAGTCATCATCTTGGTGAGGCTCGCAATCGGCACGACCGCGTCGTTATGTTCGCTGAGCACGCCGAGCGATGGAATGTCGAGCGCCGCCGAGCCGATGCTCGGCCACGCGAGAGTCGCTTTGGTGGCCGTTATGGGCGTCGCGCTCAGCGCCACGTAGACCCGAGCCGGTCGATGGAGCAAGGGTACCTGGAGCGCCACGATGATCGCTGAGGCGATAACGAGGCCCAACAGCATTCCGACGAATCGTCGGAAAAGACCACGGCGTCGTGGATGACGTGCTGCCGAGTGACGCGCCAAAACTACAGCGACGTCTGTTCGTCGTACTCTTCGAGCGAGATGAGCACCTTACGAGCCTTTGAGCCATCGCCGGCGGCGACAACTCCTTCTTGCTCGAGTTGATCCATGATGCGCCCCGCGCGAGCAAAACCCACGCGCAGTTTGCGCTGCAGCATCGACGTCGATCCCGACTGATTGCGAATGACCATGTCGCGCGCGAGGCGAAGTATTTCGTCGTCATCGTCGCCGCCCGAGCCCGACGACTGTCCGCGCGACTGGGGAATGTCGAGGGCGACAACGGTCTCCCGACGACCGCCCTGCGCGCGCCACGCTTCGACCACGCGCCGCACTTCTTCTTCGGAGACCCACGGTGACTGCAGGCGGCGCGCAATGTTGCTCGATGCGGTCACGAGCAGCATGTCGCCCTTGCCAATCAGTCGTTCCGCGCCGGCTTGGTCCAAGATGACTCGGCTGTCGGCGAGCGAGGACACCGCAAAGGCCATGCGGCTCGGGACGTTGGCCTTGATGACACCCGTGATGACGTCGACGCTCGGGCGCTGCGTCGCAAGAACGAGATGGATCCCGACCGCGCGGGCCATCTGGGCAATGCGCACGACCGACTCTTCCACGTCGCGCGCCGCCACCATCATGAGGTCGTTCAACTCGTCCACCAAGATCACGATGTAGGGCAGCTCTTCGGGCCCGAGGGGTACCGGCGCGTCCGAGATCAATCCCGTGGCGCGTTCGACGGCGTCGGCGACGAGTTCACGCGAGGTTGGTTCAGGTGTTAGCTCGCCGCGCGCGATCATCTGCTGATAGCTCGTGATGTCGCGCGCACCACTTTCGGCCAGGAGGTCATAACGACGCTCCATCTCCTTCACCGCCCAGTGAAGCGCACCGGCCGCCTTCTTCGGATCGACGACGACGGGCGAGAGAAGGTGCGGTAGGTCGTTGTACTGACCCATCTCTACGCGCTTGGGGTCAATGAGTAAGAGGCGAAGTTGATCTGGCGTCGCGCGCATGACGAGTCCCGTGATGAGCGAGTTCATCGCCGAGCTTTTGCCCGCGCCGGTCGCGCCCGAGATCAGCACGTGCGGCATCTCGCCGAGGTTGACCACGACGGTGCGGCCGGCGATGTCGCGACCGAGGGGAATGTCGAGAGGATGCGTCGCCAAGATCGACTCTTCGGAGGCGAGGAGATCGCCCAGGGCCACGAGCGAACGCTGGCGATTGGGGACTTCTACGCCAATGGCGGAGCGTCCCGGAATAGGCGCGAGAATGCGGACGTCCGGCGAGGCCATGGCGTAGGCGATGTCCTTATTGAGCGAGGTGACGCGCGACACTTTCACGCCCGGACCAAGTTCGAGTTCGAAGCGTGTCACGGTTGGCCCGACGGTGTAGCCGACCAGAGTGGTGTCGACGCCGTGAGCGGCCAAAGCGTCAACCAGTTCCTCTCCGGCGGCGTCAGTCAAGGAACGATCGAGCTTTTGGTCTCGGGTTCGCAGTAAGAGCGACATTTCGGGCAAAACCCACTCGCTCGGCGGGCTGATGTAGACGGGACGCTCGCTCGCCGTCTCTTCCTCGAAATCGTCAGCTTCGTCGTCTTCTTCTTCTTCGTACTCTTCTTCTTCGGCTTCTTCCTCTTCGTACTCGAACGCGGGTTCTGGATCCGGTTCGGGCTCGACGAGGCGAAGGCGTGGGCGACGAGACGGCGCTACCTCGGCGACAGGTTCTTCCTCTTCCTCCTCTTCGTGTTCATCGCGACGTGGACGCGCGGTCCACCACCTCGAGAGCGCTCGACCGATCGCCGAGAGAACCACGCCGATACCCGCGATGAGGCCACGCAGTCCGACGCCGGTCACGACGATGATCGCGACAACGAGCAGAGCGAGAAGAATGATCGTCGCACCCGCCACGCCAATGGCACTGGCGAGAGCTCCCCCGGTCACAACGCCGAGCCATCCTCCGGCGTGACCGAGAACGTGCGTCGTCGCGTGCACACCGGGTCGACCTCCCGTGAGATCCGCCATGCCACTCACGCCAATCATCGCGAACAGTCCGCCCCAACTCACGCGGGCTTGATCAAACTCAACCTTGCCCCAGACGAGGGCGACACCCAGTCCGAGAAGAACCACCGCGAGAGCGAAGCGACCGACGCCGAGAACGTCGGAGAGCCCGCGCGAGATCTGGCGACCAACGGGACCGAGGGCGTGAACGTCCGCCAGGGCGACGAAGAGCCCAACGACAATCAGAACGACAATTGAGAGATCGCGCTGATGTCGCTGCCACACGTTCGGTTCGGACTTCGCCTTGGCCCGAGCGCGGGTTGCCGCCTTTTTTACCGGCTTCTTTTGGTGTCGCGCTTGTACCACAACCATCTAACTTACTAACGACTTGTTCAATTCATGAACCACTTGCGTGATTACGTGCTATTGCCGGGTGGGCGCTCAAATCGGGGGTCGCAGGAACATATGATGAGCGCGTGCTCGAGAGGCGACATGTCATGGTGCTCGCACACACGAAGCGCTACGCACCACCTCGCGGTGCGAGAGGCGTATGTCCATGATCGCACGCGTTGGACGCCGCATCGCCTTGACGCCCGATATTCGCCTCTCCCTACGCGCGGCGTTCTGCATCAGCCTGCCCTTGATCATCGGCCTGATTGTCCATCAGCGCCTCTACGCCACTCTGGCTGGCATCGGCGCACTCTGGGCCATCAGCCAAGACGGACTCGACGACTGGCACGATCGGGGACCTCGCCTCGTCTGGGTTGCCGTTGCGGGCGGAGCGGGTGTAGCCCTTGGCGCCGTGGTCGTCGACCATGACTCCGCGACGTGGGTACTGGTTCTCGCGCTCGGCCTCGTCGCTCTGGTCGCGGGTTTCATTGAGGCGTCCAATCACGCCACCGCCGGGGCGTATCTCTTGATCGGCACGGTGCTCGGAGTGGGACTCGGATTTCGCGGCCGAGTGTGGCAGTCAACACTCGCGCTGGTGATCGGCGCACTATTCGTCTACGTCGTCGCGCTGTTGATGAATCGTGAGTTCCGCGTGTTCAGTCAACGTATCTACCTCGCCCACGCCTTCGACGCTCTCGCCGTTGTCACCGAATCGATCGGCACGCCAGGTTTCTACGCCGTTCGCGAACGTGCGGTGACGACGCTCGATCAGGCCCACGACGTCGTGGGTGCCATTCACCTCGAAACGTCAAATAACGAAATACGCTCGCTCTATCAATGTCTCGTTGTGGCCCTGCGCTGCGGAGAGGCGATCTCCTATCTCGAGGGCAAAGGCATTGTCGTCAGTCCCACCGTGGCTAAGGACCTGCGCCGCGTGGCCCGTACTCTCGAAGACGATGGCGCTCTCGCCGCCGTCGCGACCCTCTCCGCCGTGCGCGACGACTTCGCGGCAACTCCCGAGCTCAACGCCCTCGTCGCGTCGGTCTTTGAGGTGGAGTTGGCAACGGTTCAGCCGCGCGCGATTCGCCGATCGACCACTCGGGTTTTACTGTCACTGCCTGAACGACTGCGCTTTGGGGTCATTCTCGCGGTGGCTGTCGCCGTGGCCATGATCCTGTCACGCGTCCTCGATGGACCACACGGCTTCTGGCTGCCCTTTGCTGTCGCTTTCATTCTGCGCCCCGACGTGGGCCCCGTCATCTCTCGCGCCGTGGCCAGAACAATCGGCACAGTTCTTGGCGTCGGGATCGCCGCGTTCGTGGCCTGGACTGGCAACACCGTGCTGGAGCTCATCGTCCTTTCGTGCATCATGGCGGCCATTCAACCCTGGGCCAAGCGTCGTTCGCACCTGCTGGCCGTGATGACGTTTACTCCTATCGTCTTCGTTTTCCTCGGACTCATCGGCGCCGGAAAAGGCCTCTTTGGCGCCCGCATTATCGACACAGCTTTGGGCGCCGCGATCGTCCTGGTGTTGGACGTGCTCCTGTGGACGACGGCGCCGTCCCTACGACCAGCCGAACAGCTCGCCGCCGCTCGCGCGGCCTCCGCGCGCTACGGCAAGGAAGCGACCATCGATGACCCCGTCCTCAGGCATCAGCTTCGTCGCAGTGCGCTGCGCGCGGTGACGAACGCCCGGTCCGCCATCTCGAATGCGCGCTCCGAGCCACGACTGTTGCGCCGGTTCGATCCCTCGAGCGCGGCGCAGCTCGATGAGGTCGAGCGCTCCATCGACGCGCACACCGTGGCGCTTCTCGAGACCAGCGATCCCACAGCACCGTGACCCCTTTTGGGCCATAGGCTCGGCGGGTGACCAGTGAACCCGACCCCACTTCCGTAAAGCTCGCCGAACGAACGGGGGCGCACGCGACGCGCTGCGAGGTGGCCTCGACCACTCGGCTCAGTACGTCGGTGATCGCGATTGCGCTACGCGGCAACGCGGTTGCACTGGCGGGTGCGCCCGGCAACGACGTCATGATCCGTCTTTCCGACGGGAACGGTCGACTGGTGAGCCGGCGCTACAGCGTGCGCGACGTCGACGCGACAAACGACGAGTTAACGCTCTGGGTCACGGTCGACCATGTGGGTCCGGGCAGCACCTGGGTGCAGAGTGCGACGCCCGGCGACGAGATCGACGTCATTGGACCTCGCGGCAAGATCCCCCTCGACCCCGTCGCCGACTGGCACCTCTTTATGGGCGACATCAGCGCGCTCGCCGCGGCCTATCGCATGGCGGAGAGTATCGAGGTGCCCGGTCGGGTCATCTTCATCATCGAGATCGACGCCCCTGACGACGCGCTCACCGCAACATTTGACGAAGGGCTCGGCGTGACTGGGATCTTTGTCGAGCGACGCGGACGCGACCTCAAAGACCCCGCGGGGTTGCTGAGCGGACTGGCCGCCTTTGAGCTACCGCCGGACCTCGGTCACGTCTACCTCTTCGGTGAGTTCCACGTGGTGCGCACCTTGGTGACGGCCGTCACCGATCGCGGCGTCGCACCCGAGCAGATCAGCCACAAGCCCTATTGGCGTAGCGGACTCAGCAACGCCGAGCACGGCGAGCCCGACAAGTCGTAACTAAAAGACGATCACCGCGGGCAATATGACGGGCTGGCGCCTATAACGCTGGCCGAGAAGTCGTCCGGCGGCGCGTTGAGCAATCTTGGACAGCGAGTCGCCGTCGAGGTTGCCGTCGGCGAGCGCCTCTTGCAGGGCGCTGCGCACCGCACCCGTCAGGTTCACGAGCAGTTCCGCGTCACTGGCGCCCTCGAACCAACCGCGCGCCGTCACCGACACGGGCTGAGCGATGGTCGCTCGGTCGCGATCGACCCCGGCCGAGATGAGAATGACTCCATACTCCGCCAGCATGCGACGCTCTTCAAGAGGACGCTCGTCAAGGTCTCCGGCGCTCCCGTCGATGTAGTGAAACCCGGCGGGCACCTTCCCCGCGCGACGGATGCCTTTTTCCGATACTTCGATCTGGTCGCCGTCTTCGCAGATCAATACGTGGCGGGGGCTCAGTCCCATCGAGACCGCGAGTTCCGCGTGATGGACCATGTGGCGATACTCGCCGTGCACCGGAACGAAGTTCTTCGGTTTCAGGAGTTGCTGGTACGTGCGGAGCTCACCCTGGCGAGCGTGACCCGAGGCGTGGACGGGCTCTTGGCCCGAGTCGATGACCTCGGTCGCTTCGCGGTGCAGGTCGTCGATCACTCGCCCGACTGACCACTCGTTACCCGGAATGGGGTGCGAACTCAAGATGACCGTGTCGTCGGGGCCGACCTTGAAGTTGCGAGCGTCGCCGCGCGAGAGCTTCGAGAGCACGGCGAGTGGCTCGCCTTGGCTTCCCGTGCAGATAACGCACACTTCACCGGGAGCGAAGCGACTGATGTTCTCCACGTCAATAATGTCGGCGCTATCCACGCGAAGGAGATGCAGCTTTCGCGCCAGCTTGACGTTGGCCTCCATCGATCGTCCCATGAAGGCAATCTTGCGGCCGGTCTCGTGGGCCACGTTGGCGATCTGTTGGATGCGGTGGATGTGACTCGCAAAACAGGCCACGACCATACGGCGGTTCGGCCGTTCCAGAAACAGCCGACGTAGCGCGACGCCCACGATGCTCTCGGAAGGAGTGAACCCCGGCTCTTCGGCGTTGGTCGAATCGGCGAGCAGCAACGCTACGCCCTCGTCGCCGAGAGCGGCTAGTCGGTTGATGTCGGTGCGACGACCGTCAATGGGCGTGAGGTCGAGCTTGAAGTCACCCGAGTGCACGACAATGCCAACTTTGGTGTGAAAGGCCAAGGCGTGTGCGCTCGGCACCGAGTGGGTGACGGGAATGAACTCGACCTCGAAGGGTCCGATGCGGCGACGCTCTCCGTCAGCCACTTCGATGAACGTGAGATCGTGGGCCACCTTGGCTTCGGTGAGGCGATGGCGCGCGAAGCCGAGTGTCAAAGGCGCGCCGTAGATAGGAACGTTGACGTCCTTCACCAAGTAGCGAAGGGCCCCGGTGTGGTCCTCGTGACCGTGAGTGAGGACGATGGCGTCGACGCGGTCCTTTCGCTCGATCAGCCAACGAAAGTCCGGCAGGATGATGTCGACGCCGTACATCGTCGGTTCGGGAAACATCAGGCCGGCGTCGACCACGACGATGCGGCCGTCTTGTTCGATCGCCAGACAGTTTCGACCGATCTCGCCGAGCCCTCCGAGAAAGGTAACGCGCAGCGTGTCAGGCACGGGCGGTCTTTAGTGACGCCACGATCTCGGCCGCGGCGGCGTCGAGTTCGAGGTCACTTGGGCCGTGGGGCAGTCGACACTCCCCCACGGGTATTCCCAACGCCCGCAGTGCCGCTTTGGACGGCATGGGGTTGGGGTAGGCATCGCTGGTCTCGAAGGCGAAGCTCTTGGCCGCACGCTCGTTCAGTCGTCGAGCCTCGTCCCACTCGTTGTTGATGGCCGCTCGCACAATGCCGGCGACCTCCGGGCCCGCCCAGTGAGCGGCGACCGAGACAATGCCCACCGCACCGGCACCGAGGAAAGCCAAGAGCATTGAATCGTCGCCGCTGTAGACGTCAAGGGCGTCGCCGAGCACGGACATGGTGTGCGCGGCCGCGTTCACGTCTCCCGAGGCGTCTTTTAACGCGGTGATGTTCTTGTGGTTGCGCACGAGGTCGATCGTGGTCGCCGAAGCGATCTTTCGTCCGGTACGAATTGGCACGTCGTAGAGCATGACGTCGAGCGGCGTGCTGTCGGCGATAGCCCCGAGATGTCCCGCAATGCCCGCCTGGTTCGGGCGTGCGTAGGCCGGCGTCGTCGCCAGGATTCCCGCCACACCCGTACCTTTCACCTGAGTGGTGAGCGCCACCGACTGTTGAGTATTGGCGAACGTGCTGCCCGCGAGCACTGGCACCGTGACGGCTTCAGCGACGCACGCGAAGAGATCGAGCTTCTCTTCGTCGCTCAGTGACGATCCTTCGCCCGTCGAGCCGCCGACGACAAGTCCGTCACTTCCCTCCGCGACCAAGAACTGCGCCAGCGATGTCGCCACATCAAAGTTCACTGATCCGTCGGCGTGAAACGGGGTCACCATCGCCGTCAGGACTCGTCCAAAACGCGGCTCGCTCATGGTACGAAGTTACCAGTCACTCTGCGACGATGACGCCGTCAAGGAATCAAGGATGAGAGGCCGTCGATGAAACGCGGCGTCGTGTCGAGTGCGTCCAGGGCCACGGCGACGCCGTGGACGAAGCTCTGGCGATCGAAGGAATCGTGACGAATGGTGAGTCCCTCGCCGGGTGAGCCGAAGAGCACCTCTTGGTGCGCGACGAGCCCCGGGAGGCGTACCGAGTGAATCATGACGCCGTCACCGGCGTCGGCGCCACGCGAACCCTCAACGCTGAAGCGGGTCGTGGGATCGACGAGCGGAGCCTGATCGGCGCTTCGTCGCGCCTCGGCGATGAGACGAGCCGTCGCCAGCGACGTCCCCGACGGTGCGTCAACTTTTTTGTCGTGGTGCAGCTCAATAATCTCCACGCGCTCGAAGTATGGCGCGGCGGCCGCGGCGAAGCGTTCGGCGAGCACGGCACCCACCGAGAAGTTCGAGGCCACCGCGACCCCCACGCGCGACGACGCGGTCCGTAGGGTCTCGCGCTGGACGTCCGAAAGGCCGGTGGCGCCGACGACGAGCGCCACCACGTGCTCGGAGCACCACGTCGCCGAGTGCACGACGCCCTCGGGCGAGGAAAAATCGACCACCGCATCGATTGAACCGGCGTCCAGATCGTCCAGTGAGGTGACCCATCGTCCCCCAAAGAGATCGCGCGGCTCGTGCTCATCAACGAGCCCGGCAATGGAGAATCGACCTGTCGCCGTCAGTCCTTCGCCGAGGGCCTGACCCATCCGACCGGCGCCGCCCACGATGGCCAGTGATTTCACGTCAGAACCTTATCGTTCCTCTTTCGCCGCCTACGAACGAGAAGAGTCGAGGAGACGCCGATCCACAACACGATCGACACGACGGTCGCCGCCGAGCTGACTTCTATGTAGGGCGCGTGATAGTGAAAATGAATCACCCATTTTCCCTCCGGCACATGAATCTTCTCGATTAGTCCCGCTCGCGAGACCTTGAGTTGAACGGTCTTGCCAGTCACGTCGTTGACCGCCGTTGCTCGCCAGCCCGGTAAGTACGCCTCGCTACGTTCGAGCGCGCTGGCCTTCGTCAGTGTCACGCTGACCCACGTGTCACCCCACGTAGCGGTACGAATGTTGGTTACCCGCCCTGAGGACGGCGTGACCAGCCAGGCGCGCGGGATCAAGGAGTTGGCCTTGAAGACGGAGAACGTATCTTCTGTCGACGTCATGCGCCACTTGTCGTTCGCGATCGCCAGTTGAAAGTTCGTGTCGAGGCGATAGCTCGTGGTGGATCCCCGCGGCGTCATCACCGCGTCGCCAATCGCGGCACCGCTCAGCGACGAGATCACGAAGCCCGCCGCGGACACGTTTTTGTCGGTCGTGATGCCCACGTGCACGGCGCCGCCACGAATGTTCCAACGTGGTTCTTGCATCACGTGGCCCTTCGCGTTAAGCAGTTGGATCGAGAACGCTCCCTTGGAGATGGGCTTGCCGTCGAGTCCCGTCAGTTGGATCGAACCGACCGGAAACACGTCGCCGAAGTAGCGATCCACTTCGTTCGCACCGACCACTTTCACGCAGCTCTTCGGAACGGTGGGTGTGAAGGCGGTCGACGTCATGAGCTCGGTCGACGAGATCGCGATCGCCCCGAGACGCAACTGGGTGAAGGTACCCGCCGCCAGATGACAGGCGTTGAGGAAGGCCTGAGGGTGCGTACCCGTGGCGTCGTCGTAGATGTTCGAGATCAGCGCGCCGTACCCCTGGACACTCGCCATGTGGGTGAAGACGTTCATGTTGGGCTCGCCAATGGTGCGGTATACCCCGGTGTGTCCACCCTCGTCGTCCACCAGTGCGAAGCGGCCGTTGCTGTGCAACAGACTCTCCGCCTCCGAGCGTGAAGCTTCGCGCGGACCTTGGCCGCCAATGAGACCGGTCGACGTGAACATCACGAAGACGACCAGGTCCGCGACCAGCACCACCATCAACACGGCAAACATCCGCTTTGAGTGACGTCCGAGGAAGATGACGGCCAGTGCCGCGACCAGGGCGATCACGAGATGCAGGATGTTCGAGAATTTGAGCGAGGCCTCGAGTGCCGGGTCTCCGTTGGAGATATAGATCTTGCTGATCAGCCAGGGACCCCAGCCAATGAGCGCGGCCGAAAGAGCGACAATGATCAGCGCCGGTGCGGCGCTCAGCCAGCGGGCGCGCCGCCCGAGTCCCGCGAGTTCTGGTCGCGCGTCACGTACGTGCTGGAGCCACCATCCCAACATGATCGCCAACGGAAAATCGACGAGGATGACGTTTCGACTCTGCAGTCGCGTTGAACCGAAAAGCGGGATGTTGCGAAAGATGTGACCGAGCGGGGTGAAACTGCCCCACGTTGCAAAGATTCCCACGACGCCAATGACGACGTAGATCATGTAGTCGCGATCGCTCCCGCGCCACCCCCGACGCGTCAGTCGAGTGAGGAACGCGGCACCCGCCACGAGCGCCAGCACTCCGGCGTAACCCGTGACTTCGGCGAGGTTGTAGTTGGCGAAAAAGGCTGGCTGGCCGAACGCTCCGTTACCGCCAAAAATATCGGGGGTGAAGAGCAGGGACGTCCAACGCACGGCGAGCGATCCCGCGCCAAAGAATGCGTAGTTCACCTCCGAGCGTTCCGAGAAGTTGATGAAGGACCATCCGGGTAGCAGTTGGACCAGCCCGATACCGAGGCCCCACACGAAACCGACGCCGAGGGTCACCAGATACGTGACTCTCATGCGCCACGTGTTCAGCCAGTAGGAACTTCGCAGAATGAGGACGCAGGGAACTACGAGAATCGTGAGCAGTTCAATGCAGGCAATGGCTCGTGGTTCGCCGGAGAGAAATGTCAGTCCCCACACCGTCGCCACACCGAGCGCCCAGGGCAGAGCGATCCGCGCCATCTCGAGCACCCTCGCTTCGGGACGAACCCGAGTGAGCCGGCGTGACAGCGCGAGCATCACGAGCGTGGCCCAAGGAATGAAGGAGTAGCCCTGGATCACTCCCAGGTGAACCATCTGGCCGATCATCGCGCCCGAGTAGGCGTAACTGAGACCCGCGACGAAGGCGGGAACCGTGCGCACGCCGTGCCAGCGAAGGAGGGCGAACACGCCGAGGGCGCCGGTCACGTAGACCACGATCATGTTGATGAGCCACGCGACGATGGGTGGGATGAAGGCGAAGATGACCGTGAGCGGATAGAGCGCTCCGGCGTTCATTCCCCCGAGCAGTGGGGTACCCGAGTTCGTCAACGGATCGAGGAGCGGCAGGTGACCGCTGGCGATCTGCTGTCCGGCGAGCACGCGCAACGGAAAGTTCTGAATCAGGTTGTCGGCGTCGATGGCCGGGTGACCGAAGAGGGCCGGAACGATGAAGAGCACGCCCGGGATGATGACGAACCAGAGAAGGGCCCAGCGATCGCTGCGGGCCAACGGTCGCCACCAGGGCGTGAGCACCGACGGCTCGAGATCGGTACTCATTGTCCCCACGCTACGAAAAACAAAGGGACCGTGTCGCGACAGCCTCGGCGCGACACGGTCCTTCGTTACTTAGCGTCGACGCGGACGCGGACTGCGGCGTCCGCCGCCATCACCGTCAGTGAAGTTCGGGCCACCAGGACCGAGATCGCCGATCTCGCCAGCCAGTTCGGCTTCGAAGCTCGCCTCAAAGGACGAGGAGGGCGACGCGCTGGGTGTACTGGCTCGCTCGGGACGATCGGAACGGTCACGCTCGGGGCGCTCCGAACGGTCGCGCTCGGGACGACGTTCGCGGCGCGGCTCTTCGACGACGTCAGGAAAGTCCCCGACGAGCGACAACGAGACCTTGCCCTGGGGGTCGATGTCGTCGACCTTGACTTCGAGGGCTTGACCCAACTCGAGGACGTCTTCGACCTGACCAATGCGCTTTCCACCGTTGAGGGGTGCCAGCTTCGAGATGTGCAAGAGACCATCACGACCCGGGAGGATGTTGATGAACGCGCCGAACTTGGCGATCGACACGACACGACCCTGATAGATCGCGCCCACGTCGGCCGACGGTGGGTCCAAGATGAGCGAGATGCGACGTCGAGCTTCCTCAACGGCCCGTCCGTCCTTCGCACCAATGGTGACCGTACCGACGACTCCGTCGTCGTCGACGGCAATGTCGGCGCCGGTCTCTTGCTGCAAGGTGTTGATGACCTTGCCCTTCGGACCGATGACCTCACCGATCTTGTCGATGGGGATCTCCAACGTCACGATCTTCGGAGCCACTTCAGCGACTTCGCTGCGCGGCTCGGCGATGGTGTCGGTCAAGACCTTCAAGATCGTGAGACGTGCGTCCTTCGCCTGGTGCAGCGCTTTCGCGAGCACGTCGGCGGGAAGACCGTCGATCTTCGTGTCGAGCTGCAGCGCCGTGACGGCGTCCGCGGTGCCCGCAACCTTGAAGTCCATGTCACCGAAGGCGTCTTCGGCGCCCAAGATGTCGGTCAAAGTGACGTAGTTGCCACCTTCGTAGACGAGGCCCATGGCGATACCCGCGACGGGCGCCTTGATGGGCACACCGGCCGCCATCAACGAGAGGGTCGAACCACAGACCGAGCCCATAGAGGTGGAACCGTTCGACTGCATGATGTCCGACACCACACGAATGGTGTAGGCGAAGTCCTCTTCGCTCGGCAACACCGGCACTAAAGCACGCTCGGCGAGCATGCCGTGACCGATCTCGCGGCGCTTGGGGGCACCAACGCGACCGGTCTCCCCGGTTGAGAACGGCGGGAAGTTGTAGTGGTGCATGTAGCGACGGAACTCGTCGGGCGAGATCGTGTCGAGCTGCTGGCGCATGCGGGGCATGCCCAACGTCGTGACGTTGATGACCTGAGTCTCGCCACGCTGGAACAGCGCCGAGCCGTGGGTCATGGGGAAGAGGTCAACTTCGGCCGACAGCGGTCGAATGTCCGTGATGTTACGTCCGTCGATGCGAACACCGTCGTCGATGATGCGCTCGCGAACAAGCTTCTTCGTGAGTGAACGAATGGCAGCCTTGATCTCGCCGCCGCGACCTTCGAACTCGGCACCGATCTGCTCGTTGATGGACTTGGACGCCGCGTCGAGCGCCTCGGCACGTGCGGCCTTGGTCGTGATCTTGTTGGCGTCAGAGAGCGCTTGCTTGCCCACCGCTTCGACGCGTGCGTACACGTCGTCTTGGTAGTCGGCGAACGTCTCGTAGGGGAAGACGGGCAGCGGACCACGATCGGCGATGAAGTCGCGGACCAGCTCGCGCTGCAAGTTAATGGCTTCGCGGATCCAGAGCTTGGAGGCTTCGAGTCCGGCGGCGAGCACTTCTTCGGTGACCTTGGGTGCACCGTCGAGGTACTTCTCGAACGATCCCTCGGTGCCACCAGCTTCGACCATCATGATGGCGACGTCGGCGTCGGCTGAGTCACTCAGCGCGCGTCCGGCGACCACCAACTCAAAGACCGAGGCGTCACCTTCTTGGTACGTGGGGTGTGGCGCCCACTCGCCGTCGGTGGTGTACGCCATGCGCACGGCACCGATGGGGCCATCAAAGGGGATGCCCGAGATCATCAACGCGGCCGAAGCAGCGTTGATGGCGAGAATGTCGTGCGGGTTTTCCTGATCGGCGCTGAAGATGGTGCCGACGACCTGGACTTCGTTACGAAAGCCCTTCGGGAAGGACGGGCGCAGCGGGCGGTCAATCAGTCGACAGATGAGAATGGCTTGGTCGGAGAGTTTTCCCTCGCGACGAAAGAACGCCCCGGGAATCTTTCCCGCAGCGTAGGCCCGCTCTTCGATGTCGATGGTGAGGGGAAAGAAATCCATTCCCTCTCGCGCTGTCTTCGCCGCGGCGACCGTGGCGAGCAGGATGGTGTCGCCGATACGCGCAAGAACTGCACCGTCGGCTAGTTGGGCGAGGTGACCGGCTTCAAAACTCATGGTTTTGTCGGTACCCGTTATGGGACTACTGACGCGAATTGCGTTAGTCATTGATTGGCTCCTTGTGTAGCAACACTCCGCCCGAATCCCAGTGGGCGACCTTCGCTGGTAGCGACTGTCCTCCACTGGCCTTCGAGGCCTCGGAAGTGTTGAACACGTCGACGGCGTCGACGTGCGTTGTTCGGCTAGCGACGAATGCCGAGACGGCCGATCAACGCGCGGTAGCGCTCCACGTTGCCTTTTTGCACGTAGTCCAGCAGACGACGGCGTTGACCAATGAGCTTCATCAGTCCACGGCGCGTGTGATGATCGCCTTTGTGAACCTTGAGGTGCTCGGTGAGATGCGAGATCCGGGCCGTCAAGAGCGCGACCTGGACTTCCGGCGAACCGGTGTCTGTGTCGTGGGCTCGAAAGTCCTCAATGATCTGTTGCTTCTCAGTCATAACGTGTGTGCCTTATTGAGTCGGGGGTCCCGTTGCGAGCCGCCAACGAGACGACCCACATGATCAGCGTCGCTGACCGAACATCTATCCTAGCAGTTTCGCGTCCTCGAACGATTCGAGCCCAAATAACTCCTGGGTTTTCGCGACGTCTCGTCCCATTTGCGCAATGAGTTCGTCGACCGTCGAAAACGTCGACTGCTCGCGAAGACGCGTGAGAAAGACCACGTCGAGCGTGCGATCGTACAGCTGTCCCTCGTAGCCCACCACGTGGACTTCGACGAGCAGCGCACCGTCTTCGTAGAACTGCGGACGGGTACCGACCGAGATCGCGGCCGGCCACCAGGTGTCGTCAATAAACAACGCGCCGGCGTAGACACCCTCGGCGGGTAAGGCCTGATCGTCGGCGACGCTCAGATTGGCGGTCGGAAATCCGAGGGCCTCCCCGCGATTGTCTCCGTGAGCGACGACCCCGCGCAGAGTGAAGGGATGTCCAAGAATCCGGCGAGCTTCGTCGACGTCGCCGCCAAACAGGGCCTTTCGCACGGCGCTCGAACTCCATCGCGCGCCGTCACCGTGCGTCGGAGCGGCCACGACGTCGAAACCCCGCTCCTTCCCCACTTCGCGTAGCAGTGCCAGATTGCCTTCACGATTGTGTCCGAAGTGAAAGTCTTCGCCGACAAGAACGCATCGTGCGGCGAGGTCGTGCACGAGCACGCGATCAATGAAGTCGCGCGCCGACTCACTGGAGAGTTCTCGACTAAAGGTCAGAACGCGCACTTGGCCGACGCCGAGATTTTCCAATCCTTCGAGGCGTTGGTCGACGGTCGCCAATTGGCGTGGGGCTCGCTCGGGCGCGAGCACGCTCGCCGGCGACGGATCAAAGGTCACGACGCTCGCCGTCGCGTCATACGTGCGTGACAACTCGAGGAGCTGAGCGATCACGGCCTGGTGTCCGCGGTGCAGACCGTCAAAGACGCCAATCGCCACCACGCTCGGCTCGTGTGACGTTTCGTCAGCGTCGTGGCGCACTTTCATCAGTGGCAACCTACTCGGACGATCCGTCAATACGGGGCAGCACCACAACGGGTTGCCACACCTCGCCGCGACGACGCACCACGCCCACGAGGTCACCCGCCTCGTTGATCGCTGCGATCTCGCCGTCGTCTCGGCGATCGAGAGCGACGCGCTGACCCATGCGCAGACGTCGCTCCTCGTCGTCACTGACGGTGACCGACACGAGGTGTTCGACAAACGAACGCGGTGGCAGCAGGACCGTGGCGTCTTCGCTGATGCGATCGTCCAGTTGGTAGTACGTGAGGGCGTCGCGAACGTGATGCGTTCCACTCGAAAGACGTCGTAGCGCGCTCAAGTGGCCAATGGTTCCGAGGCGCTCGGCGAGGTCGCTCAAGAGCACTCGCACGTAGGTTCCAACGGAACACGTCACGTCGAAGGTCCAGCGCGCCTCGTCGAGAGGCGCCAGCGACAGTTCGTGCACCGTGATCGTTCGCGGCGCTCGCTCAATGACCACGCCTTCGCGCGCGAGCGCGTGCAGGCGCTGACCGTTGACCTTGATCGCCGACACCATGGGTGGGATCTGTTCTTGCTCCCCGAGAAGACCCGTGATCGCTGCGTTCACCATCGCTGGCGACAGATTGGGAACTGCCGCGGTCTCAACGACGGCGCCGTCGGCGTCAAGGGAGTCAGTGCGCACGCCAAAGGTGACCACGCCTTCGTAGCGCTTGATCTCACTCTGCGCGAAACGCAGCAGCCGCGTCGAGGAACCGACCCCGAGAATTAAGAGGCCGGTTGCCATGGGATCGAGGGTGCCGGCGTGACCGACGCGCTGTTCGTTCAACACCCGCCGCACGTGTCCGACAACGTCGTGACTCGTGACGCCCTGAGGCTTGTCAATAAGGAGAAGCCCGTTACTCGTCATCGTGATGTTGACGTCGCAAAGCTTCCTCCACGGCCGTGCCGCTCGCGACGGCGGGGTCGGCCATGAACGCCAGTTTGGGAGTGCGCTTCAGACGAGTCTGGACGTTCACCGACGCCTGGATCTGCGCCCGGCGTTCCTCGAGTGCCTCCTTCGCCTCGTCGGAGAGCGAGTGGAGGTAGACCATGGCGTGGCGAAGGTCGGGCGACGTGTCGATGCCCGTCACCGTCAGAAACCCCAGGCGTTCGTCGATGTCCGAGATCCGCACGAGCTCGTCGGAGATCACTTCACGCAGTATCTGGTTAACCCTCGCGGATCGAGGGTAGGGATGATTCGAGCCGGAGGACCTGGCCATGACTTACGCCGTGCGCGGAATCTCGCGCTCTTCGTAAGTTTCGATGATGTCGCCCGACTTGAGGTCCTGGTAGTCCGAAAGCCCAATACCGCACTCAAAGCCCGAGGCCACCTCGCGCGCGTCGTCCTTGAAGCGACGTAGCGACGTAATGGTGCCCTTCCAGATGATCACGCCTTCACGAAGGAATCGCACCTTCGAGCCACGAGTGATGACGCCGTCGCGCACGAAGCAACCGGCAATGGCGCCAATGCGCGGGATGCGGAACACCTCTCGCACCTCGGCTTCGCCAGTGACAACTTCCTCGTAGACCGGCGTCAAGAGGCCGAGCATGGCGTCTTCGATCTCTTCGATCAACTTGTAGATGATCTCGTAGGTGCGCACCTGCACGCCTTCGCTCACCGCAAGTTCTCGACTTCGCTTATCGGGTCGCACGTTGAAGCCGATGATGGTCGCGCTCGAGGCTTTGGCGAGTTGTACGTCGTTCTCGGTGATGCCGCCGACGCCGCGGTGCACAATGACGAGCTTGACGTCGTCACGCTCGAGCTTGCGCAGCGACTCGGTGCAGGCTTCGAGCGAACCTTGGACGTCGGCCTTCAAGACAATATTGAGAGTCGCCGTCTCGCCGCGTTGAATCTGCTCGAAGAGGTCCTCGAGACGAGCACCGCCGGAAGCGACCGGCTGTTGACCCACTAGGCGCGTACGTTGCGCTCGCGCTTCGGCGAGTGAACGAGCGTGGGCGAGGTCGCGCGCGACGCGCATCTCGTCACCAGCGAACGGTGGCTCACTAAATCCGAGAATCTGCACGGGCGTCGAAGGACCTGCGCTCTTCACTTGCTTGCCTTGATCGTTGATCAGCGCCTTGACCTTGCCGTAGGCGGGACCGGCCACGACCGGGTCACCCACACTCAGCAGTCCCTTCTGCACCATGACGGTGGCGACGGGACCGCGGCCCACTTCGAGGTTGGCTTCGAGCACTGAGCCCACGGCTCGGCCCGTCGGGCGAGCGGAGAGCTCGCCAATCTCCGCGACCAGGAGAACCTGTTCGAGGAGGTCGTCAATACCGGTTCCCTGCAGCGCCGAGATCTCGACGACGATGGTGTCGCCGCCCCACTTTTCGGGAACGAGTCCGTGCTCGGAAAGTTGCTGCAGCACACGATCGGGATTGGCGTCGGCACGGTCCATCTTGTTGATCGCGACAATGATCGGCACCGTGGCCGCTTTGGCGTGGTCGATCGCTTCGGCCGTTTGGGGCATGACGCCGTCGTCGGCCGCAACGACCAAGATGACGACGTCGGTGACCTTCGCGCCGCGCGCGCGCATGGCGGTGAAGGCTTCGTGGCCGGGTGTGTCAAGGAACGTGATCTGCTTGCCGTGCCAGGTCACTTGGTAGGCACCGATGTGCTGGGTGATGCCACCGGCTTCGCCGGCCACCACGTTGGTTTTGCGAATCTTGTCGAGAAGCAACGTCTTACCGTGGTCGACGTGTCCCATGACGGTCACGATCGGCGCACGAGGAGCGACGGGAATGTTGTCGTCGTCATCATCTTCGTCGAAGAACTTCGCGAGGAGCTCTGCTTCTTTTTGTTCACCCGGGTCGACGAGTTTGACGTCCGCGCCAACTTCAGCGGCGTAGAGCTCGATCATGTCGTCGGTGAGACCCTGCAACGACGTGACGATCTCGCCCTGGAGGAACAAGAAGCGAATGATGTCCGCGGCACTGCGGTTGAGCTTGGGGCCAACGTCTTTGGCCGTCGAGCCACGCTCGATGATGATCTCTCCGTCGGGCACCGGCGCGCTGCTCGGCTGCCACGTAGTCATCTGCGTCGGCTCGAGCTCTTCTACATTGCGACGACGCCGACGCGTGGTCTTGCGCTGCGATCCGCGAGGTCCGCCGCCTCCACGGGCCGGTCCACCGCTGCGACTGGCACCAGCGCCACCGGGTGCGCCACCGGTCGGTGCGCCGGGACGGGTGGCGTTGAATCCGCCGCCACCTGGGCGTGACGGTCCGCCGGTGCGCGGGGCGCCCGTGCTCGGACGCGCGCTCATGGGACGAGGACCGCTGGAAGGTCCGCGACCAGTGGCGCTCGGCATCGGGCGTCGAACTCCGGG
>JBAQZL010000038.1:0-5555 GCA_049790955.1 Acidimicrobiales bacterium
GTGGAAGGACCCCGAAACCTAAGCCACTAACTCTGCGAGTCGTTGGTGGTGTTGCAACTGCCAGCTCTGGGCGAACTCGACCGGAGTTCTTCGATCAAGTCCGCTGTGAGTTCGTTCGTGATTGTATTCCGCTCGCCAGTCACGGAGCATCACCTGGGCCTCGAAGAGGCTGTCGAACTGTTGACCGTTCAAGAACTCGTCGCGCAGACGCGCGTTGAAGGACTCGATCCAGGCGTTCTGCCAGGGTGAACCGGGATCGATGAAGAGCGATCCTGATCCGTTGAAGCGACACCAGTCGTTGAGCGCATAACAAACGAACTCGGGACCGTTGTCCATGCGCAGGTAACACGGCGCGCCACGCTCGGCACTGAGTTGCTCGAGACGACGGATGACGTCGTCGGCGGTGATGCTTCGTGCCACGTCGATCGCCAAGCACTCCCTGGTGAACTCGTCGATGACGTTGAGCATCTTCAAGGTCCGCAGGTCACTCGTCTGGTCGAACTGGAAGTCCATGGCCCAGATGACGTTGGGAGCGATGGGGACCATGGCGCCGACTTGGGTTCCGATGCCGGTGAGTCGTTTCTTCTTCTTGCGATAAGGGACCTTTAGGCCCTCTTCACGCCAGAGACGGTGCACTTTCTTGTGGTTCACCCTCCACCCGTCGGCTTTGAGGGCGTCCTGCGCCCTTCTCCAGCCCCATCGCGGGTGACGTTTGGCGAAAGATCGAAGGAACGCCCTCAGTTGCTCGTCCTCGGCCGTTGGTTCGACCGCGGGGAGACGCTGGGTGGAGCGGGACTGACCAATGACCGCGCAGGCCCTGCGCTCAGAGACCCCGAACTGCTGCTCGAGTGCGACGACCACTCGACGCCGGCTGTTCGGGGTCAGAATTTTCCCTCGGCGACGTATTTCAACATGTCGATGTCGAGTGCCTGGTTGGCGACGATGCGCTTGAGCTGGGTGTTCTCTTTCTCGAGTTCCTTCAAGCGCTTGGCGTCGTTGGCTTTCATGCCGCCATATTGCGCCTTCCAACGATGCCAGGTCGACTCGGTGATCTCGAGCTGACGGCACGTCTCGGCCACGTCGTTGCCAGCGTTGAGCAACTTCTCGCCTTCGGCGAGCTTGCGGATGATCTGTTCGGGGGTGTGATGCCTTCTCTTCACGGTGACTCCTCCTGCTCCATTCTGGAGCATCAGGACTCGCAAAACTAGTG
Organism: Acidimicrobiales bacterium; assembly: GCA_049790955.1. Classification (GTDB taxonomy): domain Bacteria; phylum Actinomycetota; class Acidimicrobiia; order Acidimicrobiales; family RAAP-2; genus RAAP-2. Next base: position 1,211 of record JBAQZL010000038.1, read on the forward strand.
GCTCAGTTCAGAGGGATCTTTCCAGTTGCTAAACAGAAAGGGCAGCATGAGTGCCATACGTGCGCGCAAGGAGATTGGTCTTTTAATCGGCTTTGTCCTCATCACAGTTATGGGGGGAGGACAGTTGGCTGGAGCGTCGCCGGGCGGCAGCTCCATCGCCTCTTATGACGGCACATCGATCAATCTCGCAAACGGATGGGAGGGCGCCGCCGTTTGTGCCGTCACTCAGGGGGGGAATTTCTGCTTTGCGACAACGTCTGATTACCAAACGTGGCTCTCGAGTCCGGGCGGACAAGCCGATGTTGGCTTCTCTCCAGAAATCAACTGCTCGAGCGCCCTGCAGCTGTACTCGGGAACAAATTACGAAGGGTCAGAGCTTTCACTGCTGGACGAAGGGGTGTGGCTGAATCTGTCGACGTATGGATTCAGCGACAAGACAAACTCATACAAAGTGGGGGCCTGCGAAGTCAGCATGACGTCCGCCCAAAACGGGGGCGGAACCGTCTATCCGGGACCGATGGCTGCGGGAACCGATGCGGCGTCCATGGAAAGCGGATGGTCAGACCGAATTCAATCGGCGTACATTCTTTAGACAAGAAGAGTCGTCAGGGTTTGCATGCGTAAGTTGGCTTGATGAACGTTGACGATGCCAACCGTGATTTTACGCAACTCGTCGACAACCATCGACGAGCGGTCCAGCGGTACGTCTTACGGCGGCTTGCCGACCCTGATGATTCGGACGATGTAGTCAGCGAAACATTCGCAATCGCGTGGAGAAAGCGCGATGCCTTCCCACCCAGCGACCGAGAGTTGCCGTGGCTTTACGGCATCGCATTTCGAGTGCTATCAAATCATCGCCGTTCGAGGGATCGTTGGATTCGCCTTCACGGACGAATCGCGAGAGAACGCGAAGACGACTCGGACACAACAGATATGAGCGATTTCAATAATCAAGAGTTAATGAAGGCGCTGTGCTCACTGGGCAAACTCGATCGCGAACTGTTGCGACTCGCGTACTGGGAGAAGCTGAAATATCGCGACATTGCTATTGCGCTGCAGATTAGTGAGAATGCGGTCGCGATACGTGCGAGCCGTGCGAAGAAGAAGTTACGCGCGCGCCTGGAATCGACTTCTGCTTCGCCTTCCTCATCATCTAGTTCCGGCGAGGAGGTAGAAGCGTGAACGACGAAGATCTCCAACATCGATTTGTGACCGCCGATCCCGCTCGTCATGTGACTGACGAAATGCTGGATCATCTGTTATCGACTCACCGGCTCCTCGAATCTGCGGTGGCGAAGGGTTCCAGACGCGGAAGATGGAGTTTTTATCGAAGATGGAGGCGAATGGGCATCTTCACCGCATCGTTGATCCTCGTGGTCGGCAGTTCGGCTGCAGCCATAACGCTGCTACGAGAGCCCGTACAGAACACAACGCAGTTGACGTGTTTTGCTACGACCGCTCATGGTTCGAATGCGACGGTCGTTTCGCTCACATCACACCCATTGCTCACGTGTCGGAGCATCATGCATTGGCCTGGATTCCCCGGGTCGCATCACGCTCGCGGGGCGCTATGCATACTCGACAACGGTTCGATCGGGGGCTACCCCCCGAGCCCAGAACGAAATGAATGCGGGTCCTTGGGACTCGCCACTTACAACGGACATCTACGGAATTCTCGGGCGGCAGCATTTCAGATGTCTGCGCAAAACTACTTCGCCGCCCATCATTGTCAGTCTCTGACCATTGCGCGTGAGGCAGTGCTCCGCCTACTAAAACGATATGACGTAGTTGGATGGAGTGTTCGCGACAGCGGATCCAGATCACCGGCAGCATGTGCCACGCTCGCCGTCCTAGCAAAGGACAAGACGGCCGACATCGTAGGCATTAGGTTTTAGGCAACGGCTTAGGGTATCGCCCGCAGCGCGCCTGCGGAGGCGGACCGTTGACTTAACCGAGTAGCGGATCCGTCAACTCGACCGAGACGCAATCGAAATTTCGCCACAATTCCTCATCCCTAGATCCGACGTTCAAAACGTCGAGACCTACAACTGTCCGTTGGCAGACGTCGCCGAGGTCTCACGAATTCACCAAGCCTCTCGCCCCATACTCGTGCCGTGCCCCCCAAAGGCGACCCACTTTAAAGACATCTTCACCAGTGCTGCTCGCTTGTGGAGGAGGGTCACCGGTGGAAAGAAGTAAGAATGCGATCTTCTCGCGGTGTGCTGAAAGTTCGAACGCGCGCTAGATCCATCGGAACATAGAGTTCACCGAATGGAGAGGCGACAATTTGAACGTTTCTTGATGGCAACTGTTGCGATTCTGCTCTTTGTTGCAATGTCGTGCATATTTGCGATGTCGCCGATCGCTGGTCAAGCAAGAACGACTGTATTGACGGCTCTGGGCTGCAGCGGCGCGTTGGTATATGCGTACTACTGGAGGATCTCATATTCGGTGCATGTTACAGAACCCGCCCATGTGCCGCATCACGATGAGGGAGAAGATAGGAAGCGAATACTCGGTAGGGCCGAAAACATTTACGACAAAATTGATGCACGACAGGTAGTGATTTTTTACGGAGCCATTGTAAAGCCGAGCGCGTTATTCGAAAGAATCACCGAGACCGTTGAGCTTCTCGTGCGCACTCTTATCGTGAGAACTTCCTTCACTGTTGTGCTGCCAAGCGAAGTCTCCGGGGGCTATTTTGCAGTTCCGCTGATCCGGGCGAGCCGAGTGATCCTTCCTACACACGAGAAATGCCTACGAACGTCACTCAACGGCATCAAGATTATCTGAAACGCTAATTTTGCTGAAGGGCGGAGCGATACCTACCATCGCGCACACAAGACCAAATGATCCCAGAAACGTCGTGGTCATCGATACTCGACTGAAGTGAGTCGCGAATGTCTTTAGCCGCCCGTTTGGCGACGTGACTACCATTCTGAACGGCGAGGCGACCCATGCAACTGAGCCGAATCTTGCGCGGGACGAAAAAGACGCGCACCGCGTCTTCGCAGAGTTGACCGCAAAGGCACTTATCGCATTCGAGGCAGATCTGCGTTTCTCAGATACTCAGACTTTGTCGCTCTTTCGCGGGCTTATCAGGTGCGCTGCGTCACGCCACTCCAGGGCGCCGAGAATTATATTTGGAAAATGGTCGTTACAACGATTGTCGGCGTAGTGATCTCCGTGGTATCTGGAGTTCTATTTTATTGGCTTGGAGTGCGAAATACGAAAAAAACTGAGGGCAAGCGATGGAAGGCACAAAACGAATACGAGAGTTTGATCGCGGCCCGCGAATCAGCGAAAGAATATCTTGTCAAACTCGTAGCGGATTTCGCCGAGTATGACAATGTGGCTGATCGCGAGACGGAAGAGTCATTGAAACTTTCTGCATTGTCGAGTGGGAGAGCGTTTTCGTTTCAGTTCGAAGAACTGGGAACGAATGTACGCAAACTCACAGATCAAGGTGCGCTCACGCGCTTTGACGGCTACGCACGTCACCTCTATCCTCAACTTTTTTGGTACTGCGCTAGCGCAGACCTAGCTGAACGACTCCTGACGCGCGACGATCTTGGAAAAAGTGCCAAGAAAGAGTTATGGAGTTCAATCAGAGATAACCGTGGACGCTCGCGGGATAGGGCGGAAACATTATTGGACCGCCTGAACCAGATCGAGATTGCGAAGCCCTTCGATAAGAGGGATCGCAAGGATGAATTGTCGAAGGACCAGCTTGAATTACTTGAGAGGGATTGGAGTTGCAATCCAGATTTATTTGGAGTATTCGAATCGTTTGAACGACTTAAGGTGAAAATACAGGGGTTCGACAATTGACATTTCTCCCTCCGAGGCTTTAAGAATTCTCATAACTCTGGTACAGGACACCTTCCTCTCAGCGAACGATTGCGTCGCCAACCCGTCGAATCGCTGAACCTTATTCGCTTGCACCGTAGCCTCTATTCTCTTGGCTCGCTGTTCACGGAGGTCACAGACTTTGGGGGCCGCATGATTTATCTCATCGCTAACTTCATCGGCCGTTAAAGAGCGAGTTGCACGGGCCGTAGCCAAAACGGCTGACTCGCCCAGACGGGCTGAGTCGCGCGAAACGAAGTCGATGCGCGCCGCGCCGCTGCGGAGATGACCGTCTGGGCTCATTCTGTCTCCGTCTCCCAAATGTTCGATCTGAGAGCGGACGCGAAGGTTTCTTGGTCGCTGGAACCGAATGAAATCAGCTCAGTTTGACCGGTGAAGATTGATCGTATTGCGTTGCTCTCGTTCGATGAGGCTGACGCGTAGCTTTACTGGAAGGACCCCGAAACCTAAGCCACTAACTCTGCGAGTCGTTGGT
>JBAQZL010000039.1:0-15056 GCA_049790955.1 Acidimicrobiales bacterium
GCCGTGACCCCTCCGACGGGCGCGCCACGCTGTTGCGGGTCTCAGCGTCAGGCCGGCGCGAGTTTGAAGAGCGTGAAGCACGCCGCAGCGCCGTTATTCAGGAGCTCTGTGAGGACTGGCCCGAGAAGGACGTCACCGAGTTAACGACCTTGCTGAAGAGACTGAACGACGGGGTACAGAACTCGCTCAGGCGCTCGGCAACGCGCTAGGCATCAATTCGTCATCCTCCACCATGGAACGACGCTCCGCCGTTCCGGTGAAGTAGGCAACGCCCCCTGATACGAGCAGGAGCACTCCCGACACGGTGAGGGCGAGGTTCATTCCATGAGTGAAAGCGCCATACGCCGCCCGCACGACTTCGTTGATGATGTGGCGGATGGCGGCGCCGGAGTGCTTACTCTCGGCCGCGGCTTTCGATGCGGCGGTGCCCGTGATGACGTCGGTAATGATCTCCTGGCGAAAGGCGCTCGGCACTCCGATCTCAATGAGGCGACGCGTGAGGTTGACAGTCAACTGTCCGTTCACGATCGAACCGAGTATGGCGACACCCGTGACAGCCCCGAGCTCTCGACTGGTGTTGATGGTGGAGGCGGCCATGCCGGAGTTCGCGGCCGGGATGCTGATCAGGGCGGTCGCATTGATGGGCACCACGATGATCCCAAAGCCGATTCCGGCGAGTCCCATCGTCCAGCCCAACGTTGAGAGACCCGCCGTCGGGCTGATGGCCACGTCGGTGAGCAAGACCCCGAGGCCCGCCAGAAGACATCCCACTGTCATGGGCACGCGCGATCCCACGCGGCCGACCCAACGACCCGTGAAGAGCGAAGCGGCGACCATGCCCGCCAAAAGGGGCAAGAAGTCGACCGCCAACGAATAGGGGCCGACCGCGGCCACGACTTCCAGATAGAGAGCGACGAAGAAGAAGATCGAGAAGATTGCGAAGTAGCTGGTGAAGGCGATCACCGACGAACCGGCGAAGGCGCGATTGCGCACCCATCGCACGTTGAGCATCGGGTCCTTCGTTCTCGATTCCACGATGAAGTAAATGATGAAGCTGAGCCCGGCGATCGAATAGAGAGAGAGAACGCTCGAGGAGTAGTAGCCCCACGTCTCACCCGAGATGGTGGCGAACGTGGCGCAGCCGAGAGCGATAGCCGCCAGGAGAAAGCCCGGACCGTCGATGCGGCGGCGAATGTCGTTGACACTTTCCGGCAGTGCGATAACGCCCATGATCAGCACGATCCCACCAAAGATGAAGTTGAACCAGAAGACCGATCGCCACGACCACAGGCCCACGAGGATCCCACCGATGACCGGACCGAGTGCGAGCGCGAGACCCGACACCGCCGCCCACGCCCCGAGCGCTCGCGCGCGAAGCCGCTTGTCGGGATAGATATGGCGGATCATGGACAACGTGGCCGGCTCCGAGCCAGCAGCTCCGACGCCCATGATGACGCGCCCGATGATGAGTTGGGTTGGCGTGTCCGAGAAGGCGCAGATGACCGAGCCGCAGCAGAAAATGGCGACGCCGATCAGCATGACGCGTTTGCGCCCGAAGTTGTCACCGAGCGATCCACAGATCAGCATGAGGCTCGCGAACGCGAGGGCGTAGCCGCCGACAACCCATTGCAACTGGGAGACTCCCGCATGCAACTTGGACTGAACGCTGGTTAAGACGGCGCTCGCAATGGTGTTGTCGAGGAAGGTGAGAAAGAGAATCGCCAGAAGCGTGGCAAAGCTGAAGTGCGCTCTCAGCCCGTGCGCGATGGAGGTGCGTCTCTCCTGGAGCGTGCGGGTGAGCGCGAACTCAGCGCCGTTGTGCTCCATCAGCTCCCTCCACGATGAACTTACTTATCGCAGCCTCGCGACGCTACGATCCGGTCGAGACCGTACGCGGGGTCACGCCCTTGCTATCAAACTATTTCTTTGCCTTAAAGGCGATACGGAAGACGGCCGAGTCGCCGCCCGATATATTGCCGACACTCACGGCGCAGTCCTTCAGATTCGCCTTCGTCGTTCCGCACGAGCCGGCGCCCTTGCCTGATCCGATCTTGCCGGTAGTTACCTTGAAGGTCGACTTGGGCAAAACGCCCGTCTTGGAGACGGTGGCGGGAACGGTGTTCAAGATATTGCAGTTCGATTCGCCCTTGGCCGTGTCGAGGCATTCCACGATGTACACGGAGTCGCCCGGTTTGAAACCCGTACCGGACACCTTGACGGCTTCGCCGTTGTGCAGATTGGTGGCCGGTGTGACGACAAGTTTGGGCGACGCGGCGGCGGAAGCGACACCCGCGATGAGTCCGCTAGAGAGCGCCAGTCCAAGTGTGGCCGCACAGAGCGCGACGCGCGAAACTTTTGAAGAGATCATTGTTCCTCCCTAATGTCGAAACCGAAGTCGCTCACCGTGTCGCGGCCAGCCACTTCGAAATCAACCTCGAATCGTCTTCGCTGTCATCGTAGTGACGTTGCTCGCAACTCGTTCAGATCGAAACTATTTATTTCAGCCTGGTAGTGAGAGGGATTTGCAGCTCGTACGCGAGAGCCGCGTAGGAGAGTTAGGAGTGTGGTGCGCCGGAACTGACGACCAGTTCGCCTCGCGCGGCCCGGCGAATGGCGGCCAGGATCTCGGCGATCGAGCAGTCCTTACCGATGATTCCGGTGCACCCTGCATCAGTGGCCTCACGCAGAAGATCATCGTCGCCATTTCCCGAGAGCATGACCACGCGTGATGTCGGAGACTCCTCGAGCATGGTGCGGATGATGTTGACGCATCCTCGGTCGGGCTTGCGATAGTTCAACAGAATGACGTCCGGGTGTTCGCGTTGTAAGACCTCGGCGACGTCGCGATCGGTATTGGCGATTCCCACGAGGTTCAGGTCGCGCTCTTTTGAGACAGAGAGGGCCATGATCTCTGACACCATGATGTGGTCGTCAACAACAACCACTCTGGTAGGCAACACCGACACGTTTCCCATTACGTCTAAAAGGCTAGTGAGGGTACCATTCGCGACGTCCAGTGTTGACCGTATTTTGTGGCCATTGCACCGCAACATTTTTAACGGTGGTTTGTTGTATTTTTCATGTGAATATTGGAGAGCGCGAAGATTGGTTCAATCTATATTTCATATGCGTCTTCGAAGAAAAAATGGATACTCTGCACACTTAAAGAAAAAACGAAATGTACAGAGTTGTGGCGAACGAGTCATTACAAAAGCGGTACGTCAGCGAAAGTCGTCTTGCAGCCGCGCGAGTTCGTCACTTCCGGGACAGAGTTTGTCGTAGGAAAGACCCGCGAGCGACTCATCGGGCGTGTGATTGAGCTCGTGTAACTCCGCGCCCGTCTCGTTGACGTACAACACTCCCGTCGCGATTTCACCACGGCTCTGGCGATCGCGAATGTACTCTTCCACCTTCATGCGGTCCCCGGGGTCGTAGCCGTCGGGAACTGAGCGAAATCGCAACACGCTGCCGTCGTGCATGGTGACGGCCTTCGCGTCATCGCTCGGAATCTTCTCGCGGATCGGAACGGCCAGCGGCACGAAGTCGGTCTGCACCTCTTTCACTTCGTGTTCTCGCATGAACTTGTAGCTCTTCGTGGAACTCTCGTGATCGTTGAAGGTAACGCACGGTGAGATGACGTCGATCAGTGCGAACCCGCGATGGGCGACGGCGGCTTTCAAAATTGGGATCAACTGCTCTTTGTCACCGGAAAAGCTTCTCGCGAGAAACGTCGCACCCAGAGTCAGGCCGAGCATGATTGGGTCAATCGGAGCGAGCTGGTTGGCCTCGCCCTTTTTCGGTGCGGACCCGATGTCCGCCGACGCGGAGAGCTGTCCCTTGGTCAGTCCGTAGACCCCATTGTTCTCGATGACATAGACCATGTTGACGTTGCGACGAATCGCGTGCATGAGATGCCCGAGTCCAATGGAGAGCGAGTCGCCGTCGCCCGAGATGCCGATATAGGTGAGTTCTCGATTGGCGGCGTTCGCGCCCGTGGCGATGGTCGCCATGCGCCCGTGCTCGCTGTTAAAGCCGTGGGCCCCGCGCACGAAGTACGTGGGCGTCTTCGAGGAGCAACCGATGCCGCTCAGCTTCGCAATGCGATTAGGTGGCGTCGAGAGCTCGAAGAAGGCGTGACTGATCGCCGCCGTGACCGAGTCGTGACCGCAACCCGCACACAAGGTCGACATCGCGCCCTCGTAGTCGCGCACCGTGAGGCCGAGCTCGTTCTTCGGCAGCGGATTCAGGGGAATGAACGGCTTGAGAATTGATGGCATTAGGCAATCTCCATCTGCGTAAGAACGCTGTTGACGACTTGCTGGGCACTCAAAGGAAAGCCTCCGTAGGCGAGGACCGAACTCATGCGCTCGGGGGCGGCACCGGTTTCGATGGCGATCAGGCTGCGCAGTTGCGCGTCACGGTTCTGCTCGACGACGAAACACCGTTCGTGCGACTCGACAAACTCGCGCACCTCCTCGACAAAGGGGAAGCCGCGCACGCGAAGAAAGTCCGCCAGCACACCGCGCGCGGCGAGCTCGTCAAGCGCTTCGCGCACCGCGAGGTCACAGCTTCCAACTGTGATCACGCCTACCGTTGCGCCCTCGCGCTGCTCGATGACGGGCGAGGGGACGCAGGGGGCCGCAGCGGCGTGCTTTAACTTCAGCCGGTCGATCACCTCTTGGTACAGGTCGGGTGTCTCGGTGTAGCGGCCAAACTTGTCGTGACCAGATCCGCGAATGAAGTACGCGCCTTTGGTGTGTGAGCCCGGCAGCGTGCGCGGCGTCACGAACTCCTCGTTCTCGTCGCTGTAGCGATAGAAGTCGGCAATCTCGGCCAGGTGGTCATCGTTGAGAACGCGACCTCGATCGGGCACGTAGTTCTCGTCCCACGTCAACTTCGGCACGACCCAGTCGTTCATCCCAATGTCGAGGTCCGAGAGCATGAAGACAGGAGTCTGGAAACGTTCGGCTAGGTCGAAGCATTGCACGGCGAACTCGAAGCACTCGTGGGGATTCGCGGGGAAGAGAAGGATGTGCTTGGTGTCGCCGTGCGAGGCGTACGCGCACATCAAGATGTCACCTTGCTGGGTCCTGGTGGGCATGCCCGTCGAGGGCCCGACGCGCTGGACGTCGATGATGACGGCGGGAATCTCGGTGTAGTAGCCGAGTCCCAGCAGTTCGCTCATGAGAGAGATTCCTGGGCCCGAGGTAGAAGTGAAGGCCCGGGCCCCACTCCAGCCAGCACCCAGCACCATTCCGATGGACGCGATCTCGTCTTCGGCCTGAATGATGAGGTAGTTGTTCTTATAGGTGGCGGGCGTGTTGGGATCGTCGCTTTCGATTTTCTCTCGTCGATAGGTCGCACAGAGTTTTGTGAAGTTATCCATCACCGCCGTCGCTGGAGTGATTGGGTACCAGCCCGCCACGGTGGCGCCGGCGTAGAGGCAACCGAGCGCCGCCGCCGTATTTCCGTCGATCAAGATGGAGTCGTCGTTCAGGTTCAGCGGTTCGAGACTGAACTCCAGAGGGCAGGTGAAGTTCTCGAGGGCGTAGTCGTACCCGAGACGCAGTGCCCTCTGGTTCGAATCGCGCAGAGCCTCGTTGCGCGAGAACGTCTCGGACAACAGATTGGCCACGATCTCCAGATCGACGCCTACGAGGGCGACGACGGCACCGGCGTAGGCGATGTTCTTCATCAGGATCCGCTCGCGCGGCTTCTGGAAGTTTTCGAGGCACATCGCGGCGAGGGGAACGCCGAGGAAGTTGACGTCATCGCGCTTGAGGTCGGTGTCGAGCGGCCAGGACGAGTCGTAGAGAACGTAGCCGCCCTCGTGGACGTCGGCGATGTCGTCGGCGTACGTTTGAGAATTCATGGCGATCATGAGGTCGTAGTCGGGGGCGCGCGCGGTATATCCCGAGGCGTTGACGCGAATCTCGTACCAGGTGGGCAGGCCCTGAATATTGGAGGGAAAGAGGTTCTTGCCCGATACCGGAATTCCCATGCGAAAGATCGCCTGGACCAGCAAGCTGTTCGCGCTGGCCGATCCCGTGCCATTGACGTTGGCGAGCTTGATGGAGAAGTCGTTCACTCGCGTCGTGCCGCGATGGGTGAGAGTCACGATCGCCCCGATCCCCCGAAGCCAACGGCAACGGGGATGAAGTTCTTCGATCCGGCGTAGGGAATGGCCAGGTCGAAGAGCTCCATGTCCCACGCGGCGGTCGGACAACGCTCAGCACAGAGCCCACAGTGCACGCAGACGTTTTCATCCTTCACCATGACGCGACCCGTTTGGGGAAGCGGTTCGGACACGTACAGCTCTTGGTCGAGATTGGTGGCTGGCGCTAGGAGCCGACTGCGCAAGTCCGCCTCGTCGCCGTTGCTGGTGATGGTGAGGCACTGCACCGGACAGATGTCGAGACAGGCGTCGCACTCGATGCAGAGTGGAGCCGTGAAGGCGGTCTCCACGTCGCAGTTCAGACAGCGTTGGACCTCGCGGGCGGTCTGCTCGGCGCTGAAACCTAGCTCCACTTCGAGGTTGAGCGACTCGAAGCGCTTGGTGAGCTCGACGTGGGTCATCTTCTGACGCGACGACTGGTTGTAGTCGTTGTGGTAACTCCACTCGCTCATGCCCATCTTCTGGCTGATGAGGTTCATCCCCATTGGAGGCCGAACGTCGAGGGCGACGTCCTGGCAGTGATTGTCAATGGAGATGGCGGCCGCGTGACCGTGAGCCACGGCCCAGATGATGTTCTTTGGTCCGAACGCGGCGTCTCCGCCGAAGAAAACGGCCGGCACACTCGACTGCATGGTGATGTCGTCGACAACCGGCATGTCCCACTCACCGAAAGTCATCCCGAGGTCACGTTCGATCCAGGGGAAAGAGTTCTCTTGGCCAATCGCCAAAATGACGTCGTCGCACGGAATGGTGACGGTGTCGACGGTAGTTGACTTTCGAGCCCCTTCGTCCCACTCGAGAACGTCGAACTCCATTCCCACCAGGCGGCCCTTCTCGATCACGAAACGCGTCGGCGCGTAATTGACGAGAATCTCAACGCCCTCTTCCTCGGCGTCGTCGAGCTCCCACGGTGAGGCTTTGAAGAACTGACGCGGCCGGCGCGCCATGACTTTGATGTCGCGTCCTCCGAGCCGGCGCGACGTGCGACAGCAGTCCATGGCAGTGTTACCGACGCCGATGATGAGAACTCGCTCGCCGATCTCACTCACGTGGCCGAAGGCGACGGACTCGAGCCAATCGATGCCGATATAAATGTGCGACTCGACCTCGTCGTGGCGCCCGGGCAGGTCAAGTTCCTTGCCGCGCGGAGCACCGACGCCCACGAAGACGGCGTCGAAGCCGTCATCCAGGAGACCCCGCAGACTGTTAACGGGAGTGTTGTAGCGAATGTCCACGCCCATGTCGAGGATCATGCTGGTCTCTTCTTCGAGAACCTCCTCGGGAAGGCGAAACGAGGGGATGTTCGAGCGCATCAGTCCGCCGGGCTTGTCGTACTGCTCGAAGATCGACACTTCGTAGCCGAGCGGCATGAGATCGTTCGCGACGGTCAACGACGACGGTCCGGCCCCGATGCACGCCACGCGCTTGCCATTCTTCTCCGTTGGGATCTTGGGCAAACGATCGCTGATGTCACCGCGTAGGTCGCTCGCGACGCGCTTCAAGCGACAGATCGCCACGGGCGAGCCGTCCACGCGCTCGCGCCGACAGGCCGGCTCGCACGGACGGTCGCAGGTACGGCCGAGAATGCCGGGAAAAACGTTCGACTCACGATTCAACATGTAGGCGTCGTCGAACTGTTCTTGGGCGATCAATCGGATGTAGCCCGGGACGTTGGTGTGCGCGGGACAGGCCCACTGGCAGTCGACGACCTTGTGAAAGTAGTCCGGGGAAGACGTATCCGTCGGTTGCACACCAGCTCCCTTCGACCAGTCGCTGTAGCTCCTGTCACGGAACTGTCGCGTAGGTCCTCCTCGATTTACTGTAGTTCTCTCGCAATTGCGTTCCTTATCGCTGAGCAGGCATAAATAACGGCCCGGGCGAGAGTCCCCTTCACGTCACGGGCGTCACCTATGGTCAGGGCGTGGCGAAACTCTCTTCCAATTCCGACCTCGAGCGAGTGATGAACGCCGCGCGCACGCCCGGCTGGAGCCTCGGCCTCGATCGGCTCGGACAGATCATGGCGACCAGCGACCAAGGCGACATTGGTCTGCCGTGGGTGGTGATCGCCGCGAAGAGCGGTCGGGGACTGCGAGTCTCTAGGTATCAGCCCGGCGACGACGTCGAAGTCGAGGGTGACGTCATCGGAGAAGTGACCGGCAACCCCCGCGAGATGGGACGCCAACTGCGAGATCTACTCGCCGACGTCGTCTGCGACTAAGGGCCTGGTCTAGGGCCAGGCGAGGATGTGACTCGCATCTGCCTCGGCGAGACGAAAGTAGCCGTGCAGGGCGGTGCTCTGCGCCTCGTCCATTCGCACTTCGCATTGGGCGTACTCAACGGGCGCGAACGATCCTCCGCGATAGACGTCGCTGTACGCCTTGCAGGTGGCGCTGCGGTACTTGAGAAATACGGTCTCGGCCGTGACGAGTGACTTTTGTTGGGCCTTCGGGACGAGTGAAAACAGCAACGTCACTTCTTTATCGATGCGCTTATCGGTCGACAACAACTGACCTTCAGCACACCCCTCTAATCCCAGGGTGTTCTTGTGATTGCAGGGGAGTTTGGTGAAGTGCTCGGTGATGACCGGGGCAGTGGCGCCGTGTGACGTTGTGGACGTCTTCGGAGAACTCGATCCGCATGAGGCCAACAACAAACCCGTAGCCGCGACCGCACCAATCGCGAGAAGTCGTCGCGTCGTTGTGCGAGAAAGAAGCAAGCGCGAGGAGTGGCTCATCGTTAGTACCAGTGCCACTGCGAGAGCGGCCAGAACTTCAAGAAGACTTTGCCAATGATGTCTGAACGCGGCACGATTCCCCAGTAACGACTGTCGCATGACTCGGCGTGGTTGTCGCCCATCATGTAATACTGCCCCGAGCGCAACGTGATCTTCTTGATCGCGGGACCGAGTGGCTCATAGTGTGACCAATTCTCTTTCAGCGGCACGCCGTCCACGTAGATGGTGTTGCCGTGCGAGGTCAACGTGTCACTCGGCACTCCGATGACGCGCTTCACGAGATCGGCGACCGGGTCGCTGCAGTCTTTCGCCACGTCGGGCGGGGCTTTGAAGACCACGATGTCACCGACGTTGATCGTCCCGAACTCCACCGCCAGCTTGTCTACGACGATTCGGTTCCCTTTGTAGAGGGTCGGTTTCATTGAGCCCGAAGGAATGTAGAACGTCTGAAAGACGTAGGTGCGAACGAGCAGCGACACCAGCACCGCCGCCACTAAGACAATGAGCCACTCGACCACGCTGCGCTGGCGCGACTTCGCCGGCGCCGGTGTGTCTTCAGCTGGTTCAGCGAGGTCTACGGCCACGCCGCTAAGAGTACGCGCCCACAATCGAATGAGCGTTGCGCGCTTACTCGGGTTCGGCCAGGCGGGGACGACTGTCGGGAACGATCTCGGCGTCAAGCATCTCTTCCATGCCGCGCGCTTTCTCTGCGTCGAGGGCCGAGGGCATCGCCGTCTTGGTCGGACGCGAGATCGCCGTGCACATGACGCCCGCGAGCGCGGCCATCACCGCAATGTAGATCCACAGGTGGTGAAAGTTACTCAGGGCCGCGGCGGCGCTCTTTGGAGTACCGAGGATGACGACGAGTATGGCTACGCCGAGGGCGCCGCCAATTTGGCGGGCCGTCTGGTTGACCGCGCTGCCCACGGAGTAGCGAGATGGTTCGAGGCTTGACACCGCCGCGGCGCTGACCACGGGAAACGTAAGACCGATGCCGAGGCCCACGATCAACGTGCCCGGGAGCCATAAGGCGACGTAGTCAGGCGTGAGATGCACGCGCCACACGTACCAGAGCACGCCCAATGTGAAGACGGCGAAGCCCACCGTCAAGACGCGACGAAAGCCAAAGCGCGCTGCGAGCTTTCCTGCCGGACCCGAGATCACCGCGACTACCAGTGGACCCGGCGTGACCGCGAGCCCCGCGCGAAGAATTGAGTAGTCCCACACGCTTGTCAGGAACAAGATGTTGCCCAGGAGCATGGCGAAGAAACCCATTGAGTACAGGAAAACGGCGCTGTTGGCGATACTGAAGGAACGTGAGTGAAAGAGCTTGAGATCGAGGACGGGCTCAGCGTGACGCGCCGAACGAAAGAGAAACGTGGCCAGCAAGACAACCGCGACCACGAAGCCTGCGACGATTCGCGCGCTGGACCAACCCCAGGTGGGACCTTCCGAGATAGCGAGGACCAGCACGGCGAGCGCGCCGCTCAGGAGGATCACGCCTGGGTAGTCCGGACTCGAGGTCGAGCCGGATCCGGAGGTCTTGGGAAGGACGCGTCGTCCGAGCAACCAGGCGATCAGTCCGACCGGCAGGTTCACGTAGAAAGCGGCGCGCCAACTAAATCCCGTGATGAGAACCGCGCCGAGTGAAGGACCGGTCGCGACGGCGAGTGCGCCGATGCCTCCCCACAAGGAGACGATTTGAGAACGCTTCTCTTTGGGGTAGGCGCCGAGCAAGAGCCCGAGCGACGACGGCAGCATCGCCGACGCGCCAACGCCTTGAACGAAGCGTCCGAGAATCAATGTGGCGACAGTTGGCGCGACGCCACAGAGAAACGATCCCAGACAGAAGACGCCGAGCCCGAAGAAGAAGACGCGACGACTGCCCAGTCGATCTGCCGTACGTCCCGCAACGACTAAAAGCGAGCCGAAGACGATCGCGTATCCGGTGAGAACCCATGACAGGGTGGCGCGCGAGTCGTGGGAGAAGGCGCGCTCTAGAGCGGGGAAGGCGACGTTCACGATCGAGAGATCGAGGGATCCCATGAATGCTCCGAGCGCGGTGACGAAGAATATGGTGCGCCGGCGCCTCGCTGTAGCGAGATCCGAGGCTGGGGAGGTCAGTGCTGTCATGGAACGTACCCTACATGGTTGCGTAGCATCATGCAACTGACTATGCTTGGGTTATGGAACGAAAGAGCTTCTCCGCGATGGACTGTTCGGTGGCCCAGTGCCTTGAGGTGGTCGGCGAGTGGTGGAGCATGCTCATCATCCGCGACACCTTCATGGGCGTCACCCGGTTCGAGGACTTTCAACGTCGCCTCGGGATCTCGCGCAACATACTTCGCGATCGACTGTCCTCATTGGTCGACTCCGGCGTTCTCGTGCGTGTTCCCTACTCCGAACATCCGCCGCGCGACGACTACAAACTCACGCAGAAGGGACGCGACCTCTGGCCGATCATCACGGCCATGCGTCAGTGGGGTGACCAGTACGCCGCGCCGAACGGTCCACCCGTTGAAGTGATCCATCGCTCCTGCGGGCAGGCGAGTCACTTCGAGACATCGTGCGCGTGGTGCGGGGAACGGGTGACCTACCGCAACGTCCACGCCGTACCCGGCGCCGGACGCGATGAATCGCTCATCGCCACGAGCGCGCGTTAACTCAGTCCTCGAACGTCGCGAGGTTTTGCGGGAAGGTGACGTCACGGACGGCGTGGGCTTGGCGGTGCCGCCAACCAGCCAAGGTGGCAATTATCAGACTGGCGAATCCACCCACTGCCGTCACGAACATGACGGGCCACAGTCGGGCGCCAAGGTAGTAGATCACCCAAAGTGCACTGACGAAACTCGCCGTCAACCACGAACTTGTCGACACACCTTCAGCGGCGCGAGATCGCACCAGCTTCATCAACTGCGGTCCTCGTGTTACCCAGCCCGCCATACCCACGCCGACGACGGCTCCGTTCCATCCCCACACGAGTGCGGGAAGAAAGCAAAAGCTAACGATGATAACGAATGAATAGACGTTGGCTCGTATCCGCTCCCACGGCTTGAGTCGGTGCCAAATCAGTAACTGCAATGGCAGAGTGACTCCGCAGCCGATGATGAGCTCCCACGAATGCACGTCGAACCCGTAGGCGACCCAGAAAATGCCGAGGTAAATGAAGAGCGTCCAGGTCGTAAACGAGACGCCCTCGACGCCGCGAGTCGAGATTCGTTTGTACTGGGCGTAAGCAACAACGCAGCCCAAAACGACGGCAATCCATCCGATGAGGATGGAGACGTCGTAGAAATTCACTGACTCATCCTACGATTCGCAATCGGCTTCAATTAATTGTGAACCGCCGTGGCTCGTGCCTTGAACCGGACAAGTGCATGAGTGAGAACGACGTGACGACATTTCCGTGAGTCGCGCTTCTCGCGTGACGATTGAAGTCGATCGATATCGAGAGCGCGGCGGAGCCCGTGCGGGCGCGTCTGACGCGACCGGACCTATTCGTCAATCAGCGCTCCAAGGTCGATAACGTACTTCCAGATTTTCATTGGCCGACGTGAAAGTTTGCGCTTGTTTCTTCTATACAACGTGAATTTTTTCCGCGTCTGAACCGCGTAGGCGCGCGAAATGGATGAAACGTCACGCGTTCACCAGGCACGAGTCATCCATGGAACATGAATCCCTAGACGAAACGTCACCTGTCCGCAGAGCGGTGAGTTCAATGAATGTGTTCGCCAATTCGCACGTCTTTCAATTCGTCGGTAGTAATCTTGTTGTTGGGAAGTCCGGACCCAGCATCCCTATCGAACCTCATTTGTGAGGATTGGAAGGCATGGCATGGGTCTTTCGGAAGTTACCGGACTAGCGCGTATCGCCGTTCACAGGCTCGCCACATGTAAACCGAGCCCGTACTAATGCGTGCGTTTAAGAAGCCCCGAGAATCGGATCTTCCCGACTTTCCTCAGTGGAATCTCAAAACGCTGCTCAACACCGTCGACTTCCTCGACACCACGAATGTTGGATTGATTCTGCACGATGATCGTGGTGTTGTTCTGGAGTGCAATGAGTCCGCGCTCAGAATGTTCGGTACGACGAGAAGCGCGCTGGTTGGTCGCGCGTTCCTGGACGCCGACTGGGGCATCGTTCGCGAAGACGGAACGCCATATCCCACAGTTGAGCGACCGGAGATGATCTCACTACGCGAAGACCGGGCGACGACAGACACGATTCTCGGATTCGACATCATCGCAAAGGCGCGACGTTGGCTGACGGTGAATACGAGCCTCGCCGTGGTCGACGGCGAGACCGTCGGAGTGATCTCCTCATTCATTGACATCACCGCACAGATTCAACGAGAGCACACCATGCACTTGATGCGCGCAGTGAATCGATTCGCGATGGCCACGGTCGATACGACCGAATTACTCCAGTTGCTCTGCGATGAAGTGGTGTCGCTCAACGACTACTCGCTGGCGTGGATCGGAGAATTATCCGAGTCGAAGCTCGAAGTGATGCATATCTGTTTTTCGGCCGGTCAGACCGCGTACCTGGACGAGGACGTGTCATCGCTGGTATCCGAGGAGACGGGGCTTGGACCGACCGGTGTCGCCATGCGCACGGGAGAGATTGAGATAGCGAACGATCTCCCGAATCAGGAAAGGTACGGCTTGTGGGGTTCTCGCGCGGCCGAATTTGGGTTTTCTTCCAGCATCGCGGTGCCGTTTTATCCGGGCGGCAAATTGGCGGTTCTTTCGATCTATGACCGGCACCCTTTCGTTTTCGACGAGAACGTAGCGCTGGGACTGCAAGAGATTACGAAGGAGATTGAAAGGGGTGTCGAGTTCCAAGATTTGGTTCGTCGCACTCAAAGCGCCCTTGATGAAACCTCACTCGCCATGGTCGCGCTCGCCAGTGCCCAACGTTCTCAGGGACAGTCGGAACAACGCTTTCAGTTGGCGTTCGAAGGCAATATGGCTCCGATGGTCGTTAGTGATCGCAACGATTGCGCTCTCGGCATCAATGACGCCTTCTGCGAAATGGTGGGACTGGCGCGCGAGGAGATTCTCGGGCACGATTCCACGTCCTTCACCTATCCCGACGACGTGGATCTCACGCGCGCGACTCACAAACGCATGCTCTCCCAGCGGTTGAGCCAGCTGCGATTCGTCAAGCGATATCTGAAAAAGGATGGCAGCGTCATCGTGTCCGAAGTGTCTCGTTCGGCGGCGCGTGACGAGACCGGAGAGCTCTTATATTTTGTGAGTTCCGAACGTGACGTCACTGACGAGCGAGCTATCGCGACGAAACTGTCGCATCAGGCGCTGCACGATCCCCTCACAGGTCTTGCCAACCGGAGCCTGCTCGAGGATCGGTTGACCAAAGCACGCTCGCGAGTGCTGCGCCAAGGGGGGATGCTCGGAGTGCTGATGATTGATTTGGACGACTTCAAGGGAGTCAACGACACCCACGGTCACCTTGTGGGCGACGAGTTGCTTGTCAGTATCACTCGCCGGTTTGAGAAGATTGCCCGGCCGTACGACACGCTGTGTCGCTTCGGTGGTGATGAGTTCCTCTATCTCGCGGAAGATCTCGTGAGCGAATCTGATATGGAAATCATCGCGAGACGTTTTCTCACATGCCTGATTCCGCCGTTTTCTATGGGAGGGATGAAACTGGAGCAGCACGCGAGCATCGGTGCGGTGACCTGGGACGAACACTCGGGTGACGGCTCCGCGCTCGTTCAAAACGCCGACGTAGCCCTCTACGAAGCGAAGCGGAAGCACAAAGGCTCCTACGAAATTTTCGACTCTGATATGCGCGATCTCGCGGTGACGCGATTCACGCTCAATCAAGAGCTGCGCCAGTCGCTTCAAAACAATGAGATATCGATGCAGTATCAGCCAATCGTTAATCTCGTGACGAAGAAAATCGTGGGCTTCGAGGCGCTCATGCGTTGGCATCACCCGAAACGAGGGGCAATCTCGCCTGAGGTCTTCATACCCATTGCCGAACAGAATGACGTGATCTTGGAGTTGGGAATGTTCGCGATTCGAGAGGCAGCGTTCGCCGCGTCAGGGTGGTTGAAGTCGCGGAGATCTCGCGATGATCTGTACGTCTCGGTAAATCTGGCGTCGCAGCAGCTTCATGACC
>JBAQZL010000040.1:0-2795 GCA_049790955.1 Acidimicrobiales bacterium
GGAGTTGGCGGGCCAGGAGGCGGACGGACTTATCTTGCAGATCGCCGACCCATTTGTCGTGAAGTGGGCGATCGATACCGCTCTCGAATCGCTGGAGGAAACGAATCGGCAACGCGAGCACTTCACGGTCTGCGTAGCAGCGCCCGCGTATGTCGGAGTCGACGTTGCCCATCAGCGCGATCAAGTGCGGTGGTTCGGGGGAATGGTTGGCAACCACGTCGCCGACATCGTGGATCGCTACGGTTCTCAGTCAAATCTCGTTCCCCTTGCACTCACTGACTACATCAAAGACCGAAAGGGATATGACTACAGCCATCACGGCAAATCTGGTAACCCGAGCACGGAGTTTGTGCCAGACGACATCGTCGATCGCTTCTGCCTGCTCGGGCCAGTTGAGCATCACCGCGAAAAGCTCGCCAAACTCCGCGAACTGGGTGCTGATCAGTTCGCCCTCTATCTGATGCACGACGACCCAGAGGGCACCATCGAAGCGTACGGCAACGACGTGATTGGACACCTCGATGACTGAGCGACGGATGACGATCGGGCACTTGGCTTCGCTCATCAATACGAGGTCAGAACAATATGCAGGTTCAGAACAAGCGAAGGGGAGCAGAAATGGCATTTTGGAATAAAGTTGAAAAAGCCGAAGTGGAGCTTCGAAGTGAAGCTGAGGATCAGTCCACCTCCGGTCGCCCAACACGAGAGGGCGACCTCCATCTGGAGCGACAGGGTCTCGCACCGATACCGGATGATGGACGCTACGGAGGCAAGATCAGAGCGTTCACCGTATGGTTTACGCCCAATATGGCTCCGTCCGCGCTGTTCACCGGCACGCTGGCGTCGGCATCCTTTATAGGCATCTCGTTTGTGTGGGGTGTGGTGGCCATCGTGATCGGGCTCACGATCGGGTGCGTCTTGACCGGACTTTTGGCAGCCATGGGACCCCGAACTGGAATGGCCCAACTGCCATTCGCGAGACTTCCTTTCGGTAAGTCGATAATTCTTCCCGGTCTGACCAACTGGGTGTCGCAAATATTGTGGGATGGCATCAACGGCCTTTTTGGAGCTGAAGCATTCAAGGTGCTTTTTCACACTCCATTTTGGTTTGGGCTGCTGGTGATCATCGCGCTGCAGGGCCTTCTGGCCTTCTTTGGCTATGAAGCCATCCACACGTTCAGCAAGTGGATGGCTGGATTTCTGGCCATTATCTTCGTGATACTCACCGTGAAGATAGTTTCTGTGAGCACTGTTCACATCCCGGCCACCTCGCATGGAGCAAACGCGGTAGGTGGATTTATTCTCATGGTGACAATCGTGGCGAGCGGCGTCATGTCGTGGGCACCTTACGCTTCCGACTACACCCGCTACATGTCACGCCAGACGTCGTCGTGGGCGATCATCTGGCGAACCATCGCGGGCATCGGGATCCCAGCGATTTGGCTCGAGATATTGGGTCTTGCCGCTGCGGCGCGTTTGGCGAATCAGACCGGAGCAGGGATCTATCACCTTCTGGGCGGCCGATTCCTCGGCGTCATTGGAATGATTGCCGTGATTGTGACGACTATTGCGGTTGACGCCCTAGATGACTACACCGGATCACTTTCTCTCCAGTCAACTGGAATCCCCATTCCGCGGCCGGTTTCAGCAGTGGTCGTCGCGGCGGGAGGGTTTGCCGCCGCGCTCTATATGTACGACGGCAACCTGGCAGGAAAGTACACGAATATCCTCCTACTGTTCGGGTACTGGATTGGGCCGTTCATCGCCATCGTGCTCGTGGATTGGTGGTTGCGCCGAGGCAATGTGGACGTGTCGAAATTGGCTCACTTCCCGTCTTTGCCCACTGGCTACCGAGCCCTCACTGCTTTCGTCATCGGATGGGCGTCAGTGATTCCGTTTATGAACACGAGCTATTACGAGGGGCCAGTTGCAACAGCTCTACATGGAGGCGACCTCGGTTACTACGTCGGCTTCATCGTCGGCGGAGTTGTCTACTACTTTCTTTGCCGCGGACCAGTGCGTCAAGAGTCGATAGGCACCAAGCACGAGACATTGGCAAGCGAGGTTTGATGGAGAGCGAGGTGCGCGCACAGCGAGACCTTCACGGGCGCGCACCTCGTGAACACCCTTAGAGAGTTCCGTAGTAAGTCGCGAGGCGTTGCGAGAGCAGACACCAACCACCGAGTTCCAGCACGCCCGGAGACGTTCCATCGTCTCAACGAAAGGAGAATGTAATGGCGAGATCGCTACTGATTGAAGCGGCATGGATCGTTCCCGTCGATCCACAGTTCAACATCATCAAGAATGGCGCCATTTTAATAAGAGATGACAAAATTCTTGAAGTCGGGAGAATCGGCGAAATTAGTGCAGACGGCGCCGAAGTTCGGTCCTTTCCACACCATGTGGTTATTCCAGGGCTCGTGAACGCGCATACGCACGTAGTGGGCGCGGTATTTCGAGGACTTCTCGAAGATCGTCGCGATGGCTTCTACGGTTTCGCACTGCCCATGGAGCAATTTCTCGATGCGGACGCGAGCTACGCGCTGAGCCGATTGGGAATCGGGGAGTTGCAACTTGCTGGCTGTACGGCCATGAACGACATGTTCCACTACTCCGAAGAGACCCTGCGCGCCGCGCAGGATGCCGGCATTCGAGCGCAAGTTGCTCACAAGGTATTTGATACGGATCTCACCAAGTTGGATACCGGAAGGCACATCACCGACAAATCGCTGGGTCTGCGACGGCTCCAAGAGAACATCGATCTCTACCAAGTTTGGAACGCGAAAGCCGAGGGT
>JBAQZL010000041.1:0-59334 GCA_049790955.1 Acidimicrobiales bacterium
ACTAACTTCAGGCCGCGGCTACGAACTCGCTCGACGCGCTCCTCAACGCAGGCTCCAGCACATCGGCGATCGTGCCGGCGAGGTGGAACGTCATCTCGTTGCGCACTTCTTCGGGCACGTCCTCGAGATCGGGCCCGTTTCTCGCGGGCAAGATCACTTCGGTCAACCCGGCTCGGTGTGCGGCCAACACCTTTTGCTTGACTCCGCCAATGGGCAGTACTCGACCCTGCAACGTGACCTCTCCGGTCATCCCGACAACCGGTCGAACGGGTTCACCGCGCAACAGGCTGACGAGGGCCGTGGTCATCGTCACCCCAGCCGACGGACCGTCTTTTGGAACTGCGCCCGCGGGCACGTGGAGGTGGAATCGCTTCCCAGCGAAGCTCGCGGGGTCGATGTTCAACTCATCAGCGTGGCTGCGCACGTACGACATGGCGATCTCCGCTGACTCCTTCATGACGTCACCTAACTGACCGGTGAGCGTCAGGCCCTCGGGACCTTCGGACACGCTGGCTTCGACGAAGAGCACGTCGCCACCGGCTCCGGTCACGGCGAGACCCGTCGCCACCCCGGGCACGCTGGTGCGATCGGCTGACTCGAAGTAGAAGTGGGGGCGTCCGAGCCAGGTGCGAACCTCGTTCGCGTTGACCGCGATCGGCGCCTGGCGCTCGCCAGCGGCGAGTTTGGTCGCCGCCTTACGAAGTAGACGTCCGATCTCGCGTTCGAGGTTGCGCACGCCCGCTTCGCGGGTGTAGTCGGCCACGATCGTTCGCAGCGCCTCATCGTCGATGATCACTTCGTCCTCGCGCAGCGCCGCGCGTTCGAGTTGGCGACCGAGCAAATGGTGTCTCGCGATCGAGATCTTCTCGGACTCGGTGTATCCGTCAAGACGAATTACTTCCAAACGGTCGAGCAGCGGTCCCGGAATGGTGTCGAGGACGTTGGCCGTGGCCACAAACATCACGCGCGAGAGGTCGAGGTCGACCTCCAGATAGTGGTCACGGAACGTGTGGTTCTGCGCCGGGTCGAGGACCTCGAGCAGCGCCGAGGAAGGATCACCGCGATAGTCCGAACCGAGCTTGTCGACCTCGTCGAGAACGATGACGGGGTTCATGGTGCCGGCTTCACGCAGCGCGCGTACCAGGCGACCGGGCTGGGCGCCGACGTAGGTGCGACGGTGTCCGCGGATCTCCGCCTCATCGCGAACCCCACCGAGCGAAACGCGCACGTACTTACGCTCGAGCGCGTTCGCGATCGACTGGCCGAGCGACGTCTTACCCACGCCGGGGGGGCCGACCAGAGCCAGGATGGCACCGGAGCCGCGACCGTCGGCGGGCTTGAGGCCCCGTTCTGCCTGGAGCTTGCGCACCGCGAGGTGTTCGAGGATGCGATCCTTCACGTCTTCAAGTCCGTCGTGATCGTCGTTCAAGAGGCGCCGCGCTTCGGGAACATCCAGACGATCCTCGGACTCGATACCCCAAGGAACTTCGAGGATGGTGTCGAGCCACGTGCGGATCCAGCCCGTCTCGGGGCTCTGGTCGCTGGTGCGCTCCAGTTTGTCGATCTCTCGCAGAACGGCCTTTTGCACGTGCTCGGGAAGATCGCGCTCGGCAATCTTGGCCCGATAGTCATCGGGGTCGGCCGCATCGCCGTCGCCGCCTTGGTTCAGTTCCTTCTTGATGGCTTCGAGCTGACGACGCAGGAGAAACTCGCGCTGGGTCTTTTCCATGCCCTCTTCGACGTCGTTCTTGATGCGCTCGCGCAGGGTGAGGTCGGCCAGGGTGTCGCGCGCCCACCCGAGCACGAGACGCAACCGGGTTTCGACGTCAATCGTCTCGAGGATCTCGACCTTTTGAGAGAGGGTGAGGTCGGGGGAGTAGCCGGCGACGTCGGCGAGACGCCCCGGCTCGGCGATCTCACGTAGTTGCGCTGCGATACGGCGCTCTCCTCGGCTCAGCAAGATGTTTTCCAACACCGCGCGATACTCGCGGGCGAGCTCTACGACGTTCGCCGACGCCTCGCCGTCATCGAGGGGTTCGGCCTCGACCCACAAGGCGTCGCCAGTCCCGGGGATTCCGGTCCCGATGGTGGCTCGCTGATCGCCGCGAACGGCGATCGCTTCGAGGCCTCCGGGCAAGGAACCCTCTTCCATCACTTCGGCGATGACGCCGATCTTCGAGTACCGACCTTCAAGGTGCGGAACCAGCAGCAGTCGGCCCCCGGCAGAGCGGGCCGCCTCCACCGCGACGCGCGACTCGTCGGACTCAAGCGCCATGGTGAAGACCATTCCGGGCAGGATCACGCCGGACTTCAGGGGGAGTAACGGGAGGGTGACGATTTCATTGGTCATAGTCATTCCTTTTCAAGTGATCGAATTCACCTGATGGGCGGAGTTCACCCCCAAGCGAATCCCTTCTCGGGCGGGCCGTTGCGAACCTCCGTAAGAAGCCGAACCGAAGTTCGGGAAGTCAATTATACGTGCGGGATACAAATATCTGGCACTCTCGAGTGGCGAGTGCTAATCGCTAAATTGCAATTATTAGAGCCGTTTTCGACGAATTTTGAGTAGTTCGGCGTCTTATGCGCGAGCTACGCATCTCGTGAAGAGAGTCGAAAGCGAGGAATTGTCACGTGGGTGATGGGGCCAATCAAGAGGGCGTAGAAGACCGTGCCGATACCCACTGTTCCGCCGAGAAACCAGCCACAGATGAGCACGGATAGTTCGATGACTGTGCGGACGAGTCGAATCGACAAACCGTGAGACGCGATTCCGAGCGTCAGCCCGTCGCGTGGACCGGGTCCCAACTCCGCGCCGATGTAGGCGCCCGTGGCGACGCCATTAATGGCGATGGCCACAAAGAGGACGATGAATCGGAGCAGTAACGTCCGTGGTTCAGGGAACTCGCTGATCGTGAAGTTGATGACGAGTCCAATCACCACGATGTTGCAGAGAGTGCCGACACCGGGTCGCTGATGCAGCGGAATCCAAAGAAGTAGAACGCACGCGCCAACGATGATGGACCAGGTGCCGATCGCGAGTCCGAATGTTCGTGACAAGCCTTGTTGCAGAACGTCCCACGGGTCGAGACCAAGATTTGCGCGTACCAGGAGGCCGTCGCTGAATCCATAGAGTACGAGGCCACCGAATAGTTGGACGAACCGACGCGATCGGCGAGCGGTTGGTAGCGGGGCGAGGATCGACACTCGTCAAGTCTCTCAAACAGAAACCTACGTCTCGCTCAAAAGTGGTATTGCGACGAGGTGAGAGATGTGGGAAAGGTACGGCGAGCGATCTCTAAAGGAGGGGGCAACCTAGATGCCAAAAAGGTACGCACGGCCTCGTTGTGGTCGTGGTCGGCGGCGGAACTGTTGTCGTAGTGGTTGTCGGAGACGGAGCTTTAGTTGTCGTCGTAGTGGGCGCCGGGGGCTTCGTTGTGGTGGTCGTTGGCGCGGGCGGTTTCGAGGTGGTCGTAGTCGGCGTTGGTGGCTTTGTCGTTGTCGTTGTTGTCGTCGTCGAGGTCGTGGGGGTTCCGGGTGGAACGCTTGTCGCGGTTGTCGGTTGGGCGCCGTTCGTTGAGGTGGTCGTTGGGCTGTTGGGGCCAGTGACGATTGCGCCAGCGTCTGCGCAGCCACTCCTGGAGTTTCGATGAGTCGCGTCTGCGGTGTAAAGAGCAACCACGTAGTACGTCCCGGGTGGTCCGACCGCGGCCCATCCCGATGTTTCAGATACTGTTCGATGAGTCACCGCCACCGGCCCCATCGCAGATACGAGGCCTCCGTTGGCACACGAGTCGTTGTTATAAATGTCGAACGTCACGCTGCCGGACACGAGTGATGACCCTCCAGAGATGGTGGCGCTGGGATAGATCTCAGCGCCAATTGCGACCGTGGTCGGCGACACGTGCGCAGCGATCGATGTCGGGTCGGGCACTACAGTTGCGCCCGCAAGGACTCCTGGGTGGCGCAACGGGTGCGTCGCGGTAGCCACCACAGAAATGGGGCTTGGGACGTGGGGGTGCATCAAGACCTGTCCGCCCGCGGCGACCGCGCCCAGCGTCACTGAGCCAGCAACGAGAGCGACTTGTGAGCTCGCAACAAACACGTTCCCCAAATTGCTCATTTGACTGATGATCGGCACGTCGAAGATCCACGCCAAAGGACCGATGACCAATCGCTGGCGACCGACCGAAATATTGAGAAAGGCCCGCACGATCGCCGGATCGAACTGCGTTCCCGCGCAGCGCGTCAGTTCCTTGCGGGCCGCCGAGGGTGACATGGCGCTCTTGTACGATCGGGCGGCGGTCATCACCTCGAAGGCATCCGCGACCGCGACAATTCTCGCCCCGAGCGAGATGTGATCTCCCGCAATGCCGTGCGGGTACCCGGTGCCGTCGAAGTTCTCGTGATGTTGTTCGACGGCGAGCCCCCATTCGCCAAGCCACTCACGCAGCGGCTCAATCATTCGCTTACCTTCTAGGGGATGCTGATGGAGAATCTCCCACTCCGCTTCGGAGGGTACGCCTGGTTTGTTCAGAATGGCGACGTCGACGGTGATCTTTCCCACGTCGTGCAACAAGGCTGACCAACGTAAACGATCGCGGTCGGCGAGCGGCAAGCGAAGCTCGTCTGCGAGGAGATCCGTATACGCGCGCACGCGCTCGGAGTGACCTCGAGTCCGCCGGTCGTGAGAACTGAGGGCGGTTACCAGAGTGAGGATCTCCATCGCGGCGGTCACCGGCTCGCGATGGGCGGTGTCGTCAAGGCCGTGGACGTAGCGGTCGAGTTGGCGGGTGGAGCCCGAGCGCCAGGCGACGGCAAAGCGTGATGGCGCTCGATCTGGAAACAGAAGCGACATCTTTAAGAGGCTGGCCAGGGGCAAGAGTGGCCGGGCTATTCGCTCTCCGATCACTGCGGCCAGCCACGCAATCGCCAAAACAATGACCCACCACAGGACTCGGCTCAGGTCTGAACTCGGGTGAAAGAGGAGCATCGACGCGCCAAATGCCGCGGCGATCGACAGGAGAATGGGGATGGCAAACGAGAGTACCGAGACCAGGAAACCCGTTCGAGATCGAGCAAGCCACCGCTCGCCCCGTTCTTCGTTCTGTGCCGACACCGCCAAAGTCTAAAAAGGATGTCTGCAAAATCGGGGTATTTGGGCGAAAGTTTATAAGGCAGAATGAGGATTATTCAATTGGGTTGATAGTGGCGAAGTGGCTTGAGTGCACGACTATCCAGTATTTACGAGTGTTCTAGCGCATTGGCGGGATCAGTCGGCCGACCGACCCTTCGCCAAAATTGCAAGAAATTGCAACACTGGGTCGTAAAAA
Source organism: Acidimicrobiales bacterium (assembly GCA_049790955.1). Lineage (GTDB taxonomy): Bacteria > Actinomycetota > Acidimicrobiia > Acidimicrobiales > RAAP-2 > RAAP-2. The sequence goes on from JBAQZL010000041.1 coordinate 5,331, forward strand.
TCTCTCAGGCGCTCGCGGCAAGCAGCCAGGAAAGCAGTGGAACGAGTCCGTGAACGTCTCCGCGGATCTTGAGTCGACCATCTCTCACGGCATTGGCGCTCGTGAGTTTTCCGCTCGCTAGCTGGGCGGCGTCGTCATAGCTGATGCGAATGACGGCGTCGGCGGCGAGGTGATCACCTGGCCGAACAGTGACGCCGTCCCGATCGACTGCGAAGGTGATGGCGTGCGGGGCCGATGATGGTCCGTCGGTGAGTTCGAAGACAATGCGAACCTCAACGGCGCCTTCATCGAGTGGCGCCGGCCCCGCGTTGTTCAATGTCGCGCTCAGACCGGAGAACCACTCGTCGCTGAGAAATGCGCTCACTTACGGTGCGGGCTGAACGTCGGCGGCGGCGGCCGATGTCTTGGGCTTGCGACGGATCTTGCGGCCGAGCCACGCGACGGGGTCGTAGTGAGCGTCAACGATTCGTTCCTTCAGCGGAATGATCGCGTTGTCGGTGATCTTGATGTGCTCGGGGCAGACCTCGGTGCAGCACTTGGTGATGTTGCAGTATCCAAGTCCCATGTCTTCGCGAATGAGGTCGCGTCGATCGTTCTGATCGAGCGGGTGCATCTCGAGTTCGGCGTAGCGAATGAAGAAACGTGGACCGGCGTAGTGAGTCTTGTTGTCTTCATGGTCGCGGATGACGTGACAGACGTCTTGGCACATGAAGCACTCGATGCATTTGCGGAACTCTTGGCCGCGCTCGACGTCCTCTTGAAACATCCGATAACCGCCCTCGGGCATCGGCGGCGGCATCAACGCCGGGACCTTGGCCGCCTGGACGTAGTTGAACGAAACGTCGGTGACGAGGTCGCGGATGATGGGGAAGGTCTTCATCGGGGTGACGGTGACCGGCCCCGCGGGCAACTCATCCATCCGGGTCATGCACATGAGACGTGGCTTGCCGTTGATCTCAGCCGAGCACGATCCGCATTTGCCGGCCTTGCAGTTCCAGCGGCACGCGAGGTCGGGCGCCTCGGTTGCCTGAATGCGATGGATGACGTCAAGGACGACTTCACCCTCGTTCTGCTCGAGGCTGTACGTTGCGAAATCTCCGCCGCTCGAGTCCCCGCGCCATACTCGCATGGTCACCTGCGCCATTACTTCGTCTCCTCAAGTAGGGCCTTTAGATCATCCGGCAAGATCAAGATCGGCGATTCCACGACGTTGATCGGACTGTCCCATGATCCGCCGTCACTGGACTGAGCGAAGTTGATCTTTCCAAACTCGGGGCTGGGGTTGGGGAAGTCCTCGCGGGTGTGGCCGCCGCGCGACTCCTTGCGCAACGTAGCCCCCAAAGTGACGCTCTTCGACACGGTGATCATGGCCGGAAGGTCGGTGGCCAGGTTCCAGCCGGGGTTGTAGACGCGCGGACCCTTTACCGAGATGTTCTTCACGCGCTCGGTGAACTCATCAAGCTTGGTGGTGGCTTCGGCCAATTCCTCCGCGTTGCGGATGATGCCGACGTTGGCCTGCATCATCTCTTGAAGATCGTGCTGAATGTCGTAGGGGTTCTCGCCACTCTCGCGCGACAGTGGCGCCAAGGCAGCTTCGATAGCGGCATCGACTTCACTCTGATTGAATGCGGTAGCCGCTTGACCTGAGGCGATGTACTCCGCCGCACCGATGCCCGCTCGACGGCCGAAGACCACCAGGTCGCTCAGCGAATTGCCGCCGAGTCGATTCGCGCCATGCATGCCGCCGCCGACTTCGCCGGCCGCGAAGAGTCCGGGCACCACGGTCTCTTGGGAGTCAGCGTCCACCTGAATACCGCCCATCATGTAGTGGCACGTCGGGCCGATCTCCATGGCCTCGCGCGTGATGTCAACGCCGGCCAACTCCATGAACTGGTGATACATCGAGGGAAGGCGTCGACGGATGAACTCTGGCGTGCGGCGCGACGCGATGTCGAGAAAGACGCCGCCGTGAGGACTCCCGCGCCCGGCCTTCACTTCAGTGTTGATGGCGCGAGCCACTTCGTCGCGCGGTAACAACTCGGGCGGCCGGCGCCCGGCGCTGTGGTCGTCGTACCACCGGTCCCCTTCTTCTTCGGAGTCGGCCGTCTCGGCGCGGAACATCTCGGGCACGTAGTTGAACATGAAGCGCTCGCCGAGGGAGTTGCGCAACACTCCGCCATCGCCGCGCACGCTTTCGGTGACGAGCAGTCCACGCACGCTGAGAGGCCAGACCATGCCCGTGGGGTGGAACTGGACGCACTCCATGTCAATGAGATTCGCTCCCGCCCACAGGCCCATGGCGTGGCCGTCACCGGTGCTCTCCCACGAGTTCGAGGTGATCTTCCAGGATTTGCCGATGCCTCCGGTGGCGAGGATGACGGTCTTCGCTTGGAACGTGACGAACTCACCGGTCGCACGCCAATACCCGACGCATCCGGCGATGCGGCCTTCGGCGTCGTGGACCAGTTGAAGAACCTTGCACTCCATGAAGACGTCGGTGCCCATGGAGACGACCTTTTGCTGGAGCGTGCGAATGAGCTCGAGCCCGGTGCGGTCGCCCACGTGCGCGAGGCGAGCGTACCGGTGACCGCCAAAGTCGCGCTGGAGAATCTTGCCGTCTTTGGTGCGGTCGAAGAGAGCGCCCCATTGCTCGAGTTCCCAGACGCGATCGGGTGCTTCTTTCGCGTGCAGTTCGGCCATGCGGTAGTTGTTCAAGTACTTGCCGCCACGCATGGTGTCGCGAAAGTGCACCATCCAGTTGTCTTCGGGGTAGACGTTGCCCATCGCCGCGGCCATGCCGCCTTCGGCCATGACGGTGTGCGCTTTACCGAGCAGCGACTTCGAGACGATTCCCACGCTGAGTCCGCGTTGCTTGGCTTCGATGGCGGCACGAAGTCCCGCGCCGCCCGCGCCGATGATCAGCACGTCGTATTCGTGGTGTTCGTACTGTTCCACTGTGCGGTCCTTAGAAAAGTCGGTAGTCGGTGATGGCGCCAGAGGCCACGAGACGAATGTAGATATCGGTGCAGGCAACGAAGACCAACGAGGCCCAGGCAAAGTTCATGTGCTTGGCGTTGAGTGGCGTGACGAACTTCCAGAACTTGTAACGCCACGGGTGGGCTTTAAAGCTCTTGACCTGTCCGCCGCACAGATGGCGACACGCGTGACATGACAGGGAGTAGAGCCACAGCAGCGTCGCGTTCACCACGAGCACGATGGTCCCCACCGTGACACCCCAACCGATGCCGGGCTGGTGAAAGGCCAACACCGCGTCGTAGGTCAACAGTCCGTTGAAGATAAGGCCGAAGTAGAAGAAGTAGCGGTGCGCGTTCTGCATCAACAGCGGAAAGCGCGTCTCACCCGAGTAGCGCGCGTGTGCGTCGGCGACGCTGCACGCTGGCGGCGACCACCAAAACGCACGGTAGTAGCTACGTCGGTAGTAGTAGCAGGTAAGTCGAAAGCCCAGCGGGAAGATCAGGATCAAAAGAGCTGGCGAGAGGGTCCATGCGCTCCAGCTAAAGGCGAACTTGGCACCGGGAACGCACGAGCCGCCAATGCACGGCGAGTAGAAGGGGCTAATCAAATCGCGGCCCATGTTGGCGCCGACAAAGTAGTTCTTGTTTTGAAAGGCCGCCCAGGTGGAATAGATCACGAAGGCCGTCAGGATCGCGACCGTCACTACGGGCTGAATCCACCAGCGATCTTGACGAACGGTGGGCGTATCGGGCCCGCCGCGTGTTCCGCCGAGTTGAACCTTCGTCGAACTCTCTAAGGCCGTCACTCGTACTCCTCGCTCGTCATGGCTATACACACAGCAAAATTCATATTAGAAGCGCTCGCACCTGCGAAATCTCGAGATGCGTTGAACGGACAGTGATGTCTGAACGGGTGACAACGACGTCGACTAGTGCGGACCACCCCGACGACCTTCTGCCGTCCCCCCGATAATTGCCCAGAACACGAGACCGAGTCCGGGTACTAAGAGCCAAATGCCAAAGACCAACGCCAGCACGACGAAGAAGGCGCCCATGCCCAGCGTGAAGGGCCAGATCGACGTGCCGGGGAACGTGCCCACGACACCCGCGCCCGACGCCTGGGTGGCGTTGGGGTCGTCTTCGGCGCGCGGCTTCATGCGCCGACTCCAGAAGTAGTAGTAACTACCGGGCAAGAAGCACAGCAACATGCCGCAAAACATCATGACGCTGCCGGCGTTCTCGTGACTCCAGAACCAGTAGACGGCGACCATGAGACCAAAAAACGAGCCCAAGCTCAAGAGGAGCTTCGCTTCGTTCCTCACGAGACGGGTTCCTTCTCGATGAGGGCTTCCCCGGCGTGACCGTGCGCGGCGGCGGAGTGACCGGGGTGGTTGTAGTCCCACGTCGGTCGCTCCGAACGAATCTGAGGCAGGCGATAGAAGTTGTGGTGCGGCGGGGGAGAAGTCGTGAACCACTCCAGAGTGTGCCCGTCCCACGGGTTGTCACCGGCCGGGTACTTCTTCCAGCTGTACATGATGTTGACGAGGAAACACACCGTCGAGAGCCCAATCATGATGGCCCCGACTGTGGCCCAGTCGTTCAAGTTCTGCCATCCGGGGTGGTTCGGGTAGATACCGATGCGACGCGGCATGCCCTTCAGTCCGAGGATGTACATGGGGAACGTGAAGACCTGGGTGCCGAGGAAGAGGAGCCAGAACTGGGCCTTGCCGATCTTCTCGTTCAAGAGGTAGCCCGTCATCTTCGGACCCCAGTAGTACAGCGCACCCATGGCGCCCATCATCAGCGCCATGACGACCGAGTGGAAGTGCGCGACGACGAAGTACGTGTCGTGGGTGAAGAAGTCGAGCGGCGGGCTCGCGAGGTAGATACCGGTGATGCCGCCGATGAGGAAGGTGAATAGGAAGCCAATCGCCATCAACATCGCAGTCGAGAACCAGACTTCCCCTCGCCACATCGTGCCAATCCAGTTGAACATCTTGATACCCGTCGGCACCGCAATGAGCAGACTCATGATGGAGAAGAAAGGCAAGAGGACCGTGCCGGTCGTGAACATGTGGTGGGCCCACACGCCCAGTGACAGCGCGCCGATCGTGATGGTCGCGAAAATCATGCCCTTGTAGCCAAAGACGGGTTTGCGCGAGAACACAGCGATGATCTCGGTGACCATGCCGAACACGGGTAACGCCAAGATATAGACCTCGGGATGGCCCCAGAACCAGAAGATGTTCTGCCAGAGCACTGGTACGCCGCCTCCCGCGACCGAGAAGATATGCGTGCCGAAGTGTCGGTCGCAGTAGAGCATGATCAGTCCGGCCGTGAGAACCGGGAAGGCGAGCAGGATGAGGATGGCCGTGATCAACAGGTTCCACGTGAAGATCGGCATGCGGAACATCGTCATGCCGGGCGCTCGCAGATAGAAGATGGTCGCCGTCAGATTGACGCCGGTAAAGATCGCGGAGAAGCCCGTGAGCAACAGTCCGCCGATCCAGAGGTCTGCCCCGGCGCCCGGAGTGTTGACCGAGTTCGACAGCGGCGCGTACGCCACCCAGCCAAAGTTTGCGGCGCCCCCCGCGACGAAGAAACCCGAAAGCATCGTGATCGAACCCGTGAGGTACAGCCAGTAGCTGAGCGCGTTGAGCCGCGGAAAGGCCATGTCGGGTGCGCCGATTTGGATGGGCACGATGATGTTCGCGAGGGCTCCGAAGGCGAAGGGCCCCATGAAGAGGTAGATCATGACCGAGCCGTGCATGGTGAAGAGTTCGTTGTACTGCGCCAGTGACACCAAGTTGTTGTTCGGCGTCGTGAGCTGAGCGCGAATGAGTTCGGCGAAGGCTCCACCGATGACCATCATGATCACCGAGGTCACGGTGTACGACATCCCGATGACTTTGTGGTCGGTCGAGGTTAGCCACTTCAAGATGCCTGTCGGGCCGTGATCTTCGTGCTCTTCGTGGTGCTCGTGCGGCTCAGCGAGCGAGGGTGGATCGAGAACGTCAGTCATCAGCTGTTTCCTACTGTCGGCTTGGTCGGCACAATGGATGAAGTCTGCTGGTTCGTCGCCGCGGACGCGGCGGCGGCTGTCGCCGCGTTGGCCTTACTCTTCAGCCACGTGGTGTATTGGCTATCGCTTACCACTTTGACACGGAACCACATCAGAGAGTGATAAAGACCGCAGAGCTGTGTGCACTGCCCGTTATAGGTGCCGGTGTTGACCGCGCGGAATGTGAACTGGTTCAAAACGCCGGGCAGCGCGTAGCGCGAGAAGTTGAAGGCGTGAATGTAAAAGCCGTGGATAACGTCCGACGACGTCAAGTTGATGTGAACGTTCTCGTTCACGGGCATGACCATTTCGGGATTCTGGGTGGTTTGGCCGACGACCACGACATTCTGGCCCGGGTAGGTGAACTTCCAGCCCCATTGGAAGGCATTCACGTTGATCGTGACGTTCGTCTTCGGGTTCGCGACCTCTTTATTCTCCACGACCAGGGTGGCCGCAAAGAGTCCGAGGACGATGAGGACCGGAATGATGGTGTACGTCAACTCCAACGGCACGTGATACTGGCTCTGCTTGGGTATGTTGTCGCCCTTGCGGCGATAACGGATGACCGCCCAAATAATCAGAAAAGTAGTCAGGAAGCCGACAAACATCGCTCCCACGGTGAACCCCTGCCAGAGGTTGAAGACCGAGTGAGAGCTCGTCGTGGCGCCCGGCTGAGCATCAAAGGTCGGGATGCCATCGTGAGTGGGAATGTTGGCGCTACAGCCAGCCAGTGCGAGGGCGGCAATGGGGAGTACAGCGAGACGACGCACGCGCCGCCAGCGACGCGTGCGGACCGAGACTCCCTGTGGGGGCAGGGCAGGTGGTTCCACTCTGGAAACCTTACTCATTATTTAAGGTTGGTTGATTTCGTAATCGACCGCGTCTGACGGCTCACAAACCGTGAGTATTCGAGGTCGAAGTCTCGTCGCCCATGGTCTCTCGTTCGGCCCAGTTGAAGACCCCGCGCGACATCGTGGATGTAGCGCTCGCGGCCAGCGCGTGAAACACGCGCTGGCGAACAGCTTGTATGCCTGGGTCCGACGGGGCAGCGAGCCACGCCATCTCCGCAAGGTGACCGGCGAGGCGAAGTTCCTCATTAGAGCCACTTTCGAGCAGCTTCTCGGCCCGCGTAGCGAGCGCATTCGCGCCGCCAGCCAACTGGGCCAGTTCTTCAGCAAGCGATCGTTCGTGCGCGGGGCGCAGGTTCGCGGGATTACCGTCCCACCAACCGCCATACAAGCGCCAGATGTTTCTCACGATGAATTCCGGCTCGTCGTAGTACGGCTGGAGGTAAGGCCGGTCGGCGAGATGGCTCGGCACCTTTACCGTGACCAATGCTTCGGCGAGTCGTGCGCCCGAATTCATCAGCGCCAAGGTCTGCTCGACGAGGCTTTCCAAATATTCGGCCGTTTCGGAGAGAGCCTGGCGGATTCGCTCGCGTCCAAAGATCGGTAGGCCGTGGCCCGGAAGGAGAAAACTCGCCTCGAGGTCGACCATTCGACGAAGGGCTTCGGCCCATTCGAGCGGATAGCGCTGCACTTTTTGGGGGTTGCCGGCGTTGGGGCTGTTCCAGATGAAGAGGTCGCCCGAGCAGAGCACTCCGGCCTCGGGAATCCACGTCACGGTCGCGTCATCGGTCTCGCCTTTTTCGTGGCGCAGGCGAAACCGTGTCGATCCCACGGCGAACTCGTGCTCGAGGTCGTATGTCTCGTCGGGGTAGCGATATTCGCGCGGCCACTCGAGATCCGCTACCGCGAACTGGCGTCGATTGATGATCTCGTTGTAGCCCGCGGTCATGATGTAACGGTCGAAGCGTCGGGGTAGATGGGCATGGGCCAGCACGTGCGGTGCCCGCCATCCGCTCGAGGACGCCTCCTCGTCAAAGGGCCCGACCCCAAAAACGTGGTCAATGTGACCGTGTGAGTACACGGCACTGTGGAGCGGAAGAGGGCTCCAACTTCGAATCTCGCGGTGGACGAGCTCGGCGGTCAGAGGCGAACCGGTATCGACCATGACCAGACCGTCGTCGGTCGTTACTGCCGTGCAGTTCGCGAAGTTGGGAAGAAACGCGACGCCATCGGTGATCTCGGAGATATGACCGAGTCCGCCGAGGGGATTCGTCTTCTGGTTGAGGTCCTCGCCGCGCCAGCGGCGATCAGATAACTCGACAATGTCCACGCGGGACTACTTGTCGGACTCGGGAGCCTTCGTGTCAGGGGCATCGGAAGCGTTGGTCGCGCCCGAATTCTTTCCGTCCTTTAGACCTTTTTCGAATTCGGTCTTGGCGCTGCCCAGGTTGCGCGCGAGTTTGGGAATGGCCGAGCCCCCAAAGATGAGAACAGCCACCACAATCACTACGACCAAGAGATCCGGCCCGAAAATATCACCAAAGAACACGGTCTTCTCCTTTGACTGCTTATTCCACAGTAGTGCGCCCTGGGCGGGACCCGTCGGCGATGGTCCTCATCAGGCTGGGCAACAATATAGGGATGAACTCAGCGCCGCGTGAGACGTTCCGCGACGCGTTGAGTGTGGCTCTGACTGTGGGGGCCTACGGAGTGGCCTTTGGAGCGGCGGGAATCGCCGCGGGCTTCTCAGTACTGCAAACGTGCCTATTTTCCCTGCTCACGTTCACCGGTGCGAGCCAATTTGCGGCTGTGGGCGTGATGGCCGCGGGCGGCGGTGCCGCGAGCGCCGTGGCGGCGGCGACCGTTTTGTCGACTCGCAACACTCTCTACGGGTTACAGATGGCGCCGCTCGTGAAAGCCAAAGGTCTCAAGCGGATCGCGGCGGCGCACGTCACCATTGACGAATCGACGGGAGTGGCGCTCGCCCAGACCCCTCGCGGGGTCGACGCCATGCGCGCGGGGTTCTGGCTCACGGGCCTTGGAGTGTTCCTCTTCTGGAACGTCTTCACACTGGTGGGCGCGGTGGGCGCGAAGGCGCTCGGCAATCCGGCGGCGTGGGGGCTTGACGCCGCGGTGCCCGCGGCGTTCCTCGGGCTCCTGTGGCCCCGGCTCACCAGCGGATTTCTCCGAATCGTCGCCGTCATCTCGATGGCGTTTGCGCTTGTTATCACTCCCTGGCTACCAGCTGGTCTGCCCATCATTGCCAGCGTGCTCGTGGCGTTCGTCTGTGGATGGCGCGAGCGATGAGTACGTCGGCGTCGTGGATCGTGCTCGGCGCGACGAGCGCGCTGTGCTTTGCGATCAAGTTGCTCGGCTACTTCATTCCCGAACGCTGGCTCGCGCACCCTCGCTTGCAGCGCATCAACGCGTTGATACCCATCGCGCTACTCAGCGCGCTCGTGGTGGCCGAAGGGTTGGTCACCAAGACGCACGTGATGATCGATCATCGTCTGGCCGGACTCGCCGTTGCCGCGGGACTTCTGTTCGCGCGCGCGCCGTTCCCCGTGGTGGTGGTCGGAGCGGCCGTGGTGTCAGCGGTGGTCTTTCATCTTCACTAGTGCAGCTACTTGCCCTGCCAGTTCGCGGGACGCTTTTCGGCGAAGGCGACCGCGCCTTCGAGCGCGTCGGCGCTTCGCCCGATCATGGCAAACGCTTCGTCACTCGCCGCCCAGGCGTCTGACTCACTTAGCTCGAGTGCGCGACGCATGATCCGCTTCGACGTGCGCACGGCCAAGGGCGCGTTCTTCGCGATTCGTTCGGCGAGGTCAATGGCCGCGTCGAGAACCTGTTCGCCGGGGACCACGTGATTGACCAGGCCCAATTCGTAGGCGCGCAACGCGACAATGGGCTCGGCCGTCAGCGCCATTTCGTAGGCCACGGTGAGGGGAACTCGCTTGGGCAGTCGGATCAATCCGCCGGCACCCGCGACGAGTCCGCGCGACGCTTCGGGGATGCCGAACTTTGCGTGGTCGGCGGCGATAACCATGTCGCAACTGATCATCATTTCAAAGCCTCCGGCGAGAGCTGAGCCATTGGCCGCGCAGATGAGCGGCTTGACGAATTCGCGGTTCGTGATGCCGCCAAAGCCATTCTCGGTGATGGGGAACTCTCCGTTGGCGAAGGCCTTCAGATCCATGCCAGCTGAGAACGCCTTGTCACCGGCGGCCGTGAGAACAACGACCCAGACGTCGTCATCCGCTTCAGCGCTGGTGAGCGCGGCATCAAGCGCTTCGGCGGTCGCGCGGTTGATGGCGTTGCGCGCTTCAGGTCGATTGATCGTGAGTAGTTCCACGTGCCCGCGTCGTTCGCGCAAGATTTCGTCCGCCATACGACCTCCTCGTCGTCGCCCGCACGGGCGTCGATCGAAACGCTAGTGGACCACGATTGTGCAGAGGCGTGCGAAACTGAGCGCGTGACCGCCGACGCTCGACTCTTCGTGACTCTCGAGGGGTACGCCGTCGAAGGCGGGTTCGATCGCGTCGGTGAGCCCGCTACGTGTTATTCGCCAACGATCGCTCTTGGCCGCCACGCTGGTCCGGGCGCATCGGACGACCTCTGGCATCACTACGAGAGCGTTCTCGATTTCGTACCGGGACTCGGTTTTAGCGGCGTGCGCCTCAGTGTCGAGTGGGCGCGAGTGGAACCGCGGGCCGACGAAGTCGATGAGGCCGCACTGACCCGCTACCTCGAGGTGATGCGCCACGCGCGCAGCCTTAGCCTCGACGTGACCGTCGCGCTCGTCGACGCCGTGTGGCCCGCGTGGCTCGGCCAAGAGGCGTGGCTTTTGCCGTGGGTCGTGCCGTACGTCATCAACCATGCTCGGCGTGTTGCAGAGTTCTTCGGTGACGACGCGACTGGCCTGCTGGCCTTCGCTCAACCAGAAGAGCTCGTCACGCGGGGGTACTTGAACGCGAGTGCCCCGCCGTGGCGTCGCAGCGCCCTGGCCGACGCGGTCTTCGCCCACGCGCAGATCGAGCGCATTACCGAGGCACTTCGCACTGATGAACTGGTTGGCGCGAAACTCGTCGAGCCGGGTGCCGTTACGTCCGTCGCTGTTGGGTCCGATGACGTTCTCGCCGCTCGCCAATCCTTCACCGGTTCTGAGATCTACGTCCGTTCGTTGCTGAGCGGCACGGGTCCGACGAGAGTGGGCGAAGGACTCTTGGTCCAACGCGGTGACGAGTGGCGCGTGCACGCGTCCGAGGAGTTACTCGCCGCTCTTCGGTAAGTCGTCGTCGGGTTCGAGAGGCGAGACAGCAAGAGCGCGCTTCTCGCGGCGCCGGTGCAAAAGGTAGAGACCAACGATGACGGCTATCACTACGACCAGGACGCCGAGGCCGACGAATCCCGAGTACTTCTCGATCTTGTCGAGCGCGTGGCCCGCGTAGTAGCCGAGCAAGGTGTAGGTGACGCCCCAGCACACGGCTCCCGCCGCATTTGCCGCGAGGAATTTCCGGTAGCTCAAGTGGCTCATGCCTGCAAGCCCCGGCATCACGGCGCGCAGGAACGCCGTGAAACGTCCCACGAACACGTACGCCGGTCCGCGACGACGCAGTCCGTCGAGGGCTCGCTCGATCCCCACGGTGCGTTTTCGAAGTATCGGGAGAGTCATGAGTCGCTCTCCGTAGCGCGCGCCGACGACGTAGCCGACGGAGTCACCGACGATCGCCGCCACGACAACGACTACGCAGAGCGTGACCACGTTGACGTGACCACGGCTCGCCACGACCCCAGCGATGAGGACGGCGGTTTCACCGGGTAGTACGAATCCAATAAAGAGGGCGGCCTCGCCAAAGACCAGTATCGCGACGAGACCGTAGACGAGTGAGCCGGGAAGGCTCTGAATCTTTTCGAGAAGAAACGAAACGATCGTGGCGCTGGTCACCTCTCCATTGTCGTTGATAAAGACTTGGTAAGAGTCCGGGGCTGACGAAAGTGTCCCTGAAGGCGTGTGGCACGATAGTGATGTGTCGTCGACGAAAGACGACGCCGAGGCTCTCGGGCCCGAGCGTCGTCTCCCCTTCAAAGCCCCTGTTCGCGCGTGGGCGCTGAGCGAGTGGGCTCTCGTACCCCTTCGCTGCTTTCTCGGCGCAACGTTTCTCTACGCCGGTCTACAGAAATTGGCGAATCCGAACTTTTTTAACCGAAATAGCACGATCTCCATCCAGTCACAACTGATCGCCGCGGCCCACACGAGTCCCCTCTCGGGAATGCTCGTCCACCTCGAAGGCATCGCCAAGCCCATCGGACTGGTGATCGCCTTTGGCGAGATCGCCGTGGGAGTCGGCACACTGATCGGTCTGTGGACGAGGATCGCGGCCATTGGCGGGCTCATTATCTCGCTCAGTCTGTTCCTCACGGTGAGCTTTCACGCGTCGCCGTATTTCACCGGGGCCGACATTGTCTTCTTCTTCGCCTGGATCCCCTTCATTCTCGCCGGAGCCGGTACGCGGCTTTCGCTCGACGCGATGATCGCTCAACGTGTGGCCGCGAAGGCCGGTCAACCATCGCCCGAGCTCGTGCCGATACCCTTTTCGACGGTGCAGGCGATCTGCGGTAACTACGACGAGGGTCACTGCAGCGCTCGCGGGGGACTGGCGTGCGACGCGGCGGTGTGTCCGGTGTTGCTTGGCGGACGTGGGCCGATCGTCACGCGTCCGGCCCTCGACGCCGTTGACCGACGTTCCGTTGTCGTGGGTGCGGGTGTCGCCGCCGGTGTCGCCGCCGGTGTCTTGATCCTCGGCGGTACCGCCGCCGACGTCGGCAAACTGATCAACAACGCGCCCAAGCCCAAGAAGGCAACGCAGCTTTCACTCTCGACGACGCCCACCACAACGACCACCACGCCCGACGGGACCGGAACTACTCCCACCACGACGCCGGGGCCGACGCCGGAGGGCAAGCTGCTCGGCGCGGCGTCGGAGGTGCCCGACAATCACGCGGCCAGTTTCACCATTCCTTCGAACGGCGATCCGGGCATCGTCATTCACACCGTCAGTGGTGACTTTGTTGCCTACAACGCCGTCTGTCCGCACATGGGATGCACCGTTGGCTACTCGAGCGCGAACAAGATCATCGTCTGCCCCTGTCACGGTTCGGAGTTCGAGGTGAGCGACGGCGACGTGATTGTGGGACCCGCACCACACGGATTAACCAAGTTGAAAGTCGTCGAAGGGACCAACGGTAACCTCTACCTGCAATGAGTGATGAACCTCGCAGGGTCCTCTTCGTCGAGGACGATCACGACCTCGCGAGCGCCGTAGCGGGACTTTTGGCCGATGAGGGCTACGTGGTCGACCAGTTCTATGACGGGGACTCAGGACTCGAGGCGGCGTTGCACGGCAACTACGACGTCATCATTCTTGACATCATGTTGCCCAAGCGCAGCGGCTTTCGGGTCTGCCAGGATCTGCGCGCAGCGGGCGTTCAGACACCACTCTTGATGCTCACCGCCAAAGAGGGGGAGTGGGACGAAGTCGAAGGCCTTGACGTGGGTGCCGATGACTTCTTACGTAAACCTTTCGAGCGATCAGTCCTGATGGCCCGGTTGCACGCGCTCCTGCGGCGTCAAGAGCGCGGACGTCCCCAGCAGCTGAGCGTTGGGGCGGTGACCCTCGACCCCGTCACCCGACACGTCAGCGCCTACGGTCGAGCGGTGACTCTGACTCCTCGGGAGTTCTCACTCCTCGAATATCTCTTGAGTCACGCAAACACGACGCTCTCCAAGTCGGAGATACTTTCTGTCGTGTGGGGAAGCGACTTTGACGGCGACCAGAACATCGTCGAGGTGTACGTCGGCTATCTGCGAAAGAAAATCGACATCGCGAAGGAGCCTTCGGTGATTCGTACGGTGCGCGGATTCGGCTACAGCGCGCGCGACGTCTAATGGCGAGGCGCGATCGACAACTCTCGATCAGAGCCCGCCTCACTCTTATCTTTGTCCTGGCGATCGCGGTCATCTTGACCTTCACCGGTATCGCTCTGGTGAATCTCGTGCACCGATCGCTGCTGAGCCAGGCGGCGAACCAGATCGACGCCGTTATGGAACAGACCCAAATGGGCTTCGCGTCCGCGACCAAGGCGGTGAATCACCAAGAAGTGTTGGCTACGCAGGGCGACATCGTTGTGCAGGTCACGAACGCCGCGGGTACGCGAGTGTGGGCGGCCAGCTCCGCCATTGCGAATGCTCCCGTTCTCGCCAAGGCCGTCGTGGACTTTTCCTCGGGCAGCGGACTCGGCGTGCACTACGTGCACAGCGTCACTACGTCGTCGACGTTGTCAGAGTTGAGTTCCGGCCAGGTCGCCTCGATCACGACGAAACGCGGCCAGGGTCTCATCTTCGGGTTCGTCTACGGCGGTCCTATTCAACACAGCGTCCGGGTGCTGTTGGCGAGCCTCTTGATCTCCTTTCCTCTTTTGTTGCTGATGTCGGGGGGACTCATCTGGCTCGGTATCGGACTGGCCCTCGCGCCCGTCGAGGCCATTCGCCGTCGCGTCGACGCCATCGCCGCCGAGGATCTGACCCAGCGCGTGCCGGTTACTGGAGGCGACGACGAGATCGCGCGCATGGCGCGAACGGTGAATGAGATGTTGGCCCGGCTGGAATCGGCCTCGCGATTCCAACAAGAGTTCGTCTCGAACGCGAGCCACGAGTTGCGAAGTCCTCTCACGACGTTGCTGGCCACGACCGAACGCGCCACCGCCGATCCGGCCAACGCCAACTGGCCCGAAGTGGCGGACGTCATCATGCGCGAAGGGCGCCGACTGGACGGCATCATTGGCGACCTCTTCTGGCTGGCCCGCCACGACGAGGATCACGTGGACGTCGAATCTGCCGATATCGACTTCGACGATCTCTTATACGAAGAGGCGTCGCGAGTTCGCTCGATGAGCGAACTCAGCGTCGACACGTCCGCCGTCGCGCCGACTCGAGTACTGGGCGACCCCACCATGATCAAGCGCATGATCCGTAACGTCGTCGACAACGCCATGCGCTACGCCCAAAGGGAGTTGCGCTTCGACTCGCACTACGAGGACGACGAGGCCGTGATCATCGTCAGCGACGACGGCGACGGAATTGACGTTGCCAAGAGCGCACGTTTCTTCGAACGATTCACCCGCGCCGACGCGGCGCGCACCCGACAGTCCGGGGGCACGGGCCTCGGACTGGCCATCGTGACCGAGATCGCCATTCGACACGGTGGCAGTGCGCGATTCGTCGAAGTGGAGACTGGGTCGCGGATTGAACTTCGGGTGCGTCGAGACGGCGGGAACAACGTGAGTAAGCGGACCTAGAGTCGTGACTATGAACGCCGACGAACTTGCCTCACTCACCGCTGACCCGATTCAAGTGCTTGGTATGAGTTTCTACTTTGATCCCCTGACCAAAGCGAAAGGCCAAGAGCTCGGGATCAACGTCTATGAGTTCTACGGACTCGGCCGCGCGGGCACGCTGGGTGATGTCGACGCCTCGACGGTGTTCGACGTCTTTCGATTTTTCGATCCCTCACTCATCGAGTTCTTCTGGACGAACGCAAAGGCCAAGGCCGACCCCGTCGCGGTTGCGGCGCAGCACGTGCAGGCTGCCTACGATTTCGCCGATCACACCTTTGGCGGCGTTGATCTGGGCGTGCTCGCAGACTTCGCCGAGGCGGCTCGATGCGTGATCGACGCGCTACCCGTGGGGGTCTGTCCGCTCGTCGACGGCTATCGCCAATACCCGGAGCCGAGCGACCCGGTTCACGGCGCGTACCTCGGCACGATCTTTCTTCGCGAGTTGCGCGGGGGAGTGCACATCCACGCGGTCAACGAAGTGGGGCTAAACGCCATCGAGGCGTGCTACATCCAAGGCCCCGATGTCTTCTCCTTGCACGGATACAAAGAGGACGACATTCCGGTCGTCACCGAAGAGTTGAGAGACAAGAAGCGGCGCGCCGAGGAGTTGACGAGTGCCGCGATCGCGTCTGCCTTCGCCGTCTTGAGCGAGGGGCAACGCGAGTCGCTGGCAACGGGAACGACCGCGATGTTCAACGCGCTGAGCGACCCGGTCCCCGTCGCGGGATAGTTCATGACTCGGATCGTGCCCCGCACGCGGCGCGATCGACTCCTGGCTGTACTGCTGATTGCGGCGGTCGGCGAGATTCTCTGGGCGATCTATCTCGGGTGGAGGCTTCCTCCCCACTACGTGGCAGATCACTGGGCGCTCGCGTGGGTTGGCCTGGACGTCGCGGAAGTCTCGTTGCTATTCGCCGCGGCGTGGGCGGCGTGGCGTCAACGGGCGCTATTGATTGTCTTCGCCATCGCCGGTGCGACGTTGTTCTTGCTCGACGCGTGGTTCGATGTCACGACCGCGAATCACGGTGACGTCATGCAGAGTTTGCTGGTCGCGGTGTTCGTCGAGGTGCCCTCGGCAATCGCACTGCTCTGGGTCGCTCGACGCGCGGTGATTCGGCTGTTTCTTACGCACGCCGCGGACAGCGACCTACCGATCACCCCCATATATAAGGTGCCCCTCACTCGCGAGACGGTGGACGAGGTTCCCGCGCGCGAGATTCCCCTCGCACCCGAAGCCGATCGCTAGTACCGAACGCCTTCGATCTCGAGGAGAAAGCGTTTCACGCCGTCTCCGCCGCCGTAGCCCCCGATGCCGGTGCTCGCGACAACACGATGACAGGGCACCACGATCGGAAACGGGTTCACGTGATTGGCGTTGCCAACTGCGCGCGACGCGAGCGGCCGGTTCACGATGATGGCGACGTCTCCGTACGTGCGCACTTCGCCGTAGGGAATCTCGACGAGAGCGTCCCATACGTCGTGCTGAAAATCGGTGGCTTTCACGTCGGCGAGCGGTAGGTCGAACGAACGCCTCGTGCCCTCGAAGTACTCGCCCAACTGTTTCGCGGCTCGTGCTACCGCGCGCGGAGGCGTGCCCTGCGAGTCACGTTGATGTTCGCCGGGTTGATAGATCGCCGTGATGGTGTCGGCCGTTCCTTCGACCCCCCACGGACCTACGGGCGAGTCGACGTTCATGAGAAATCGTTCCATGGGTCTGTTTTAGTCGGTCGGTGTACGGTCTCGGAGTGGAGAGCGTGCAAGCAACGAATGGCGATATTGAACTGCGCGTTCACGTGGACGGTGACGGTCCCACCGTTTTGCTCCTGCACGGCTGGCCCGACACGTCGGCCCTGTGGGATCAGGTTGCGCCCGAGCTCGTGGGAGCCGGTTACCGTGTGGCGGTGCCGGACCTGCGCGGGTGCGGACTCAGCGATAAGCCCGACGACGTCGAGCTGTATCGAATGCACCACTTGATCGGGGACGTTGCCGCCATCATCGACGTCCTCGAGGTGGAGCAGGTGAGTCTCGTCGGTCACGACTGGGGCGCCAATTTGGCCTGGGCGACGGCGGCGTATCGGCCCGATCTGGTGCAGCGACTCGTCGCCATCTCGGTCGGACACCCGACCGCCTTCTGCTCGGCCGGACTCAGCCAACAGGTCAAGAGTTGGTACATGCTGCTCTTTCACATTGACGGTCTTGGCGAAGCGTTCCTGAGAAAGAATGACTACGAGGCCCTTCGTCGTTGGGCGCGCCACCCCCGGGTCCAGGACATCATCGACGAACTCGAACGCGACGGCCAGATGAGGGCGCACTTGATGTGGTACCGCGCGAATGCTCGCCCCGACATGTTCGTTTCACCGCCGCCAGAGCTGCCGATGATTGCGGCACCCACGCTCGGTATCTGGTCGAGTGGTGACTTCGCCCTGAGCGAACGCCAGATGACCGACTCGGTGGCTTACTGTGCGGGCGAGTTTCGCTACCGTCGACTCGAGACGTTCGGTCACTGGCTCCCGTTGGAGGCACCGCGTGAGTTGAGTGAGCACCTGAATGAATTCTTTTCTTCCACTCAGTGAACGAGAAAACGATTTGGACGTGGCTGATAGAACAAAGGGAATGAAAATTGCCCTTTTCAAGGAGTCGCGTCCCGGCGAGACGCGTGTCGCGCTCACTCCCGACGCCGTCAAGGCTCTCGTCGCCGACGGCTGGCAGGTGGATGTACAACGTGACGCTGGGGCACTTGCTCACTTCAGCAATGAGAGTTACGAGGCGGTCGGCGCTCAGATTGTCGACGAACCATCGGGCGACGTCACGATCCGCGTCAACGCGCCGAGCGTTGACGAAGCGACGCGTCTGAACGAGGGGTCTCTTCACCTTTCTTTTCTTTCGCCTCTCCTCTCGCTCGACGTGGTGAAGGCCCTCAACGAGCGTCGAGTGACGGTTCTCTCATTCGATCTTCTGCCGCGCATCTCGCGGGCGCAGTACATGGACGCGCTGAGTTCTCAGTCAACGGTGTCGGGATACCGTGCGGCCCTCGCTGGCGCAACGCACCTGGACCGATTCTTTCCGCTGCTCACGACCGCGGCAGGGACAATTCGTCCGGCCAAAGTGCTCGTTATGGGCGTCGGCGTTGCGGGGCTTCAGGCAATCGCGACGGCAAAGCGACTCGGTGCAAGGGTGCGCGCGTACGACGTACGCACGGCGGCGAAAGAAGAAGCTGAGTCAGCGGGTGCCGTGTTCGTGCAACTCGGCGTCACTGCCGACGCCGCCGGTGGCTACGCGCGAGAACTCACCGACGACGAGCGCGCCCAGCAACAGGCGGCCCTTCTTAGTGAAGTCGCGGGATCTGACGTCGTGATTACGACTGCCGCCGTACCCGGTCGCAAAGCCCCGATCCTTGTCACGACCGCCATGGTGGAAGCAATGGGCGAGGGATCGCTGATCATCGACATGGCCGCCGACGGCGGCGGAAACACCGATCTCACGAAGGCCGGCGAAATCGTCGAGCACCACGGCGTGCGTATCGTCGGTCTCACGAATCCGCCCGCAGAGATGGGGACGCACGCGAGCTTTATGTACGCGAACAACGTGCTCAAACTACTAGCGCTCTTTGGTGCGAAGGGTGAACTCGCCCCGGACTGGAACGACGAGATCGTGATTGGCGTCACGGTCGCTCACGAGGGCCACATCAATCACGCCGCCACCGCCGAGGCGCTGGGCGTTGACTACGTGGCTATTACCCCGGTCGCGAAGGAGAGCGAATGACCAACGAACTGCTGCAGTACGCCACCGTTTTGATTCTGACTGCTTTCGTTGGCACAGAGATCATCGCGAAGGTGCCGAGCATCTTGCACACGCCGCTCATGAGCGGATCGAACGCCATTCACGGTGTCATCCTCGTAGGCTCAATGCTCATCCTCGGTTCGGCGACCACGAACCTCGAAGAAGTTCTCGGATTTCTCGCGGTCATTCTCGCCACGCTGAACGTTGTGGGCGGTTTCGTCGTCACCGACCGCATGCTGGAGATGTTTAAGCCGCGTCAGCCCAAGGCCCCGAGCAAACCTGACGAGACTCCCCAATGAGTCGCGAAACCCTGATTGACCTGCTGTACCTCTTTTCGGCGACGACGTTCATCGTTGCCCTGAAGGGCCTCGGCAGCCCCAAGCATGCTCGCCGCGGCAACATGGTCGCGGCCTTCGGAATGCTCGTCGCCATCGTGGCGACGTTCTTTAAGTACGTCGATGGCCACGCGCTGCACCACGTTGGATTGATCCTTCTCGCCATGTTGATTGGCGTCACCATTGCGGTGCCGACCGCCCGCTTTGTGCAGATGACCGCCATGCCGCAACTGGTCGCCATATTCAATGGCGTGGGCGGTGGCGCCGCGTCACTGGTCTCGATCACTGAGTTCGTTCACATCAAGTCGACCAATCCCGCTACTTACGTCATCCTCGAAGTGCTGCTCGGTGTCTTGATCGGTACTGTTTCGTTTTCCGGCTCGGCGATTGCCTTCGCCAAACTGCAGGAGCTCATGACTGGCCGGCCGGTGACGTATCCCGGTCAGCAGATCATCAACGCCCTCATCGGAGCCGTCGCGCTGGGACTGATCATCACGATCCTCGTCTCGGGCTCGTCAATGTTGCTGTGGATTCTCCTGGCGCTGGCTTTCGTGCTCGGCATCGCGTTCGTCTTGCCCATTGGCGGAGCGGACGTGCCGGTTTTGATCTCCCTGCTCAACTCCTTTACCGGCCTCGCAGTTGCCGCGTCGGGCTTCACGCTCGGTTCGAACCTGTTGATTGTCGCGGGCACGTTGGTCGGGGCCTCGGGCATTTTGCTGACGCGCCTCATGAGTAAGGCCATGGGTCGGAGCCTCTCGAACGTGCTCTTCTCGGCCTTCGGCTCGAACGTGACCGCTACCGGCGCCAGCGCGGTGGAGGGACGCAGCGTGCGCTCTGGAACACCCGAGGACGTTGGGGTGCTGCTGAGTTTCGCCAGCAAGGTCGTCATCATTCCCGGCTACGGCCTCGCCGTTGCCCAGGGACAACACGTATTGCGCGAGCTCGCCGAACAGCTGGAGGCGAAGGGCATCGACGTCAAGTACGCGATTCACCCCGTGGCCGGACGCATGCCCGGTCACATGAACGTGCTTCTTGCCGAAGCGAACGTGCCGTACGAGGACCTGCTCGAAATGGACGAAGCGAACTCTGAACTCGCAACCGCGGACGTAGCGATTGTGGTTGGCGCGAACGACACCGTGAACCCGGCGGCCACCAACGACCCGTCCTCACCGATCTACGGCATGCCGATCATCCACGCGGATCTCGCCGAGAATGTCGTGTTCTTGAAGCGTTCGATGCGTCCCGGATTTGCCGGGATCGATAACGAACTGCTTTATAACCCGAAGACGATCCTCGTGTTCGGTGACGCGAAAGACACCTTGACCAAGCTCGTGGCCGTCGTCAAGGCCTCTTAAGCGTCGACTTCGCTCAGACGGTTCAACTCGTCGAACTGGTTGTCGGTGATCTCACTGACGGCCGCTGCATTGGCGCGCACCTGTTCTGGCGAACTGGCGCCCGCAATGACCGAAGAAACCTGCGGATGATGTAGCAACCACGAGAAGGCGAAGGTGAGTAGCGAGGCGTTGGCGGTGTCGGCGTACTCCAACAGCGTGCCGACGCGTGCTTGGAGTTCGTCGCTCAACCAGTGCGCGCTGCGTTCGGGTGCCATCTTTGCGAGTCGCGTCCCTTCGGGGATCGGCTGGCCTGGGCGAACCTTTCCGGTGAGCAGTCCGTTCGCGAGGGGATAGAACGGCAAGAATCCAAGGCCGAGTTCTTCGCACGCTTCGAGGACGCCGTCGCGTTCGGGACTGCGATCGAGCAAGGAGTACTGGTTCTGCACCGAGACGAATGCGGGGCCAGAACCCGCGGCCGATTTGGCTTCGCGTAGTTGATCGGCCGTGAAGTTGGAGCAGCCGATCTCGCGCACCTTGCCCGCGGCGACGAGTTCGCCCAGCGCCCCCAGGGTGTCGGCAATAGGCGTTTTCTCGTCTGGATAGTGCAGCTGGTAGAGATCGATGTAGTCGGTGTTCAGTCGACGCAGCGAGTCCTCGCAGGCCGAACGCACGTAGTTGGGACTCGCTCCGCTGTGGTTCTCGTCAATGGGCATGCCGAACTTCGTGGCGACGATGACCTGGTCGCGACGGCCCGCCAATGCTTCTGCGAGAAAGACCTCGGACTTCGTGGCGCCATAGATATCAGCCGTGTCGAAGAAGTTGACGCCGGACTCAATGGCCGCGTTGACGACGTCGCTTGCTTGCTCTTGCGAGAGGCGGGTTCCAAAGTTGTTGCAGCCGACCCCGACTTCCGATACCTGGAGTGATCCGAGTGCGCGCGTTTTCATATGCCTCCTTTGTCTTTGGAGAGCCTAGGCAGGACTCGCCCTCTCAGATTCGCGAAGGCCTCAACTACGATGGAAGAAAAGGAGGCCCGGTGCGAGTACACGTTGACTTTGATCTGTGCACGTCGAACGCCGTCTGCATGGGAATCGCCCCGGAGGTCTTCGAGGTGCGCAATGACGGCTTTCTCTACGTGTTGAATGAAAACCCCGGCCCCGAGTTCGACGAGCGACTTCGCCAAGCCGTCGCAGGCTGTCCCAACGGCGCCATCTCCGTTGAGGAGTAAGAAATGAGCGGACCACGCGTCCGATTCTGTCCCTCGCCGACGGGCTTCTTTCACGTCGGTTCCGGGCGCACGGCCCTCTTTAACTGGCTGTTCGCGCGCCAAACCCCCGGCGGCGTCTTCATCTTGCGTATCGAAGATACCGACGCCGAGCGCGACCGCGAAGAGTGGGTCGAAGGGATCTACGCAGCGATGGCGTGGCTGGGACTCACTCTCGATGAAGGCCCCTTTCGCCAGAGCGACAACCTCCCGGCCCACGACAGCGCGGCTCAGAAACTTCGCCGAAGCGGCTATCTCTATTACTGCGACTGCACGCCCGCTCAAGTCGAGGAGCGAAAGGGCCCCGGCAAGCCGCCGGGCTACGACGGATTCTGTCGCGATCGAGGCGTCGAACGTTCGAGCACGACGGCGCTTCGTTTTCGTACTCCGCGCGAAGGCCTCACGATCGTGCCCGACATTATTCGCGGCGCGGTCGAGTTCCAGAACGTTTTGATCGACGACTTCGTCGTCGTGAGGTCGTCGGGCATCGTGCTCTACAACCTCGCGAACGTCACGGACGACCGCCACGATCGCGTGACGCACGTCATACGAGGCGAAGAGCACCTGGCCAACGCGCCCAAGCAGATGATGTTGTGGGAGGCGCTGAATAAATCCACGGGTGACGTCGTGCCTCTTCCCCTGTACGCCCATCTGCCGTTGCTGGTGAACGAGCAACGAAAGAAACTCTCGAAGCGCCGTGATCCCGTCTCCACGGAGTCCTACCGCGACCAGGGATATCTGTCGGATGCTTTCGTCAACTATCTGGCTCTGCTCGGATGGAGTCCGCGCGGCGACGAAGAGATTGTGCCGCTGTCAACGTTGATCGAGCAGTTTCGCTTAGAAGACGTTTCGCATTCGCCCGCGTTCTTTGACGTGAAGAAGCTGCGACACATGAACGGCGAGTACGTGCGCGCACTCACCCCCGCAGCGTTTCTCAAAGCCAGTGCCCCGTGGGTTCGTCCGTGGGACAGCGACTGGCGCCCGAGCGACCGCGAACCGGCGTGGCGCGAGGATCAGTTCTCAGCCGCCTTGTACGCCAAGGTGGCTCCGCTCGTGCAGGAACGCGTCGCGACGCTCGGCGAGATCCCTGACATGGTCGAGTTCTTCTTCGTCGATGATCTGCGCTACGACGAGGCCAGCTTTGCGAAGGTCATCACCAACGATCCCGTCGGCACGTCGATCCTCGAAGGCGCGATTGCGCGTTATGAACGGCTCGACGCGTGGGAAGCAACGCCTCTTCACGAGGTCGTCCAAGAGCTCGGTGACGAGCACGGTCTGGCGCTACGAAAAGCGCAGGCACCGATCCGTTGCGCCGTGACCGGCACTCTCGTTGGGCCGCCACTCTTTGAGTCACTCGAATACCTAGGACGAAAGAAGACCATTCAGCGACTGCGCCACGCTCTCGCGAGGTCGGGGTGATTTTCCGGATCCTACGAATGACGTTGCGCGTGCTCGGCGTTCTCGTGGTCGTGCTCGTCGTCTACTTCGGAGTGACGTTTCTCCAGATCTGGCTGCGTGGTCACGACCACACCTCGAAGTCGGCGCAGGCGATCCTGGTCTTTGGCACCACGGAGGACAACGGGACGGCCTCGCCGGAGCTGAAAGCTCGCCTCAACCAAGCCCTCAGTCTCTACGACGCGGGCCGCGCTCCGTGGGTCGCCGTCACCGGCGGGCGACGTCCCGGCGACGTGTACACCGAAGCGGGGGTGTCAGCGACGTACTTAGAAGCGCACGGCGTGCCGGCGTCGCGCATTTTGAAGGGCGCCGGAAACGACACCTGGCAGAACGTCTCGACGGTTGTCGACAAGTTGCGTCGACATCACATTAAAACGGTCATCACCGTGACTGACCCCTTTCACGAGTACCGCGCGATGGCGATCTCCTCGGACCAGGGACTCACGCCTTATCCATCGCCGGTGCGCAATTCGCCGACGATTAAACACCAACTGTGGCGCTTCTATCTGAAAGAGACGCTCGAGGTGGGGGTCGGCCGCATCGTGGGCTATCACCATTTGAGCGAGTGGACGACAACGCCCGTCAAGGTTCATCACCCGTCTGGCAGTTGAGAAGGTGGGTCATATAAGATTGCCCAGCCCTTCGGGGGTGGTGTAATTGGCAACACAACTGGTTCTGGTCCAGTTATTCAGGGTTCGAGTCCTTGCCCCCGAGCGAATGAGCCAGCGGTGACGCTGTCTCTTTCACGGTCCCATCGTCTAGTGGCCTAGGACATCACCCTCTCAAGGTGGAGACACGGGTTCAAATCCCGTTGGGACTGCGCAGTGGCCTAGATCGCGGGGTCCGGGAACTGTCGACGAATCGACGCCGGCGCTTTGAGCAGATAACTCTCCAGCAGTATGGAGGTCAGCAATTCTTCGTCAATTTCGTCAAGGTGAATGAGAACTGCTCCATAGCCGTCATAGTGCGGGGCAGTGAAGATTGAGCCGTCACTCTCGCTGAGCAGGAACTCTTTCTCGTCGAGTTCGCAGAACACGACCAATACATCACCCTCAATGTCACTCTTCGAGCGATCGCGCTCGCCCCACAGTCGACAAAACGATTTTCCTCGGACTTTGAGCGCGGGAGTGGCATACGACGTCGACACGCTTACCTCTGGCCATTGAGAACTCATGCGCACGACATCGTCGAAACTTGCCATGCTACCCCTTCGTCCCATTGCCAGCCATGACGTTGAACCGTTACCTCAATCAAGCACGCCCGATTATTCCACCTGCAAAAGTATGACTTCGGCCTACTCGGCGGCAGTCGGCATCCCCGTGATCGGCGACGCGTCGTCGGCAGTCTCATCTCGCAAGGGACCGAAGTTGGGTTCTCCTCTTACTGGCAACAGCAAGATGAGCGCCGAAAACGCCACTACGACAGCGATGATCGTCAATTCGCCGCGATAGCCCAACACCGTAATGAGAGCCGCACCGACCGCGATGGAGATGGTCTGAGGTAGCGACGCAATGAGGTCGAACGCCGAGAATGCACGACCTTGAAGATCCGCGGGAGTGCGCAGTTGCAACAGCGTGTACGCCCCGACCAACAGCGGAGGCAGAGCTACCCCAAAGACCAGCGCACCAACGAGCACCATGGCGAGTGATCCGCCCTCAAAAAAGAGAGAACCGATCGCGACGAGCGCGAGCCCTATTCCGCTCAACCACCGCTCACCGACTCGACGCATGGCCGGGGCGGACAGGGGGCCGCCGATAATCGCGCCCACACCTTGGACCGACATGATGACGCCGATGAAACTGGCCGAACGATGCAACTCGTTGCTCGCCACGGCGAAGATCGCGGTCTCCGCGAAACCAACGACGCTGAGCGCCACGGCCAGAGCGATCACCATGCGGCGCAGGATCGGCGTCGCAAAGACGTGTCGAAAGCCTCCTCCAAGCTCATGAAGGAAGTGGGCTGGGACCCGCGTGGGTCGATCTTCTCGGACGTGAAGCGCCAGGACCGAGAGGCCCGCGATGACGAACGTGGCCGAATCAAGCACCGCGATCCAATGTCCGCCGACCAGTACGAAAAGTCCCGCCCCGGCGAGGGGAGCGACGAGACGAAGACCTTCGCGCACCGTGCGAAGAAATCCATTGGCGTCGCCCAGTTGCTCGGCCGGCAGCAAAACGGTGAGGAACGCGGACTGCGCGGCGCCGATGAAGTTCCCGGCGAATCCGTAGAAGAACATCGTGAGGTAGATGATCCATACTCCCGATGACGAGTGCACCAGGAGAAGAAGTAAGACACCGAGGGCGCTGAGAAGGTTGACCGTAATGAGCACGGGGCGTCGCCTCACTCGATCGACGAGCATTCCGGCCAGGGGTGAGAAGAGTGCCGCGAGAACGCCAAAGAAGAACGTGAGACCCGCCGCCGCGTTGGAGTGCGTAAGTTCCTTCGTCCAAATGCCGAGCGCCAGGAACATCGAAGTGTCACCGAAGAGAGAGAAACTCTGGCCCGTCAGGTACACCCGCGCATCGCGCGAGGACATCAACTGTCTGATTGTCATCGTGCCTCTCCAGTAAATCGAACCGGGTACGTGAAGAGGAGGATTTCGACCGGCAGAGCCCCATCAGGACGCTCGTCGATGTGCGTGATACGGCCCTCGTATCGTTGAAAAATTTCGCGCAGCTCTTCGGTGATCTGGGAAAGCTCACTCGGAGTCACGAAAAGGAGCGTCTCAGTGTTGTCGCTCGCCTCCTGCCACTCTTTGGTGTAGTCCGTCTTCGTCTCATGAAAATTCTGCATACGAGCAATGGCCCGGTCCGTCACCAGTCGTGACAGGCTTTTGGCCGCGACGTTGGCTTCGGGGTCGTCGTTGGTGTCACTAAAGCGCATGCCTACGTGCGCGAGCTTCCAGTGACGCTGACGTCCGGGTCCGACGCCGGCCTCTTCCACGAAGCCGTACTTTTCGAGCTGACGGAAGTGAAATGAGCAGGTCGTTGGCGATTCACCTATTAACTCGCCTGCTTCAGTGGCGGTCAAGGGGCCTTCCAGCGCGAGAACTTCAAGGAGTGCCAGGCGAACCGGATGCGTGAGAGCACGCATGGTCGTCGGGTCCGTCAGTTCTCGCAGTTCGCGCCAATCGCCAGGTTGAGAGGTGTCGGTCATTCCTCGAGAATACTCTATCGAGAGGTATCTGTCGAGAGGTATCTCTTATAAAGTCAAGCCCCGGTGACTCGCGCTCACTAATCGATTGTTGGTTCTCCGTCGTCACTCTCGAAAGGCAGGTCTTCCGAAAACCACGCCATCATGCCTCCCGTGAGGTTGACGGTGTCGAATCCCTGCTCTTGAAGAAATGTTGCCGCGCGCAGGGATCGTCCACCTGATCGGCACGCGCAAATGATGAGGCGATCCCGAGGAAGCTCGTCCACGTGATCGGCGAGTTCGGCGAGGGGGATCAATGTCGCCATGGGCGCGTGCCCGGCGTTCCACTCATTCTCTTGGCGCACGTCGAGGAGGACTGCATCGCCTTCCAGCAGTTCTGTCGCTTCGTTGGCGCTTACTTCTCGTACAGCCATTGGTCAGCCCTTTCGAGCGATCCACACTCGAGGTCGCTCACGTTCGAATCTATCTCGTGATTATCGCGAATTTCGAAGGCGAGGACGGCCGCGCGAGCGGCTCCAGACCTAGGCTGGCGCCGTGACTTCCGCCACGATTTCAACAATCACCGGCGACGAGTTGGTCCGGCACTTGGACGACTCGGACCTCTTTCTCCTCGATGTGAGAGAGCCTGACGAAGTCGCCGAATGGCAGATACCGGGCGTACACAACATTCCTCTGGGGTCTCTCGTTGAACGTCTCGACGAAGTTCCACCGCAAGAGAACGTCGTCGTCATCTGCGCCAAAGGAACGCGTGCTCAACAAGGCGCCGAGCTCCTCTTGAGCCACGACATAGCGAGCCGCGTACTCGAGGGCGGCATGGGTTCATGGGGCTCAACGTACGATCACGTCTCGGCGGAGTTCGCAGGCGCCACGGTTGTTCAATTGCGTCGCCGAGGCAAGGGGTGCCTGTCCTACGTAGTGGGCGCGGGCGAACGTGCCGTCGTGATCGACCCATCTCGTGACGTATCGAATTATCAAGAACTCGCCAAGGAACGTGGATGGACTATCACTCACGTGCTCGACACTCATCTCCACGCCGATCATCTGAGCGGTGCGCGCGAACTCGCCTCGGTCAGTGGCGCGGCCTTATGGCTGAACCCCGCTGATCCATTCCGGTTCGACTTTGAGCCCCTCGTTGATGGCAAGTCGATCGAGTTAGCCCCCGGCGTAGATCTGGTGGTTTCTTCGGTCAGTGTTCCCGGGCACACCGAGGGATCGACGATGTACCAGTTGGGCCAGCACGCCATCTTTACCGGCGACACCCTCTTTCTGGAGAGCGTCGGTCGCCCGGACCTGGCGGACGAAGCGGAAGGGTACGCCCATCACCTCTTTCACAGTCTTCACGAACGGGTTTTGCCCCTGAGCGACGACATCATGGTCTTTCCTGCTCACTTTGGTGCCGGCGTTGAAGTACATAGTGGGCAATTTGTCTCACGTCGACTCGGGGAGCTGCGCGGGTCATTGGCTCCGCTCTCTTTGAATGAAGACGAATTCGTACGTTGGGCGGTCGCCAACGTGAAGGATCGTCCGGGCAACTATCGCCAGATCGTCGGCATCAATGCCGGGCAAGCCGAACTTGATGCGAATGCCACAGAGTTAGAACTGGGACCGAATCGCTGCGCGATCGCCTAGGGAAGTCGAATCGTAATTGGCATCCGAAACGTAATGCTTTTGGTTGTACGCGGCGCGTTCATCATGACCATTTGTTCATGCGTGCGAGCAACGATTATGTCGCAATTCTCTGCCTTCGGCATCAGGCGAATGTCGTGAATTTTCGTTAAATCACCGGCTTACAATATGGTTACGATTTCCCACGGCGTCCCCAACGAAGGTTCGTCTCGAATTTGTAACTATTTTTTCTGTGCCATGATCAGGCTAAATGCAGCGTGATTTGTGCCGACGCGGAGTTATGTGAATCGCCAAAGAAATCGTTTTGCTCTTCGCTTGCGCAGTAGTCGCTATCTATACTTGCTGATAAGGAAACGGCCGTGTTATGTCACGAGGCCCTACCTTGTGAGTTGTAACGCTGTGCCGCATGATCTAAAAATTAAAGGCTGTTTGGTCGGCCCTTATGAATGGAGCAATTGACAATGAATAATCCACGACGGATACAACGCCACTTGGTAAAGGCACTTGCGGCCGGCGCCTTGCTGGCAGCTGCGGCGTTGCCTATGGCAATTGCTTCGGTAGCGGGCGCGGTGGGAGTTCCGGTTCTTACTTCCTTTGCGTTCACGCCTCACGGCGCAACCGCAAACAGTATTGGCGCGGGCTCTTCGGGCACCGTGGCAATCACTGGTAGCAATTTTGCTGACAATGGCGCTACGAACGACACATTGACTGCTACCTGCACGGGTGCCTCAGTGACCTTTACGGCTGGCGATGTTGTCGAAACTTCTTCGACAACCGCAACCGCCGATTACACGTCGACTGGCACTACCGCAGGAACCTGTTCAGTGGTACTTGTTGACGCCAATGGCACGAGCGCATCACTCGCCGGCGCGATCACTGTTGATGCTGCACCCACGATTAGTGCGGTCAGCCCCAATTCAGTGTGGGAAGCCACTGCTCCTACCACGGTGACGATCACCGGTTCGGGCTTCGCGACGGGCGCAACGGTTTCGTTCGCCAACTCAGTTGACGGAACTGGTTTGACGTCGTCAGTCACGTCAATCAGCGCGACTTCGATCGTCTTGAGCGTCACGCCTACGAACCCATCGGGTGGCGCTGCTGCGACCCCCGGTACGTTTGTCATCACGGTGACCAACACTGACGGTGGTTCTGTGGCATCGACAGGTGGCACCGACTTTACGATTGGTAATGGCCTCGAGAACGTGAGCCCTTCGGCAACTTCGGCGGCTGCCACTGTGCCCGTCGCGTTGCTCGGCTCAGGCTTCGAATACGGCGCGACCGTGTCTCTTACCAGCTCGGACAATGCGGCTTGCTTCACCGAAATCACAAACACCGCCACTGAGACAGTTAATGGCGTAACCGTGACGCACGCACTGGCGACTTCCGCCATCACGAGCCCAACCGCTGGGACGGCGTCGATTGTGGTTACGTCCGTTGCGACCCCTGAGGCTTGCGGATTGACGGTCACCAATGGAACTGGTGCCGGTAACAACACGAACGTCTTCAACCTTGCTGGCGCCTTTGGTGTTGGCATCGCGAGCACGGTTGCACCGGTCATCACTTCTGTCAGCCCAACTACGCCGCTCACAGTTGGCGCGGCTGCGGTTACGGAGACCCTGACTGGATCGGGCTTCAGCTCGTACTCCATCCTCGGTACCAACCCGACTGACGTTACGTACAGCGCCGGGAACGGTGCTGCAGGTACCACGTTTACGTTCACCGCTGCCGCTACAACCGGTGTAACCGCTGGTGCATTCCCCATTACGGTGACGACCGCCGCTGGCGCTCCCACGACGTACACTCCGGCTATTACGGTTGCGGGTCCTGCGATTGCATCACAGGCACCAAACCTGGTCGTCGGTGCACCAATTGGAACCGCAATTGTTCTTACTGGTACGGGATTCACTAACACCACCAGTGGCACGGCAAGCGGTGCTGGTTTGTCCGGCACCGTGAGCTACGCCAGTGCAACGACTCTGAACCTTGTGCTCACCGCCTCGCCCACTGGCACGACTGGTGGCGTAGTGAACGTGAGTACGGTTACGGGCACCGGCACGGTGGCCTCGGCGCCGTTCTCGCTAACCATTGACGCTGCGCCTCTTGTGACTGGCCCTGTGACTTACAAGGCCGGTACCGATGTCGGAGTTGGCGCAACTGCGCAGACTGTGTACATCCACGGGTCAGGCTTCCTAACTGGCGCGACCGTTACCAAGTTTGTCAATGGCGCCGCAGTGGCTGACCCTGACGTCACCGCTACGGTTACGGCCGTCACCTCGACGCAGATCACCGCAACCATTGCGGTAACTGCTGGCGACTTGAACACGGCAGTTGGATACACCGTGACGAACACGGATGGCGGCACCGCAGCAGTTGCGGCGTTTGCCTACCCGATCTTCATCGGTGCTGGTCCGACCATCACCTCAGTTACCCCGACGAGCGGCAAGGCGGGCACCACGACGTCCTTCGCAGTGGCCGGAACTAACTTTGAGACAGGTGCCACTGTGACCCTGAGCCCGGCGAACGGGACTTGCACGGCACCGACGATCACCGCGACGACGACGCTTGCCTCTACCTGCACCTTGGGTCAGCCCAGCTCAGCGGCGACGTATCTGGTTGTCACTAACCCTGACGGCGGCTCGGCTACGTCGACCACCGCTGTGTTGCCTGCTGCGACCACAGCCGCTGCGTTCCACGTAAGTGGTGTGCACGGCGCTGCGGTTGTCGGCAAGACAGTCACGATCACGATCTCGGGTACCGGTTTCTACGGTCAGCCCAAGATCACGAGCACGGCTGTCGGCTCGAAGTTTGGTGTAAGCAAGGACACTGGTCGCCTCTTGACCGTCCGCGCTACCATCAAGGCCGGCACGAAGGCCGGAGAGCACACGCTCACGGTCAAGCTTGCCGATGGTAAGTCTGGCAAGGCTGGCTTCGACATCAAGAAGTAGTCGCCTTCCAAGAATTTAGAAAGGGATGGCCCGCTCGGAAGAGCGGGCCATCCCTTTTGTTTATCGCGCCAGTGAAAGATGTGGGCACCGTTGGGTCGGAGATTCAATCGGGAACTTGCTCATCCATAGGTTCTGAGGCGCGGTGAAAGAGCGAAGAGTAATTCTCGAGCTAGTTCGGGGTCTTAATTGACCACACCGTTCCTTCGGGTGTGTCCTTCACTTCAATGCCCGCATTGGAAATGACGTCGCGAAGTTCGTCGGCGAGTTCGTACTGGCCGTTGGCACGAGCATCTACTCGAGCACTCAAGATCCCTTCAACCAGTGGAGTGGGATCAATGAAGCCTGTTCCGCCCGTAGATGCCAACTGAACGAGTTGCGCCAGGGCGCTAAGACCTTCTTCGCCTCCCGCTGCAGCAATCTCAGCCAGTTCGATGGGCGAATCTGCTGGCCGCTCTACCTCGGGGCTTCGTGGCTGTGAGGCGATGGAGTCAGTACCAAGTTCACTCAACTCAGTCGTCGTGCCATTCTCAAGGACGAGTGTTTGCCCGTTCACCCGCCAGTACCCGTGTGCCCTGCCCTTCACGCTGAGCGTGCGTGCGCCAAAGTCGAGAATGACGGCCGTGTGTTCGTCGACACCGAGAGTCGCTACGCCCTCTGGAAGCTGGCTCTCCAGTTCGAGCAATCTAGGCTCTCCGAGATAGCAGTATCGCGTGTCGTAGTTTCCACCCTCGTTGTTGTCGAAGTGCGGAATGACGACGCAGTTGAGGCCGAGGGGGCCCAGCACATTCAGTCCTTCGCGCCACCTGGGATATTGGTCGCCAACCTTGTAGATCTCGTAGATTGGCGCCGTGAAAGCTCCAAGTGTGAGCGAGGCTGCGGACGCAAAGCAGAGGGTGCCGCTTTTGTCGAGAACGCTCAAGAGGTCGTCGCCGATCTTCAAGGGGGCCCACTGTGTCAGTGCGTAGGTGGGACTACCTGGGCCCGCGAATACGTAGTTGGCGTCGCGTACTTGCTTCTTAAAGAGCGCTCGCTCAAGTTCCGTCGACTTCTCGAAGGACGAAAAATGCAGCGTGGTTAATTTCACGTTGAGCGACGTGGCAAAATACTCCTCCAGTTTCTCACTCATCTGGGGAACATTTAACTGAAATCCGTATGCGGTATCGAGGTTGACGGCCTCAAGGTCCGCGATTGGTTCGAGCAGCTCGCGATGGATCTTGGTCATCCCGGGAGCCGTCTCTCCTGATCCAAGTATCGCGAGGACGCCTCTGGTCACTGCGCCAGCGTACCGTGAGAGTCGGTGTGGAAATTAGGCGATTTCGCTAGTTTGGGTACATGAGTGTTGTCTTCACGTTTCGCGAGCGCGCCCGCGGCAATGTTTCGACACCCGTCGTGCTATGGGCCATTGCCATGACCGTGGTCCTCTTTATGGAGATTGTGAATCCTTCGGCGCTCGTGACGGTGAGCGGTTTTGCGCTCACCGCTCTACTCGGAGGATTTCTCGGATGGCGTCGACGCATGGGCACGGTCGTCGTCGCCCCGTTTGTGAGTTGGATGTTCGCGTGGTTTCCCATGGAGATCGCCAGCATGATTCACTTCGGTATCTTGAAAGGCTTTCTCCTCGGACTGGTCATCATCACCTTCGGCTGGATTGCCATCGGCTTTGTGGAGTTGGCCTGGCTCGGGATGGTGGCCATGTTGGTCCGATCGATCCACGGGCACTCGCCAGAGGATCGGGTCGTGATTATCGATCCCGACAACCACTAATCAGTCGGGCGCGGGCACCTGGTCGCGCGTGGTCGAAAGGATCAGGCGCTTTGTCGTTCGGATCCAGTCCTCCTGGTCGTCCCGCTTTGACGAGAGGTCGTGAAAGGCGCGACTTAACATCTGGCCTTCGAAGAAGAGAGCCCATTGGTGACCCGACAGGTCGGAGTCGAGCAGCTCTTGACGCACGAGCTCGTCGTAGAGCGAGTCGATTCGTGTCATGAACTCTCCGTAGAGCGTAAGGAACCTCACGCGAAGGCTCGGACGGCTGAGGGCCGTCGCGGAGACACGAAAGAACATCTGACGTCGCGCGGAGATGTCGGACTCGCCTGCCGGGTCCGACAGTATCTCGTTCAAGGTATCGATGAACGACCCAGTCGGGTGCGGTCCGGCGACGGCCGCCGAGAGCGTCTCGATCATCCCGTCGGCGACAGTGGTGAAGACACGCAGCAGCGCGGCATCGATAAGGCCCTGGCGAGATCCGAAGTGGGCGTAGATGACACTGGTGCTGAGATTTGTTTCCTTGCATATGTCGAGGATGCGAAGTTCGCTTTCGTCGACCTTCCACAGTCGTCGCGACGTTGCTTCCAGTAACAGTTCACGCGTAGAAGACTCGTGGAGGGTATCGGCCATGTTGCGAAATTACACTGTGGCGTCACGACGTGCACTCGTTGACGGAAGTTTTTCTTACGAATTTAATAATCGGATTACGAATTTAACGGTGCAATGATTCTTTGACTTGTTAAATATTTGTGACTACAGGCGCGAGTCGCCGCCACTCATCGAGTGGAGCTTGACCAAAATCGGAACCGAGAACCTGGAGACAGACGTGGTCCGCGCCGGCGTCGAAGTGTTGGCGAATCCTGGCGAGCACGGCCCCTTCATCGCCGTGCGCGACGAGCGCGTCGCACAGTCTCTCCGATCCTCCGCGCACGAAGTCGTCTTCGTTGAAGCCTTGGCGCAGCCAGCTATTGCGGTAGTTCGGGAGCCCCGTATAGAACTCGAGGTGCTCGTGCGCCCGGCGGAGAAACTCCTCACGACCCTGATCGAGCACGACGGCTTGCTCCACTCCAAGGAACTTGTCGCTGAGAATCGAGCGGGCCTGCGCGGTGTGCTCGGGCGTGACTAAGTAGGGGTGGGCCCCGTCGGTGAGAGTTGCTGCGAGTTCGAGCATTTTGGGTCCTAGAGCAGCGATGACCCGGGCGATCCGGGTCGAACCTTCCTCCGCCATCATCGGAGCCTGATCCATGGCGAGAAGGTATTCATTCATTGCGCGATAGGGCGTCTCGTATTGGTGCCCGCGAAGGCGCGAGACCAGTGGCTCGTGGCTGACGCCGAGACCGAGCACGAAGCGATTGTCGTGGGCGGCGGTCAAGGTCTTCGAGGCGTTGACGCTGGCCACGGCGTCGCGCGCCCAAATATTGGCGATGCCCGTCGCTACGACGAGAGAGTGCGTTCCTCCCAACAACAGTCCGGCGTTCGTGAATGATTCGCGACCATACGCTTCGGGGATCCACAGCGCGGCCCAGCCCATTGATTCGATGTCCTGGGCGATCTGCGCACTGCGCGCAGGACTCTGCGCATCGAGTGTCATCGTCCAGAGCCCAACCGAGTGTCGAAGTTTCTCGAGCGCTGGCGGCCACGTAGTCACGGACTCAGCCTAGGAAGACGGGCACGAAAGAGTGTTCAACCGACAGAATGAGTGGATGGCCTACTTCGTTGCGCTCGCCAGCGCCTTTTTGGTGCTGTCGGCGGGAACGGCGTTACGGCCCGGCAGGCGGGGCCTGTTCGCGGCCCTGGCCTATCCGGTGGGCTGGGCCGCCGGGGAGCTGGCTGGCCAGGGCATCGCCTTAGAACTCGCGCTGCTCGGAGTCTTGTGGTGGTGGGGTTGGCCGACCACCCACTGGCTCAGCGCACTCGACTTGGGCCTCGCGGGCCTGGTGGTCCTTGAGAACTTTTCTCTGATCGTGATCCTCTTTCTTTCTCGCTCGGTCGTGCGTCGCGCGATGTCGAGGTCTCCCGACCGCCCGCTCACGATCGGGCGACCTCGCGACGACGTCTTTGGACGTTGGTGGCGAACGGCTCTGCAGATTCCTCTGCACCCGCGCGACATGCGACTGCACAAGAACATTGAATACGGTCCCCTGGAACGGCATCGTCTCGACGTCTGGCGGTTCTCGACGACTCCCGCAAACGCGCCGGTCATCTATTACGTACACGGCGGAGCCTGGACCTTCGGCGACAAGCGCGAGCAGGGGCGGCCCATGCTGCACGAGTTCGTGCGTCGCGGGTGGATCGTGGTCGCGATCAACTATCGGCTAGCTCCACGTTTTCCTTGGCCCGCGCAGATTGAAGACGTGACGCGGGCGCTCGGGTGGATCAAGAAGAACATCGCGACCTACGGGGGAGACCCTGATCGCGTGGTCGTGGCCGGCGGGTCGGCCGGCGGACACCTGGCGGCGCTATTGGCGCTGAGCGCCGACGATTCGACGTGGCGGCCCGAGGAGCTATCCGAACTTTCGGACTGGTCGGTACGCGGTGCACTCTCGTTCTACGGAGTGCTCGAAATGTCGGGTGACGAAGCACACTGGCGCGGGCTCGGTCGGGCGCTGCGCCGGCTGCTGACCCAACGAGTCGTGCAGTTGCCCTACGAGGGCAACGAGCCCCTCTACGTGGCGCTCTCGCCGTACGAGCGCATCAAGTCCGACTCGCCGCCGTTCTTCGTGGTCCAGGGGACCAACGACACGCTGGTCGAAGTGAATGTCGCGCGCGCCTTCGTGACGAAGTTCCGCGCCGTCGCCTTCGCGCCGCTGTACTACGTGGAGTTGCCTTTCACCCAACACGCCTTTGATCTCACGGCCAGCCCTCGCACCTCAGCAACGACGCGCGCTGCCGTGGCGTTCGCAGAATCGGTGACGAGGGATCGACCTCCACTTACGACGGAGCTCATCGCGAGCTATCAGGTTCCTCCGACGCAGTTGCAGGTTGAGCGTGGCGGACAGTGGATCGACGTCCTTGACGGGGCCGCCGAATATGGATCGCTGTTCGTCGTAACCTCGGACAATCCGTTTTCGCAGGTTCTTACGCCCGATGACAACGAGACCCGGCGACGCGACTTGCGAAAGTTTCTCACTGCTCGCCACATTGAATACCACGAGGCGCGTGGTCGCGATCTGCGTGGCGAGTGGCCCGATGAGATGGGGGTGGCGCTGCCCAACGTCACCCGTGAGAGTGCGCGGGCGCTCGCGCTGTCCTGGGAGCAGTTCGCCTTCTACGAGGTCACAACAGACGGGGTCGTCGTGCGCGAGTCCGCGTCCGACCTCGTACTGTCTTAGCTTTCTGAGAGCGTTACTTCGACGGTCAATTCGCTGGCGTCGTCCACGACGAACTCTTCGACGTTGCCCGCGGCAATCAGGTCGGCGGCGCTGGAGCGCAGCGCCGTGGCGAACTCAGCGGGCGCCGAAACCACGAGACGCGCCACGCTGGCGCGCTGCGAGACCTTGGCCATGCTCTTCTCGCGGCGGATGGCCTCGAGGACGTCGCAGACGGGTTGATAGATCGATCCGGGGTTCTCGGCAAGCGGGCCGAGCTCGTCGAGCGTCGGCCAGGGCGACAGGTGCACCGAGTCGTCGTGCCACCAGCGCCACACCTCTTCGGTGACGAAGGGCAAGATGGGCGCAAAGAGTCGCTGCATCACCGAGAGGGCAATGTGAAGCGTGGCCCTGGCCGATTTCGTGGCCGCGGCGTCGCCCTCGCCGTACGCGCGGGTCTTCACCAGCTCGACGTAGTTGTCGCAGAACGACCAGAAGAACGATTCACTACGTTCGAGAACGCGGGCGTAGTCGTAGTGCTCGAAGGACTTCGTGGCTTCGCTCACCAAGTCACCCAGCAAGGCGAGCACGTCGAGGTCGAGGGGCATCGTGACGTCGCTGGCACTGAGCGATTCGTCAACGTCAAGTCGTCCGAGCACGAACTTCGACGCGTTCAGCATCTTGATCGCGAGGCGTCGACCGATCTTCATCTGACCTTCGTCGATCGCGGTATCGGCACCCGGACGGCCGGAAGCCGACCAGTAGCGCAGCGCGTCTGCGCCATGTTTTTCGATCAAGGGCATCGGTGTCACGACGTTGCCCACGGACTTGCTCATCTTTTTGCGGTCGGGGTCGAGCACCCAACCCGAGATGAGAGCGTTCTTGAAGGGAAGACTTTGGAACTCGAGATGACTTCGCACGACTGTCGAAAAGAGCCAGGTGCGGATGATTTCGTGGGCTTGGAGGCGCAGATCCATCGGGAACACACGATCAAAGAGATCGCTGCCCCAGTGGCCCGCGATCTGCGGTGAGAGAGAGCTGGTGGCCCAGGTGTCCATGACGTCGGGGTCCCCGGCAAAGCCGCCCGGCTGGTTGCGCTGGTTTTCGTTGAAGCCGTCGGGTGTGTCGCTCGAAGGATCGACAGGCAAGTCCTCGACCGGTGCGAGGATTGGCCGGTCGAAGTCGATGATGCCGTCTTGGTCGAGGGGATACCACGCGGGAAAGGGGACGCCGAAGAATCGCTGACGCGAGATGTTCCAGTCGACGTTGAGGCCCTCCACCCACGAGCGATAGCGGTGCTTCATGAAGTCCGGGTACCAGTGCAGTTCCTCGCCTTGGCGAAGCAACTCGTCGCGGTGTTCGAGCGTGCGCACGAACCACTGGCGAGACGTCACGATCTCAAGGGGTCGCTCGCCGCGCTCATAGAACTTGACGGGGTGGGTGATGTCGCGGGTATCGCCAATGAGCCCGCCTGAGGCGCGTAAGGCCTCGACGATGCGAGCGCGGGCCTGGTTGACCGTCGCGCCCTCGATCTCGCCGTACAGGGTGTTCGCTTCATCGGGCGACGTCGAAGGAAACTCGTCGGAGGAGAAGTCGGCCGGGAGAAAGCGCCCGTCACGGCCAATGAGTGCTCGCGTGGGCAGCTTCAGCTCTCGCCACCAGGTGACGTCAGTGGTGTCGCCGAACGTGCAGATCATCGCGATGCCGGAACCTTTTTCAGGGTCAGCCAGCTCGTGGGCCAGGATGGGCACCTCGACGTGAAAGAGCGGCGTGATGACGCTCGAGCCAAAGAATGGCTTGTAGCGCTCGTCGTCGGGGTGGGCGACCAGCGCGACGCAGCTCGGGAGCATTTCGGGTCGCGTGGTTTCAATCTCGATGGTGCCGTCGTTGTCGCTCTGTGCGAACGCCACGCGGTGGTACGTGCCGGGGCGCTCGCGGTCTTCCAGTTCGGCCTGGGAAACGGCGGTGCGAAAATCGATGTCCCAGAGGGTGGGGGCCACGCTGGAGTAGACCTCGCCACGCTCGAGCATGTTCAAAAAGGCTCGCTGGCTGATGGCTTGAGCCTCGGAGGAAATGGTCGTGTACTCGAGGCTCCAGTCGACGCTGACGCCCAGGTACCGCCACAGGGCCTTAAATGCCTCTTCGTCGACGCTCGTGAGCAGATGACAGAGTTCGACGAAGTTTCGCCGTGAAATCGCGAGTTTCTGCTTCGCGGGTGCGTCCGGAGGGGCGAACTCCGGGTCGTACGGGAGACTCGGGTCGCAGCGCACCCCGTAGAAGTTCTCGACCCGTCGCTCAGTCGGTAGACCGTTGTCGTCCCAACCCATGGGGTAAAAGACGTCGCGGCCCCGCATACGCCAAAAACGGGCCACCACGTCGCCCTGGGTGTAGCTAAAGACGTGGCCGATGTGCAGCTCCCCTGAGACTGTGGGGGGAGGGGTGTCGATGCTGAAGACGGTCTCGCGCGTGGCCGTGCGGTCAAAGACGTAGGTGGCCTCGTCATCCCAGCGGGCCGTCCAGGTCGCCTCCAGGCCGTCCACCGTGGGCTTTTCGGGGACTGCGTGGGTGGAGGGCGTGGAAGCTTCAGGCATGGTTGGCGTAGTTTAGAACAGTGATTCGCCTCTACGACACGGCCCGAGGCGAGGTTCGTGACCTCGTATTGCGAAGCCCCGGGCGGGTTTCCATGTATGTGTGCGGCCCCACGGTCGACAATCTGCCGCACCTCGGACACGGGCGATTCACTCTCGTCTGGGACGTCGCGCGGCGCTGGTTCACCTTTCAGGGGCTGCGAGTGCACTACGTCTGCAACATCACCGATATCGACGACAAGATCATTGCCCGCGCCCAGGCTGAGTCGCGCGACGAAGTCGACGTCGTGAAGCAGTACGAGAACGAGTGGTGGGAAGCCATGGGGCGCCTCGGCGTGGCCGAGCCCGACGATATTCCTCACGCGACCGACTACATCCCTCAGATGGTGGAACTAATCGAGTCGTTCCTCGAGCGCGACGTCGCCTATCGCACGATCGACGGGGTCTACTTCGATGTCTCGAGCGTCCCTGATTATGGTCTTTTGGCTGGTCAACCCCTAGATAGTCTTCGGGCCGGGGCGCGAGTAGAGGCCAACGACGAAAAGCGATCGCCTCTGGACTTCGCCCTTTGGAAGAACGCCAAGCCCGGCGAACCTCGCTGGCCCGCCCCCTTCGGTGACGGCCGGCCGGGCTGGCACACCGAGTGCGTGGTCATGTCGCTCGATCTGCTCGGCGAAGATTTCGACCTGCACTGCGGTGGGCTCGACCTCAAGTTCCCTCATCACGAGAACGAACGAGCCCAGGCCGTCGCGGCGCACAAGGCGTTCGCGCGCCACTGGGACCACAACGGATGGGTGATGGTCGGCGGGGAAAAGATGAGCAAGTCGCTCGGCAACTTCACTTCTCTGACGGAGCTGCTCGAGCACACCGACCCGCGGGCGTACCGGCTCCTTGTTCTTCGCTCGCACTACCGCTCGCCCATCGAAGTCACCCGCGACACCATTGCCGACGCCGAACGCGCGTTGGCGCGCCTCGACGCGTTGGCGCGCCGCTTTGAACTACCGGTCCTCGGGGGCGAGCGTTTCGAGCTGGCCTCGGCGCACGCCTGGGAGGAAGAGTCGCTCGAGCTCTATGAACGAGTGGTCACCCTAATGAACGACGACTTGAACACTCCTGCCGCCGTCGGAGAACTCTTCGAGGCGGTGAGCGCCGCCAACGCTGCCGCAGACGATGGTCAGAAGATTCCGGCCCGGCGTCTGGCCCAGTCCATCAATGTTCTCTTTGGCGCCATGGGGCTCACCTTGTTGGCGGGCACCCAGGTGGTGGACGCCGGGAGCGAGCGCCTCGTGCAAGAGCGTGACGTGGCCCGGGCGGCCAAGGATTGGTCCGAAGCCGACCGGATACGCCGAGACCTCGAGGATCGGGGCTGGATCGTGGAAGATGGACCCTCAGGAACTGTTATACGGAGTCCGTAATTCCTCTTGTTATGTCCGGCACCCACCAAGTAGCGTTACTTGTGAGGTTGCCGTTGTGGTTCCCTCCCAAAACCGGAGTTCCGGAAGTAAAAAGTAATAAGGAGGCCCACAGTGGCTGCAGGAACCGTCAAGTGGTTCAACGACGAGAAGGGTTGGGGATTCATCGCTGTCGATGGCCAACCGGACGTCTTTGTTCACTACTCGGAGATTCAAGGTGATGGGCGAAAGACGCTCGTCGAAGGACAGGCCGTAGAGTTCGACATCGAACCTGGCGACCGCGGTCCCTTGGCGAAGCGCGTCGTTCTCAACTAACGACCACATCTTCGTATAACGACAACCGCCGCCTTCGGGCGGCGGTTGTTTTTTTGTCCCATCGCGTACGGTACCGTTAGTTACTAGCAAGTAACTTTTCGAGTCAAGGTACGTGATGAGCGATTTTTCAATGGAACTCAACGAGGATCAGGTCACCCTGCGTGACTGGGTCCACGGTTTTGCCGAACAGCAGATGCGCCCCATCGCCGCCGAGTGGGACGAGCGCGAAGAGACTCCGTGGGCCTTTATCCAAGAAGCCGCGAAGATCGGCGTCTACGGGCTTGACTTCATGATGAACGCCGTCGCCGACCCGACGGGACTGTCGATGATGATCGCCCTCGAGGAGCTGGCCTGGGGTGACGCCGGTCTGTGTATGTCCCTCATGGGCACGAGTCTCGGAGTGGCGGCCATTTTGTCCAATGGGACCCGCGAACAGCACATCGAGTGGATTCCGCAGTGCTACGGAACCCCCGACGACGTGAAACTCGCCGCCTTTGGGGTATCTGAGCCCGACGCGGGTAGCGACGTGTCGTCACTGCGCACGCGGGCCATCTACGACGAGGCGAAGGATGAATGGATTCTGAACGGCACGAAGACCTGGATTACCAACGGCGGCATCGCGAATATCCACGTCATCGTGGCCTCCGTAGACCCCAAGCTCGGAAGTCGGGGACAGGCTTCGTTCATCGTGCCCGAAGGCACGCCCGGCATCTCCATGGGCCAGAAGTTTAAGAAGATGGGAATCCGCGCTAGCCACACCGCCGAAGTCATCCTCGAGAACTGTCGCGTACCCGGTGCCTGCCTGCTCGGCGGCAAAGAAAAACTGGATGAGAAGCTCGCGCGAGTTCGTGAGGGCAAGCGAGCCACCAACCAAGCGGCGATGGCCACCTTCGAAGCCACGCGCCCCGCGGTCGGAGCCCAGGCTCTCGGCATCGCGCGGGCGGCGTATGAGTATTCGCTCGAGTACGCCAAAGAGCGAAAGCAGTTTGGACGGGCCATTATCGAAAACCAAGGCATCGCCTTCAAGCTCGCCAACATGAAGATGAGCGTCGATGCCTCGCGCTTGCTTATCTGGCGAGCGGCCTGGATGGCCGCGACCAAGAAGCCCTTTACGAGCGGCGAAGGCTCGATGTCCAAGCTCTTCGCCAGTGAGACCGCCGTCAAAGTCACGGAAGAAGCGATTCAGATCCTGGGCGGATACGGCTACGTGCGCGACTATCCGGTCGAGCGCTGGCACCGCGACTCGAAGATCTACACGATCTTTGAAGGCACCAGCGAGATTCAGCGGCTGATCGTGGCGCGGGCGATATCCGGCGTACAGATCAAATAACTCGACAGAGAGCGGGTCGGGGCTTTGTTCTTCCGCAACGACCGCGAGACCCCATACGAGGCCCCGCGGTCGTTGACCTACTTAGCTAATCGCCAGTCCTTCGGAAGCGACGGGGATGTTGAAGAGCGTCTCGATGGGAGTCAAGGTCCCGCCGGCTCCGATGGCGAAGGCGTCGATCGTACCTGCACCACCACTCTCGACGTAGAAGAACTGTCCGTTGGGTGAGACGACGGAGTCGGTCGTACCGGCGTGCGCCGTGGCCGCCGTGGCGTTGACGAGCACGGGTGCGCCACTCGCGTTCTCGCTGAAGGAGCTGACCGTCCCGCTACCCGCGTTCGAGCCGAAGAAGTAGCCGTTCGAGCCCGAAATCCAGCACAGCGCCGATGCGCCGTCACTAACGGTGCCGAGCGAGGTGAGCGATCCGTTCGCGTTGACCCGATACGTCGTTGCGGAGCTGTTCGACGCTTCGGTCGCGACCACATTGCCGGCGGCGTCGAAGACGAAGGAGAACGGTAGGGCGTTGACGGCCGGCGTCACGACCGGAGCGCTACTGAGTGCACCGTTGAAGCCGACCGAGAAGACGTCGTACGCGTTCGTCGACAACTTGGTCGTGATGATCAGGTGCTGTCCGTTCGGGGTGTAGGCGAGTTCACCCGGGCCGTGATGAAAGTCGGGCGGCGTGGTGTTGGATAGTCCGAGCGAACGGACCTGGCCCGCGAGGGGAGCTAGTCCGCCGTTTACCCACTCAAATTCGGCGACGGATCCTGCGCCACCGGCGTTGGCAACCGCGACGTAGCGACCGCTGGCCGCGATTGAATCGGGGAAGAGCCCTCCGCTGGAGATTTTCTGAATTACCCGCAGCTGCGTGCCGTCAACCGCAAAGACCGTCACGGTATCGCTTCCGGGGTTGGTCGCGAGAAGATCCGCGCCGTTGTTGGCCAGAAGAAGCCCGACTTGGCTCGCCAGCGGGTCTGCCGTCGCACCGGCGGCGGTGGCGCCGAGGCCACCGGTTGAATACGTGCCGGCGAGAGAGATGGTGCCGTCGCTCGCCTGGTGATAGCTGATCACGCTGTTGCCCGCACTCGCGTCAGTCTCAACAAATAATGCGGATTGCGAATCTGACCCGTTGAATCCTCGTGGGGTCGACGCGCTCGCGCTGTTGGCCGCGACGAGAGCGAGCCCGAGTACGAGTGCGCTCGCGCTGGCGGCGCGAAAGATGGGACGTAGTTTCATAAGTCTCCTTGATTGGGTGGGCATCATTGCCATAGAGCAGTCCTCGCAACCCACAGCGCGTTACACAATCATTTTTTGTGTCGAATATCTGCCGATATGGTGTCTATTCGTGTCGTTGAACATCCTCACCTTGTGCACCGGAAACGCCGCGCGTTCGGTGATGCTCGGCTACATGATGACGACTCTCGCCGAAGCGACCGACGAAGATTGGTCAATCCGCACTGCGGGCACGCACGTCACCGAAGGCAGCGCAATGAGTTCACGCACGCGCGACGCGTTGCTTCAGCTTCCCGAACTCGCCGGCCACCACTTCGAATCTCACCGCGGACACCAGCTCACGAGAGACGACGTTGACTGGTGCGACGTCATCCTCGCCAGCGAAGCCGCGCATGTCGTGTTTGTGCGCTCGCGATATCCCGAGTCGAGATTGAAGACCGTCTCGCTCGGCCAGTTCCTGCGCGACGCGCCACTCGACGATTCCTTCGTCGACCAAGTCACCATCGTGGCGTTGCTCGAACCCGACGCCGCGTTCGACGTCGAGGATCCGGCCGGTCGTGATCAAGCCGCGTACAACGCGTGCGCGTCGCAACTTTGGGAGATGGCCCAAGCCTTCGCCACCCTCGTTGAGACACCGTAATTCGTCGCCCTAGAATTGCCTGCACTAATGACAAACAACGAACTCCTAGCATCACTTCTCTTGGAAGAGGAGCGACTCGTCTTCTCCTCGTTCGACTACGGAACGGCGTGGTCCCTCGGAACTGCGATGCGCGGCGCTGCACTTGAGGCAGAACTCCCTATCGCGATCTCTATTTGTCGCAACGGACAGCGGATGTTTCACAGCGCGCTTCCCGGATCGTCGGCTAATAACGACGCGTGGCTCGAACGTAAATGCGCTGTCGTTGATCTGTTTGGTCACTCTTCGTACTACGTCGGATGTCAATCACGAGCCGACGGAGATGACGACTTCAACGTCGCCCACCGACTTGACCCGGTCCGTTTCGCGGCGCACGGCGGCGCATTTCCGATTCTCGTAGCCGGCACCGGCTGTGTCGGCACCGTTGCGGTGTCGGGTCTGCCCCAAGTCGACGATCATCGGTTCGTGGTGGAACAACTGGAAAAATTTCTCGCCTCGTAAAGGGCGTAAAGGTGTCGGCTCTCTGGCGTTAGTCGAGTTCGACGCTGCGCAGACCACCCCACGCGAGAGTGGCGCTACGAGAGGCAAGCCGCTCTGCGACACCGGGGGTTGGCGTGGGCCAACCCTTTCCCTCTTGTTGGATAAGCCACGCGGTCGCGGCGCCTTCGGCAATGCCCACGACGCCCGCGGCGAGTTGCCGACGGTGGTCGGGCTTGATGCGCACCGCAATC
Source organism: Acidimicrobiales bacterium (assembly GCA_049790955.1). Classification (GTDB taxonomy): domain Bacteria; phylum Actinomycetota; class Acidimicrobiia; order Acidimicrobiales; family RAAP-2; genus RAAP-2. The sequence goes on from JBAQZL010000041.1 coordinate 49,813, forward strand.
AACGGTTCCAGGAACGACACCCATCCAAGTTCAACAGCGCGCAGGTCGCCTCGCGTCTCGCCCTCGTGAGAGTGAATGAAGAGAATGCGAAAGGCGTCAGTCTCGCTGACAACCATCTCGAAGTAGACGCGAAAAGCCACTTCAATTTTGGTGCGCGGCGATTCGACCTCTGCGACGGCCGTCCGGAGAGACGTCATCAACTTCTGGGCGGTCTGATTGACAATCTCGCGGTAGAGCTCGGTCTTCGACTCAAAGTACTGGTACAGGATGGGCTTGGTAAAGCCTGCTTCCTTTGCGATGTCGTCCATCGTGGTCGCCTGGAAGCCCTTTTCGGCGAAGATCGCTCGCGCTACGAGGAGAAGTTGATCGCGGCGCTCTGCCTGGGGAGTACGTTCGCCTTGGGGCGAGCGCTCGTCATTTAGGACCATCACCGAAAGACTAGTTGTCCCTACTTGATGACCCACGTCTCCAATAGGGGCGCTAAGCGTCCCGGCAAATCGGCGACGTTGAAATAGTGACGCGCCAGTGAGTCGTTGTGCTCGAGGAGCGTCACGTCGGGCTGGTTGAGGAAGGCGTTGACGCCAGCGACGTCCGTGAGATCGAAAAAACGAAATCCGAACGCCCGGATCTCTTCGAGCACCGGGTAAGGGAAGACGGCGAGGGGCCGATGGTGCGTCACTGACTCGAGCACGGGGTTACCGAATCCCTCCCACGTTGAGGGCATGACAACGAGATCGCTCGCGGCGTACGCGTCGTGGATCTCGAATCCTTCTGTCAAGCCACGGCGCACTTCGACGCGAGATGCCCGTAACAGCCCGTCGAGCTCGGGTCCGTACCCATCCTCCGCCGGTCCGAGCAACCAGAGAACGGCGTCGAGCTCTTCGGCGAGTCGGATCGCGCCCGCCACGTTCTTTCGCGGAATAGCGCGTGTCGGCAAGAGCAGGAGTCGTTCGTTGGTGAGTCTTAGCTGGCGTCGCGTCTCGTTGCGCCGACCGTGCGGGGGATCGAGTTCGAAGGCGTTGTAGATGGTCGTCGCGTCGAGACCTCGCGCGAGAAGTTCTTGTCGCGAAAGTTCGTTGATGGCGACATGTCGCCACATGGGCTGATCCAGAGGCGGCGGCTCGTTGATCCACTCCGGGCGTTGCCACGCGAGGTCGTGGTGGTGAAAAAGCGCGGGTCGACCATCGAGCGCGCGGTAGAGAACATCACGGGCCGCGACGTTGAGTGGGAGGGAGATCATATTTTCTACGACCACGAGATCCGCCTCGGCGAGCGCCTCGGACACCTTGTCAAGGTTCGGCGAACTCGACGACCGAATGGCCAGTTCACTCATCACGACGTCGGCGTCACCGTCACCGGCGAGAGTGGAGACCTCATGACCCAGTAAACGAAACGCGTTGATCCACTTCACCGTTTCGATGCTCACGCCGTCGGTAGAACCCAAGCGGAAACTGACAACTACGAGGCGAGACACTGGTCCAGGATACGAGAAGAGCTCCAAAGGCCCCAGTAGTAGAGTTCGTGGAGGCAATGACCTCCGTCTTGCCATTGCTGTGGAGGAATGTTCGGTGCCCAAGCGCGCTCTGATTACGGGTATCACCGGCCAGGACGGTTCGTACCTGGCCGAGTTGCTCCTCGCGCAAGGTTACGAAGTCATCGGATTGATGCGCAGAAGCTCCACGGTCAACATTGAGCGCATCAGCCACATTCAAGAACGCCTGATCCTGGTGTCGGGCGACCTGATGGACGAGGTGTCGCTGATCAACGTGTTGCGCGACTATCGCCCGAGCGAGGTCTACAACCTCGCGGCGCAGAGTTTCGTGCAAGCCTCTTGGGTTCAGCCTGTCTTAACCGGAGAGGCCACGGCGCTCGGCGTGACCCGCATGCTCGACGCGATTCGCATCGTCGACCCCGAGATTCGCTTCTACCAAGCCAGCTCGTCAGAGATGTTCGGCAAGGTTCGAAGCGTCCCGCAGAACGAGATGACGTCCCTCTACCCGCGTAGCCCCTACGGCGTCGCCAAGGTCTACGGACACTGGATCACCGTGAACTACCGCGAGAGTTACGACCTACACGCATCGAGCGGCATCTTGTTTAACCACGAGTCGCCTCGTCGCGGTATCGAGTTCGTGACGCGCAAGGTGACTCACGGCGTTGCGCGTATCAAAGCTGGCCTCGACACTGAACTGCGCCTGGGCAACCTGGAGTCACAGCGCGACTGGGGCTACGCCGAAGACTACGTGAGGGCCATGTGGCTCATGATGCAGCGCGATACGCCCGACGACTTCGTGATTGCAACTGGTAAGACCCACTCGGTTCGTGAACTGTGCGACGTGGCCTTTCGCTGCGCTGACCTCAACTACGAAGACTTCGTCACGATTGACGCGGCATTCATACGACCGGCCGAAGTGGACTTACTCGTGGGCGACGCGACGAAGGCCAACACCACGCTGGGCTGGAAGTGCGAGACCGATTTCTACGGTTTGATTGAGATGATGGTGGACGCCGACATCAAAGCGCTGCAGCATTAGCCCGCATTCATGAGTAGTCCAACGATGGTCGTCGAACTGTGCGACGCGGTCGTCCTTACTGATGGTTTTCCCTTACTCAGTGGAGTTACTCTCGAGCTCGAGACGGGCACACTCAACGTCGTTACCGGTGCCAACGGCGCAGGAAAGACGAGCTTATTGCGATTGCTGGGAGGACTCGTAGCTCTCTCGAGCGGTAGCGGTGTCGTGAGTGGCGTTGATCTTCGCACGGGTGACCGGCGCGATTTGCGCCGACGAGTGGGATGGCTCGGTCACGATGGCTCTTTCTACGACGATCTCAGCGCAAAAGAAAATCTGACCTTCGCCGCGAAGGCACTCGGTCGCCCCACCGACGAAATCGCTCGCGTGCTTGAACGCGTTGGCCTCTCCAGTCGCACCGATACGCCGGCCAAGCGACTCAGCGCGGGTCAGCGCCGCCGACTCGGGCTCGCGTGGTTGCTACTTCGCCGACCGGAGACCTGGTTGCTCGACGAGCCCTACGCCACCCTCGACGATGAGGGCCGCACGTTCTTCGACGAACTTATTGGTGACGTCATCAAGAGCGGAGCTTCCGTCATCGTGAGCGCGCACGATCCTCTTCGCTCAGCATCACTCTCACCGCGCACCATCACGCTCGCTGGGGGCCTGGTCGTCGGTGACCGCTCGTGATACGGACTGCTCTTCTCGTCGCCGGAAAAGACCTGCGCATCGAGCGCAGAAGTCGAGTGCTTCTGTGGCAGGTGCTGCCCTTTGGCGTCATGGCCCTAGTGCTCAGTGGACTGGCCCTCGGTCCTACTCACGCGGGCCACTCCAGCGCGGGTCCCGGACTGTTCTATCTAGTGATGCTGCTCGTGACGTTGCTCATGATCAATCGTTCCCAGGTGATCGAAGGATCTAGTGGCACCCGTACGTCGGTCGCGACTCTCGGCCTCGACCCCGCCGGAGTCTTTTTGGGCAAGGCCCTCGCTCTCGCGGTGGAGCTGTGGGTCACCGGGATCGTGGTGCTGGCGGGTGCCGTGCTGCTCTTGCACACGGCCCTTGTTGGTAGCGCCGAGGCGCTACCAAGCGTGCTGGTCATTCTCGCCGCCTTGGCCGCGGCCGGGACGTTGTATGGCGCGCTCAGTGGGGGCGGCCAAGGACCGGCCACTTTGTTGCCCGTGCTCTCGTTTCCAGCGTTCGCACCTCTTTTGATCGCCGGCGAACGTTCGTACAGCGATGCGCTGCACGGAGGCTCGCTCTGGCAGTGGTGGCTAATTTCCCTCGTCGCTTTGGTTGCGTACCTCGGTATTGGCATTCTGCTTTACGGTGTTCTGGAGGAATCATGATAAAACAGCTCTCCCAACGCCTGCTCGGACCGGTCACGCTCGCGTTGCTGGCGCTCACCTTCTGGCTCGGACTATGGGTCACACCGCCCGACCGGATCCAGGGAAATCTCGTCCGGCTCCTCTACGTGCACCCGGCCATTGCTTGGGTGGCGCTCTACGTCTCCTTCGGGACCTCCGTGATCGCCAGTTGCTTGTATCTCTGGAAGCGCACGCGATCGGCCGTCATGGACCGCATTGCCTACTGCGCCATGGAAGTGAGCGCGGTTTTTATAGCGCTCACCCTCATCACTGGCTCGATCTGGGGACGCCCGACATGGGGTGTCTGGTGGGCCTGGGACGCTCGACTTACCTCGACCGCCATCATGCTGGTCTTTGCGCTCGGATACTTGGCTCTGCGACGAGCGAACGACGACCCCGAACTTCGTGCACGGCGTAGTGCGGTCTTTGCGATCATCGCGGCGATCAATGTTCCCATTGATCACTTCTCGGTCGACTGGTGGCACACGCTGCACCAGGGCGCCACCGTGTTTACTCAGAACGGGAACTTCCTCGTGCACGGCTCAATGCTGTGGACGCTGTTCCTCAGCCTCTTCGCCTTCACCTTGCTGTTCTTTTGGTTGCTGCGCGCGCGCTATCGCCTCGAAGTTCTGCGCGATCAGCGCTACGCCGCGTCACTCGACGAAGCTCTCGCGCAACGTCGTCGTGAGGGAGTCCACTAATGGGGTACGTCACCGCCGGCTACTCCTTCGCCTTTGGGGGGTTGGCGCTGTACGCGCTGTCTATCTGGTGGCGAGGACGTCGTGCCGGACACTGAGGACACTTTCGATCTCACACCCGTTGCCGCGCCGCCCACGAAGCGTCGAGGACGGTGGCGCACCATTGGCGTACTGTCTGTTCTTGCGCTTGCGGTCCTGGCTCTGTTGAGTCAGGGTCTCCTGCACTCGCTCAACTACTTCGAAACGATCGACCAGGCGATGAGTTCGCGGGCCAAACTCGGCACCGAGACCTTTCGCTTGGAAGGAGTCGTCAAGCCGCACACGATTGACCGCACGTCGCGCGGCGCGTCGTTTTGGATGACCGGCGGCGATAAAAAGGTCTTCGTCGACGCGCACGGCTCACCGCCGCAGCTCTTTCAGTCGGACATCCCCGTTGTCGTCGATGGTCATTTCACCAGCGAGACGTCCGACACGTTCGTTGCGACGCAGATAATTGTCAAACATACGGCGTCGTACATCGCCGCACACCCGAAGCGTGTGAAGGCCCCTAACGGGACGGTTCGATGATCTTGACGTGGCTCGGACGAGCTGCCATTTACATCTGCTTCGTCGGTGCCGCCGGAGGATTCGTGGAGCAGGCGCTGGCCATTCGGCGCCACCGCGCCTCGCGTGCCCTCTGGTGGGCCGGCCTCTCGGTCGTGGGAATTGCGGCGGCGATTGGCGTGATGGAATTCGCGCTCATCACTCACAACTTCGGTCTTGCCTATGTCGCGGAAAATAACGCGACCTTTACGCCACTTTTATATTCCATCACGGGTCTCTGGTCGGCGCTCGAGGGCTCGCTCATGTTGTGGGTTCTCTTGCAGACCGCGATAACGCTCGGCGTGTTGATTTACTACCGACGCGACAAGTCTGAAGCTGTTGTCGGCTGGGCCGCGATGGTGCTTTTTGCGATTGGCGCGTTCTTCACGCTGTTGATGATGGGTCCCGCGGACCCCTTTCTGCACAACGCCGCGCACGTGCTTCAAGGCGCAGGCCCCAACGCGCTCTTGCAAGACAACCCACTCGTCGCGGTGCACCCGCCGCTGCTCTACCTCGGGTTCGTGGGCTTCAGCGTGCCCTTTGCTTTCGCCATCGCGATGCTGATCACCGGACGAGTGCACGAACGATGGCCGCTCGAGCAACGTCGCTGGACCGTTCTCGCGTGGGGTGCACTGTCGCTCGGAATCGTGCTCGGTGCGTGGTGGAGCTATCAGGTCCTCGGTTGGGGCGGTTTTTGGGGGTGGGACCCCGTCGAAAACGCGGCGCTACTGCCGTGGCTGACGGCAACGGCCTATATCCACTCGGTGATCGTCCAAGACCGTCGTGGCCTCTTTCGAGTGTGGAATCTCTCTTTGGCCATCGCGACGTTCGCGCTCACCATCCTGGGAACCTTCTTCACCCGCTCAGGCGTTCTGGTGAGCGTCCACGCCTTCTCGTCGAGCACGCTCGGTCCTCTTCTCATTGGTCTCTTCTTCGTCGTGGTGGTCCTTGGCGCGGGACTGCTCGCGTGGCGCGGCGATCGACTGCGCGCACCCGTCGGTGTCGATCATCCACTCTCGAGAGAGGGTCTCTTCGTCGCGAACAACATTCTCTTCGTGGGTTTTGCCATCGTTGTCCTGCTGGGCACGGTCTTTCCCCTTCTCTATCAAGCCATCAACGGCACTCAGGTCACCGTAGGCTCGCCGTATTTTGCCTCCGTCGCGGCTCCCATGAGCGTGGTGTTGCTGATCTTGATGGCGATTGCGCCACTGGTGAGTTGGCGAAGTGCCGACGCGAAGGTGCTCTGGGGACGCATGCGCGTAAGCGCGTGGGCGGCCATCGTCGCAGTCGTCATTCTGCTCGCACTTCACGTGCGACGCCCCGTTGAAGTCGCCGCCGTCTTCCTGTCGGTTCTGGCGGCGGGCGCGGCCCTTCGCACGCTGCGCGGTTCTCTGGTGGCGGCGATACGGCGCGGATCGTGGCGAAGCGCGCTGCGCTCACCTTCGACTGGCGGAATGATCGTCCATCTGGGCGTCGTCATCTTGGCGCTGGGCATTGTGACGTCCACGACGTACGTCAAGCGCTCGGAAGTGACGTTGGCGACCGGTCAAAGCACGGTGGTCGATGGTCAGCTCGTGAGTTTCACCGGCTTTCGCAACGTCGCCGACCCACTCGAGACGGCGACGCAGTTACGCGTCGACGTGGACGGTCATCGCTTGTGGCCGGCCGTCACGACGTTCAACGGGCGAGGTGGCACCACCGTAGGCACGCCCGCCATCGACTCGAATCTGGCGCGCGACGTCTATGTCACCTTCGACGCGGTGGGCGGAAACGGGAATACCTCGGGCGCGCAGGTGGAGAATAATCTGCCGTCCGGCTCCGTTGTGCTTGGTGTCACGGTCGAGCCGTTGCTCGCGTGGCTGTGGCTCGGGGGACTGATCATCGGACTCGGCAGCGCCTTGACGTTCTTTCGTCGGCGCTACGGCGACGAGGCTGGCGCGTGAAACGTTCGGTGATGATCACGTCGTTGGTGGCAATTGCGGTCGTCGTCGCACTCTCGCTCTTCCTAGCTACGCGCAAACCGGTGACTGGGGCGAGCGAAGAGAACACCTCGCTCCTCGGCAAAGCGGCGCCGGCGCTGTCGGGTGCGCGCCTCGGAGGCGGGGCTGCCATCAACATTCGAAACGACCTCGGCAAGATTGTGGTGGTGAACTTCTGGGCGTCATGGTGCGGGCCCTGTAAGAGTGAAGCCCCTAACCTTTCGACGTTCTCCTGGCAGGAGAGAAATCGCAACGTCGACGTGGTCGGCGTCGTCTTCAGCGACCCTGTCAGTGCCGCAGAGTCCTTCGCGAAGTACTACGGGTCGCTCTATCCCTCGGTCATTGACAACGGGGGAGAGATCGCCAATCGCTATGGCGTGACGGCCCCGCCCACTACTTACATCATCAACCCGCGCGGCATCGTCGAAGCGACATTGATCGGACCCGTCAGCACGAAGCAGCTCGAAGATGCCGTCGCCGAGGTCCGAGCATCCGCGGCATGAAAGTTCTAAAGTCCTTCACCGTGTGGTGTGTGGCACTCGTGGCGGTGGCGGCGATCGCCGTCGCTCTGAACCCGCATCCGTCGAACCAGGCGGCGCGTATTGCGCACCTCGAAACACTGGTGCGTTGTCCGGCCTGTCACGATCTCTCGGTCGCTGAGAGCGACGCCACATCAGCCGTAGCCGTGCGCCACGAGATTGCGGCCAAAGTGAAGTCCGGTCAGTCCGACAACGAGATACTCACGTCGCTGGAGGCGGCGTACGGGACGTCCATATTGCTCAGTCCACCGACCTCGGGCCTCGGCGTGTTGCTTTGGGCAGTGCCCATCGCGGGCCTTTTGTTGCTTGTGGGAAGTTCGATTCGCTTGGCCAGGCGGCGGCGATGAGGCAAAGCGAGCAGCAGTTGCGCGACGAAATCGTCCTTCGCGAAGCCTCACTCGCCGACGCGCGGCGAGAACTCGCGGCCGGAGAGCTGACCGCGATCCAAGCGGCCACGATCGAGGCGCGTGAAGAGCTGGCACTCGCGCGCGTTCGCCAGGAACTGAGTGAGATCACTCAGTCCTCGGGGAAGCGCACGAGCAGGCATCGTCGCCGATCGCTTCTGGTTATCGGACTGCTCTGCTTTCTCGCCGTCATCATCATTGTGTTGTGGTCCTCCGTCGAACTGCGTCAAGCCGGCACCCAAATCACCGGCAACGTCTCACTGTCCAACTCTCAACAGGTCACGCAGCTCTTGACGGAGGCGCAGGCGGACGTCGCGGACGGCAACGTGTCGGCGGCGCTCGCCGCCTACGAAGGCGCACTCGGACTTGACCCGAAGAACGTCTCGGCGCTCACCGAGACCGGTTGGCTAGATTTTTCGGCCGGCAGTCAAGACACGAATCCTTCGCTGGTGGCGATTGGCGAGAAAGATCTTCGCGAAGCCATCGCCTACGGTCCTCGAAACGCTGCGGCGCGGCTGTACTACGCGATCATCGCAGATTCGACTCCCGGCAACCAGGCGCTCGCCAAGAGCGAGTTTCGCGTCTTTTTGGCGCTACGTCCTTCGAATGGTCAACTCGCCGTCGCGCGACAGTTTCTCGTTGCTTTGAAATTGCCGACGTCGTAGTCGCAAACCCCATGATTTATTGATAGTCAAATATCTTGACTGTCGTATAAATTGACTATATGATTTGGCCCATGTCTGAAGAACATGAGCATGAATTTGGTCCTGAAGTGGTTCTCCCGGTCATGCTGCGCCCGGGCCGCGGCGTGTATGGCCTGTTCATCCGCGATGCACTGGCCGAAGCGGGATTCAACGACATGCCCGCGAACGGCGGATACGTTCTTGGGCTCATCGAGGCCCAAGGTACCGCGCTCAGCGACGTCATCGCAGACATCGGATTCTCGAAGCAAAGGGCCAGCCAACTGGTCGACACCCTCGTCATTCGAGGCTACCTCCAGAGGTCGGTAGATCCCGAAGATCGACGTCGGATGCTGCTCACTCTGACGGAGCGCGGAAGCGCCGCGTCGGAGACGGTATATCGCACGTGTGAAGAGGTCGATGCGCGTCTCGTGTCAATTGTCGGTGCCGAGCGAATGAAGCACACAAAAGAGACTCTCCACGCGTTGGCTGGTCTCTGGATCTCAGCGAATAATGAGAGCGTTTAGATCTCAGGACGAGTACCAACAAATACTGCTGTGCGAATCCTGCGGATCAGACAGTCAACAGTTCGGTTCCTGCCTTATGACGTCGAGGTGTGGGTTCAACTCGCGGAGCCGACCTCAACAATCTAATGGTGTGGGTCATCGCCTTTTGAGAAGATGACACCGAACCGCTGGTCGGTGAGCACTACAACAATCTGAGCCACAAGCTCTAGTCGGAGAACGTGCCCCGATCGGTTGGTGAGGAC
>JBAQZL010000042.1:0-1614 GCA_049790955.1 Acidimicrobiales bacterium
CAGCCAATTTTCAAAGGCCTTGGCGCCCTGCTTGGCATAGACGGCGATACCGTCCTTCCAGGTTGCGCGGCCGCAGAGGACGCCGTTGAATTTGGCGCCGGACTCGCCCGCCAGTTCCAGGGTTTCAATGAAGACTGGATTGGAGACGCCGGCAGAAAGATAAATAAACGGCTTGGCGGAAGCTTCCGCCGCTTTGCGGAACAACTGCAGCGCTTCCTCTTTGGTGTAGGCAGCGGTGCCCTTAAAGGCTTTGGTGCCGGCAACAAACTCCATCTGGATGGGGACTTCCATCTTGAGGACGTCGACGCCGAATTTGTCATCGGAGAAGTCGGCCGTGGCGCGGGTCACGATTTCCGGCTTCTTTTTGGCATAGGCTAAGGACTTTTCATCGCCGCCTTCGGCATCGTAGCCGACAATTTCCAAAAAGAAGGCGATGTCGTGCGCGCGGCACTCGTCGCCCACGCGTTCGGTGAAGGCATATTTGACGTCGTTGATTTCTTTCTTCTCAAATGGGGTGTAGTAGAGCAGCAGCTTGACCGCATCGGCGCCTTCACGCTGGATTCTGCGCACCGACCAGTGATCGAGCAGGTCAGGCAGACGGCCGGGTGTGGCCGCGTCGTACCCGGTCTTCTCATACGCCAGCAGCAAACCCTTGCCGTTGCGGTGCTGGGCGGCAGGCAGTCCGTATTCGGGATCGAGCAGAATCGCGGAGGCATGTTTGGTGAGAACTTCTGTCACCAGGATCTTGAATTCCGTCAGTGCATGGGCGTCGACGGGCGCGCCTTTTTCCTTGGCCAGAGACTTTTGCAGCGAACCGCGTTGATCCATGGCGGCGGCGGCAATGACGCCGCGTTCATCCGAGAGGGCTTTCATGCCGGCCAATTTGCCGGGTGTGAGCTTCATCGTCTTACTCCTTGGTTTTTTATCTTGTGGGATCTGTGATGGTTGCGGCCCTGAAGGCCAGGTTCACGCTTCTCAGGTTCATCCCTTCCACGTCATCGCCTTCATTTTACGCTGGCGAAGGAAAGGGAAGCGGTGATGGGCGTCATAGTTACGGGTTACGAACGGTGTGCAAGTGCGGCCTGCTGCGCCTGGATGAGTTCCCGGGTGCCCCGTGCTGCCAGATCGAGCAGTGCCAGATGCTGATCGCGGGAGAAGGTGTTATGTTCCGCGGTCGCCTGTACCTCGACAAAATCGCCGGCACCGGTCATCACCACGTTCATGTCGACATCGGCGCGGGCGTCTTCTTCATAAGCGAGATCGAGCAGCGGCGTGCCATCGACCACGCCGACGCTGATGGCGGCGATGAGGTGCCGGACCGGCGACAAGGCCAGAGTTTTTGCAGCGACCAGGCGATCGATGGCGACTTGCAGCGCCACCGCTGCGCCAGTGATGGCGGCGGTGCGCGTGCCTCCGTCGGCCTGCAGCACATCGCAGTCCAGGATGATGGTGCGTTCGCCCAGGGCTTTCAAATCGACGGCAGCACGCAGGCTGCGGCCGATCAGGCGTTGAATCTCATGGGTGCGGCCGCCAACTTTGCCGCGTTCGCTTTCGCGCGGGGTACGGGTGAGGGTGGCGCGGGGAAGCATGCCATATTCCGCCGTGACCCAGCCC
>JBAQZL010000043.1:0-20121 GCA_049790955.1 Acidimicrobiales bacterium
CGCGCGCGCGCTCGAGCCGAGATCTTCACGTGGGACTCGTGCGTCGACCAACACCTCCTGGCCTACGAGCAGGCGGTGAGCTAATGCGGTCTCTCGTTACCGGATCGGACGGCTTCGTCGCGCATCACCTCATTCGTTATCTTCGCGACAGCGGTGACGAAGTCCACGGCATCGACCGCGAACGTGACGTCACTGACGAACTCAGCATGCGAAAGGTTTTCGAGTGGTTTCACCCCGACGTGACATATCACCTTGCGGCACTGACGCACGTCGGTGAGTCGTGGGATCACGCTGACGAGTTCACTCGAGTCAACGTCGTCGGTACGCAACGAGTGCTCGACGCCGCGTATGAAGCGGTCCCCACGTCGACGACGGTGGTCGTGTCGACCTCGGAGGTCTACGGAATCGTGCGCGCCGAGGACCAACCGCTACGTGAGACGTTTCGTGTCGCTCCGGCGAACCCGTACTCGGCGAGCAAGGTTGAGGCCGAACACGTCGCGCGCGAGGCGGTTCGCCTACGCAACCAGCGCGTGTTGATCGCTCGACCGTTCAATCATCTCGGGCCGGGCCAGTCGCCCACCTTCGTCGTGCCAGCGCTGGTGACACGGCTACTCGACGCAGTAGAGCGCGGCGACGACGAGATTGTCGTGGGCGACCTCTCAACGCGTCGCGATTTCAGTGACGTGCGCGACGTTGTGCGCGCGTATCGCCTCCTCGCGACTCTCGGGGTTTCGGGTGAGGCCTACAACGTCGCTTCGGGCCACGACGTGGCATTGAGTGACATTGCCGCGCAACTCGTTGAGCGACTTGCGCCACACGTCGCGCTCGTCATCGATCCGTCGCTACTACGTCCGGTGGAGATTCCGGTGTTTCGCGGCAGCTTTGAGAAGTTGCATCAGGCGACTGGTTGGTCACCAGAGATTCCATTGCACCAGACCCTTGACGATGTCGTGAACGATCTCATCACACGTCGCGAGACGTAGAGACTTTTTTATTTCTCGAATGATTTGCTTGTTGTTGGCGCTCAACACGTTCCTCGAAGGCCAGTAGCCTTGTAGAACTGATGGACTCCCGTGCTCCGGCCGTTGTTGCCGTCATCGTCACCACCGGCTCCGGACCGGGTCTCGAAGCCGCTGCGGCTTCGCTAGCGGGTCAGAACTATGAGGAGTTGAGTCTCCTGGTCGTCGCGAACGGCGACGCCGCTCACGTAGCCGAGCGTGTGGCCTCCGTGGCGCCGCACGCATTCGTACGCGTGTTGGAGGAGAACCGAGGATTCGGACCAGCGTGCAACGAGGCGGCCCTCATGGTCGAAGGATCTGCTTTTTTCCTCTTCTGTCACGATGACGTGCGACTAGAGCCCGACGCCGTGCAGTTGATGGTCGAGGCGGCCTTTCGCGCGAACGCGGGCATCGTCACGCCAAAGTTTGTGGCGTACGAGGATCCCCTAGTCCTGCTGCACGTGGGTCAAGCCAGTGACCGCTTTGGCGTCGTGCGCGAACGGGTCGAGTTGGGTGAGATTGATCACGGTCAACAGGACCTCGAGCGAGACGTCTTCGTGGCGCCCGGAGGGGTCACCCTCGTACGCGCCGACCTCTTTTCGACGTTGCGTGGTTTCGACCCGCTGATTACGTTGCTCGGTGAGGACCTCGACCTTTGCTGGCGGGCGCAATCGGCGGGTGCGCGCATCGTTGTCGCTCCGCTCGCCAAAGTTGCCCATCGCGAGACCATCGCTACCGGAGAACGTGCCACGAGCGCGCTCGGCGCGCGGCGCGCGAGTCGTCGTGATTTGCAGCGCCGACACCAACTCTTAGTGGTGGCATCGGGCTGGCATCGTCGTACGGCCTGGTGGACGCTGGCGATGCTGATGGTGCTTGACGTGTTCGAGGTGACAGTAGCCCTGGTAGGAGGCGATACCGATCGGGCAGGCGCGATCGCCGGTTCGTGGCGCTGGCTGGTGAAGCATCGTCGACGCGTGCGTCAACGCCGCCGACAGTTGAACGCGCTGCGGGTTCTCTCGGACAGTGAGTTGCACCGCCTCCAGATCGGCGGAGCGGTACGCCTTCGCCACTTCGTGGTCACTCTCGCGCGCGAGGGCTACGACAAGGCGAGAGGGATTTTGCCCGCCGAAGTGACACGCGAGCACGAACAGATCATGGAGAGCGAAGAGGCGGGAGTCGGCTTCGCCGCCGCCTTCTCCGAGGACGAAGAGTTCGACGAGATCGCCGAGAGCGAACAGTTCGAGATTCGCACGCGTCCCTCGCGCATCATGACGTCGTTTCGCGCGCAGGCGACGCTGGTCGTTATCGCCGCTCTGTTGTGGTTCATTGGCTCGCGCAATCTCGTGGCCATGCATCTGCCACTCATCGGGCGGCTCGCACCACTCGACTCGTGGTGGTCAACGTGGCGTCACTTCTTTGCGTCGTGGTCGTCGAACGGTGTCGGCACGGGCACTCCCGGCATGCCCGGCTACGGCGTCCTCGCCTTTGCCGGCACCTTCGTGCTCGGACGCATGGGGGCGCTCCCGCGTCTCGCGTTGATCTTCACCGTGCCCGTCGGCGCGTATGGCGTGGGAAAGCTGCTGAAGGATCGCGCATCGAATCGCGCGCGCCTCGTCGGGGCGCTCGCGTATGCGGCAATGCCGCTTGGCCTGAACTCGATTGGTCAGGGGCGCGTCGACGTGTTGATGGCTGTCGCGAGTCTGCCCTTCATCGTGCGACGAGTGTTCGAGTTGATGGACGTGCCGGGCTTTCGCCGCCAACCGTACGACGAACCGGTGCCCTTTGGGCACCACGGATGGCGCACCACGGAGTCCGGCCAGCGCATGACGCTCATCATGATCGTCGCTCTGGCCACGGCGATGGCGCCCTCGACGCTCGTTGCCACGGTCCTTGTTGTCGTGGGCGTGGCGCTGTCGCGACTCTTCGAGCCCGACCCCGCGAACGCCTTTCGCGGGTCGACACGTTTTCTCGGCTCGCTGGTCTTTAACGTCGCCATTTTCCTTCTGCCCATGACAGTCGACGTCTTCATCGCCGGGCGTCGCTCGCTCGAGATTTTCGGTCTACCTCGCGGACCGTGGTCGGTACCGTCATTTTCGCTCTTGCTGCGCGATGTCGACGGTGCCTTTGGCGCAACCTGGTGGGGATGGCTGTTGCCAGCGGCGGCCCTGCTCGCGCTCATTCTCTGTCGCGGCGACCGGCGCCGCGTGGCGACGAAACTCGCGACCATCGCCGCGTTGACCTTGATTCTCGCGAGTCTGGTCTCTCGCCACTGGCTGGGTTCGTTCTCGCCGGACCTCGACGTCCTGCTCGCCCTCTACGCGGTGACGTTGGCCTCGCTGATTGGTCTCGGCATCGGTGCACTCGAACACGACCTGCGCGACGCAGGATTCGGATGGCGTCAAGTCGCCGCCGTACTCTCGCTCGTCACTCTGGTCGTGGCAGCACTTCCGTTCCTGCAAAGTCTCGGCAGCGGCCGCTTCGACCTGCCGACGACGAGTGTGGCTCAGTCTCTCAACACCTTGGCGCCCAGTAACGCGGGCGGATATCGCGTGCTCTGGCTCGGTGACCCGTCGGTGATGCCCCTCGCGGGTTGGACCGTGGCGCCCGGCCTCGAAGCGGCCACCTCCATGGACGGGCTGCCCGGCGGGTCAACGCTCTTCAGCCCTCCCGATTCGGGCACGAGTGACGTCATCATGCAAGACGTCTCGAGCGCGATGGAGGGACACACGGTGCGTCTGGGCGAGTTGTTGGCGCCGGCGGGGATCTCCACCATTGTCCTCATGAACTCGGGCGCCCCCGAGCTACCCGGAGTGCAGAGCGTTCCCCTGCGCAGTGCTCCCGGCGTCCTCGCGACGGCGTTGAACGATCAGAGCGATCTGTCACTCGTCTTGAAGACGAAGTCGGTCGAAGTCTTTTCCAACTCGCTGTTCCACGGCATTGTCGCCGCCTCGATGCCCGGCTCGACAACGTTGGCGCCGATCTTCTCGACGACGTCGAACTCGGGACCGTTGACGCCCGGATCGACCGTTGTGGCGGGACTCGCTCCGGCGGGCGCCTTCGCGCTTGACGTTAACGGACAGCCCGCACCGCGCTCGACCTACGACACGTGGACTCCGTACTACTCCGTGGCGACCACCCCGGCGACGCTCGAAGGTAAATTGACCCTGCACCAATTCCCACTGAATGGTCTGGTCGCGCTCTTCACGCTCGGCATGTGGGCCATTGTCTGGCTCGGATTTGGATGGATTCATCGACTCGAGTGGCTTTTCACCGGTCGGCGCCGTCGGGTCACGCCGCGAGAAGAGCCGAGCCTCGATGAGTAGCCTTCGCCGCGTTCCACTGCTCGTCGTGTTGGCGATACTCCTCGCCGCGACGGGATACGTCACAACCCTTCACCACCCAACGAATCCTTCGGCGTTGCCCAATGGACTATCGGTCTCGATCAACGCAGAATCCACGGCGCTCTATTGCACGGGACTCTCGAGCGCGTCGCCGGGCCGAATCTCCTTCTTCAACACCGCGGACGCTGCGCGCACGGCCAACGTCTCGGTTGTTTCGAGCCTCGGAAAGACTTGGAGTGGGACCGTGGAACTCGCGGCGCACGAGGGTCAGGTCGTCCAGCCGAGGCTCGTCGACGCTCCTGTCACTCATCGCACAAAGTCAGGCCACGTGACTACGGAGGCGACGACGTACGGCGTGGCCGTGCAGATCAGTGGCGGAGGAGTGGTGGCCGACGAGATCCAGGGCAACGCGTCCGTGCCGTGCACCTCACTAGGGGTCACCCGTTGGTACGCGGCGGGATTCAACACGGTGACTGGCTCAGACGCCTCGTTAAGTCTCTACAATCCGACCGACACCGAAGCGGTCTTGAACGTCTCGATCTATGGCGCGAATGGATTCTCCGCGCCGGAAGATCTTCAGGGCGTATCGGTACCCGCTCACGCCCAAGATGAGATCGACCTCGGACGCGACGTCGTGAATACGTCCAACTTAGGAGTTGGTGTGAAGGTGGTGCGCGGTTCATTGGCGATCGTCGGCGTGCAGGACTCGCTCGGCACAACGTCATTCGACGCAGGGGTCAGCGCCCCCAACGACGAGTCCTGGTTCCCGGCCGTGACGACGTCTAACGGTGCGACGGCGGAGATTCGTCTCGCCAACCCCAACGACCACGTGGCCAACGTACGTGTTGACGTGTCGCTCGGAAACTACAAAATTGCCCCACAGACGACGACTCTCGCGCCGTTCACGACCGGCTACATCACGATCACACCTAATCCGGCCATTCCCGTCGCTGGCTACGCGAGTTTGAGCCTGCACTCGAACGTGCCCGTCGTTGCGGGGCTCGCGACGGGCGAAAGCAATTGGATCGCGCTGTCGTCACCCCAGGAGCCGACGCAGTCCTACGTCGTGCGCGACTTCTCGGGTCTCGGTTTCGATACGGCGAGCGTGACCAATATCTCGTCACGCTCGGTGACGCTCCATGTCACAACGTATGGCGCCACGTCGCAAAGCAAGGTTGTCACGACCAACGCAATCTCTCTGGCGGGTGGATCCACCACCACGCTCGCGGCGCTCATCTCGGTGCCACTCACTCGTCCTGCCGGGACGTACCTCGTGACGTCATCGCGGCCGAGCGCCATCGTGACGTTGACGCTCCCGAGTCGTCCTCGTGGGCTGTACGTGGTGGCGCCGCTAGACGGCAGGTAGCGTCGGCGGCTGCCAGTTGGGCGTCGGCGCAGGTGCGGGGGTCGGCGCTACGGGCACGCTGGCGGCCGGAGCCTTCGCCGCCTCTTTCGCAGCGGCGCGACTGGCGGCCGAAAGAGCGCTGACCGTCTTGGTGCCAACCGGGTGCACCGGTTCGCCGTTCGCTTCGTCGATCAGTCTGGCCGCCTCGGCGCCGTCAATCGTCTCGGCCTCGAGCAACGCGCGCGTCAGCGCTTCGAGACCGCGACGGTGAAGGGTAAGGACTTCAATCGCGCGCGACTCTTGCTCACGCAGGATCCGCTCGACTTCGTCATCGATCACTTTGGACGTGTGGTCGGAGTAGTCACGGGTGTGCATGAGGTCCTCACCGAGGAATACCTGATTGTTGGATCCCCAGGCCATCGGCCCGATCTCTTTGGACATGCCCCACTCGCGAACCATGCGACGGGCCAGCTCGGTGTTGCGCTGAAGGTCGTCCGCGGCGCCCGTCGAGAGGTCGCCGTAGACGAGGAGTTCAGCGACACGTCCACCCATACGCATGCACAGTGAGTCCTCGAGATGCTGGCGCGCCATGATGTGGCGATCCTCTTCGGGCAGGGTCATCGTGACACCGAGCGCCATACCGCGCGGGATGATGGTGATCTTGTGCAGTGGGTCGGTCTTTTCAAGGACATAGGCGAGGAGCGCGTGGCCGCTCTCGTGAAAGGCAATGCGCTCACGCTCGTCGTCTTGGAGCACCATGGTGTCGCGCTCTTGGCCCATGAGGACGCGGTCGCGCGAGGACTCGAAGTCCTCCATGGAGATTGTGGCTGAGTTGCGACGCACGGCGTGCAGGGCGGCCTCATTGACGAGGTTCGCCAAGTCGGCGCCGCTCATGCCGGGAGTTCCGCGCGCGACCATCATGAGGTCGACCGAGGGATCGAGCGGTTTACCCTTGGCGTGCACTTCGAGAATGGGGAGGCGTTCTTCGAGGTCGGGGAGGGGAACGACGATCTGGCGGTCGAAGCGACCCGGACGAAGGAGAGCCGGGTCCAGGACGTCCGGGCGGTTGGTCGCGGCAATGACGACGACTCCCTCGGTGGGTTCGAAGCCGTCCATTTCGCTGAGCATCTGGTTCAGCGTCTGTTCGCGCTCGTCGTGACCGCCGCCTAACCCCGCGCCACGTTTGCGGCCAATGGAGTCGATCTCGTCGACGAAGACAATGGCCGGAGCTTGCTTGCGCGCCGTGGCAAAGAGGTCGCGCACGCGACTGGCACCAACGCCAACAAACATCTCCATGAAGTCTGAGCCCGAAACCGAGAAGAACGGAACACCCGCTTCACCGGCGACGGCGCGCGCGAGCATGGTCTTACCAGTACCCGGCGGCCCGACGAGCAAGATGCCCTTTGGAATCGTGGCGCCAATCGTCTTGTAACGAAGGGGACTCTTTAAGAACTCCACGACCTCGCTGATCTCTTGTTTGACGCCGAGGTATCCCGCGACGTCAGCGAAGGTGGTCTTGGGATGGTCTTCGTTGAACTGTTTGGCGCGAGAGCGACCAACTGACATCATGCCGTTCATCTGACCGCGCGCTTGGCGACTCGCGTAGTAGATGAAGCCTCCAAAGATCAAGATCCAGATGAGGTAGGGCAGCAATTCCCCAGCGAGACTGGAGGGATTGACGAAGGTAACCGTGACGTTGTCGGTCCGCAGGGTATTGACTTCCTGCGAGAGTGCGGGCACGGGGCCGTTCGCGCTGTAATTGGTGCCGTCATTGAGCTGACCGGTGATCACGCCGCTGGAGTTGTTAATCCCCGCCGAAATGACTCCGTCCTTCGTTTTCGCGTCGCGCAGTAGCTGCGAATACGACAGAGACTTGATGTTTTGATGCGAGAAAGTCGAATTAATGATCAAGAGACCGAGCAGGAACGCGATCAGTCCAATGACGATAATTCGACGTCGCATCTGGGGCGCCATCGGCTTCTCGCCACCTGGGAGAAACTTTTTGTATCCGTTTTGATCGTTTGGAGCATCAGCCACGTATCTAATCTAGAGGTGAACGACGAGAAGTCGTTTGGGCCTGTGCAAAACCTAAAATCGAAAGCGCCACCCCTTTGAGTTCTTCCTCCGTACCCGCACTGGACGATCGCCCACGCGTCGTGGCGATTGTGGCGGCGGGTTTTATCGGATTCTTAGCCGGACAGATACTCGCTTCGTTGCTCGAGGCCCTCGGAGTGGCTCTCACGCACTATCCGGGCGGCTTGAGCGCACTGGCCAAGGTAGCGAACCCGCCGTGGTGGGCTAACTCACTCGGGCTACTAGGTCTCTGGGCTGGCTTCTCGGCGGCGATCATCTACGCCTATCGCGAGGGACGTTTGGTGCCGTGGCCCGACCAGTGGCGCCCGCGCGCGAGCGATCTTCTCTACGTGGTTCTCGGTGTCGCGTGTCAGTACGCGGTGGATCTTGCCTACGAACCCTTTCACTTCAAGAGTCTGAATCAACCGGTGAATCATCTCTTCGCCGCGTCACATGGTCCCGGTTTCATCCTCATTGGCATCATGACGGTGCTCTTTGCTCCGTTTTTTGAGGAGTGGCTCTTTCGTGGAGTGCTCTTTCGCGCCATCGCCGAGGGTGTGACCGGAGTCACTCGTCGCACCGCCGTCGTTCTCGGTGTCCTCGGCAGCGCGATCCTCTTTGGTCTCGCGCACGGCGAGCCACTCGAGTTCGCGGGCCTGGCGGCGCTCGGCGTCGTGCTGGCGGTTGTCGCGTATCGCACGAAGCGGCTCGTGCCGAGCTACTTGACGCACGCGTCGTTCAACGCGACGGCCTTCATCATGGTCATCCACCTACGCTCGGGTCACTGATGGAGCGCTTCAAAGCTTTCTGGACGACCGAGCGAATCTTCGACGCCGTACTCGTCGCGGTGGTGATCTTCATCACGATATGGGAACTGCATCCGAATCTGGTCTTCTCATCGACACTCTTGACCGGTGGCGACACCGGTTCGCACCTGGCGATGCCGGCCTACCTCAAGACAACGGGCAATCCCTTCAACTTCACACCGTGGTATCCCGGCTGGTTCGCGGGCATTCCCGCCTACACGTACTACTTCGTCCTCCCCGACGTACTCGCCACCTTCGCCAGCTACGTCATTGGCTTCGCCGTGGCCTTCAAATTGGCGACGGTACTCGGATCGGTGCTGATGCCGATCACGGCCTACGCCATGGGCCGACTGTTTCGCGCACCGCGACCCATTCCCGCGGCGCTGGCACTCGCCACGCTGCCCTTTCTCTTCGACGCCACGTTCACGATCGACGGCGGCAACCTGTTTTCGACAATGGCGGGCGAGTACGCCTTTTCGCTCTCGCTGGCTCTAGCGCTACTGACGATTGGACTCTTCGCGCGCGGGATGCGTGAGGGTCGCGGCTACTGGCTCGCGGCGCTTTCGCTTAGCGCCACGTTGGCCGCGCACGTGTTGCCCTGGCTCTTTACGTTGGGCGCCGTTGCGGTGGTGCTCGTCGTCGAACTGCTGTACCGCTACGGCAATGGAGGAGCGATTGGGCGCGACCTCGACGATCTCGACAGCCGCCCGAACCGGCTGGCGGTCGGCGTGGGACTGCTGTGTCTCGCCTTTGTGCCCTTTTTCTTCGATACGGCGGCGACGACCAACAGCACTGGCTTCCTGTCGATTCGCGAATCACCGTACTCGATCATCTTCACCATCCTCTTGGCGCTCTTCGCCATAGGCCGGATTGTTCAAGGTGCGCTCACGCGTCGCGGCTACGTCATTGCGGCTCTCGGCGTGGCGCTGACCGTGGTGTCGTGTTTCGTGGCCGTGCGCTGGGCGTTGGCCTCGATACTCGTCATGACGGCCTTCGAGCTTTTCCAGCGCCGTGGACCGAGAACACCCGACGAACTGGCGTTGCAGCGCGGCGACTACGCGCGTCCGATGCGCTTTGCGCTCGGCGCCGGAGTGATCTCGCTGGGACTGTCCGCGTGGTGGCTCTTTCCCTTTGCGACTTCGCAGTCACTGTCGGACTCGCTCGGCTACACCAACGTCAACGTGTCGAATCTCCACCAGATCTTTTCCACGCTCGGGTGGTTCAACGCGGACGGGGGAGCGGCCGGGGACCGCTGGATCATCGTTCTCGCGTGTGTGTCGATCGTCGTCGCCTTCATCGTGCGCGATCGTCTCGGCATGGTGCTCGCTACTGTCACGGTTCTCTCGTTTTGGGCCTTCGTCCTTGACCCGCAGAGCGCCATCTGGAACCAGCGCCTCATTCCCTTCTGGTTCATCTCCATCTACTTGGTCTCGGGTTGGATGGTCGGGTATCTCGCCTCTCGCTGGGCGAGCTACACCCCAATGCGTCATCGCTGGGCGCCCGGATACGCCGAAGGCGACAATATCGGCTACGCGAACGACCGCGAATACGACCCTGGAGCAGACATCCCAGAGGTCGAAAGTTCGCCCGCGCCGACGAGGTCCTCATCCACTGACCAGACGTGGCGTCGAGGGCGCATCTTTTGGGCGACGTGCATTGTCGCGGTCCTCGGACTGGGCTCGACGGTGCCCGGACTCATTCCGGCCGTCGCCAAGGATCTGCACCTCGACACCAGCGGCAACCAAGTGTCGAGTTGGGCGCAGTGGAACTACTCGGGCTATCAGGCGAAGGCCTCCTGGCCCGAGTATCACGATTTGATCACGACCATGGAAAGCGTGTCGAAGCGCTACGGGTGTGGTCGTGCGATGTGGGAGTACAGCTCGTCGGAAAATCGTTGGGGCACACCCGAAGCGTTGATGATCTTGCCGTACTGGACCGACAACTGCGTGGATTCAATGGAGGGCCTCTTTATGGAGTCCTCGCCGACCACGCCGTATCACTACCTCGATCAGTCCGAGCTCAGCCTCGCGCCGAGCGACCCTCAGGTCGGACTCAATTACGGACCGCTCAACGTGGCTGAAGGTGTTCGTCACCTCCAGATGCTCGGCGTGAAGTACTACATGGCCTTTTCACCCGCGGTCTTTGCGCAGGCGAAGAAAGACCCCGATCTCAAACTCATCGCCACGACCAAGACGTGGCCCGCGCCCGGAGCGCAGTGGCGGATCTATTTGATCAAAGACAGTCCCATGGTCCAAGCGCTCACGGCGACGCCCAACGTGGTCGCGAACATCTCCTCGCAGTACAACTGGTTGAACGCCAACGAGAAGTGGTGGTTGACGCCCTCGCTGCAGAGCGTGTACGCGGCCGAGACCGGTCCCGCCAGCTGGCCGCGTGCGTCGAGCGTCACCGCGATGACGAAGTCGGCTCCGTTACCGTCGGTGACGGTGAGCCACGTTCACGTCGGGCTGCAGGATCTCTCTTTCCACGTGAGTCGCATCGGCGTGCCGATGTTGGTGAAGATCTCGTACTATCCGCGCTGGCACGTGACCGGCGCCACCGGTCCGTATCGGGTCAGCCCGAATCTCATGGTGGTCGTGCCAACTTCCAAGACCGTGTCGCTCAACTACACCAGCACTCCGGCGTTGTCACTCGGCAACGCGCTGAGCGATCTCACGGTCATCTCGGGGCTCATCGTTCTTTATATGACTCTTCGGCGTCGGAGAAAGCCCTCTCGGTAGACTCAGCAACCGTGGATACGACCGCTATTTTCAAGGCTTACGACATCCGCGGCACCTACCCCGATCAGCTGGACAAGCGCGTGGCGCAGGCGGTGGGTTCGGCCTTCGCGACCTTTACCCAGACCCCGAGGATCGTGATGGCGCGCGACATGCGCGCCTCGGGTGAGTCGCTGTCTGCGGCTTTCGCGAAGGGTGCGCGCGCCGTTGGAGTCGAAGTGGTGGACTGCGGTCTCGCTTCCACTGATTTTCTCTACTTCGCCTCTGGATACCTCGGAGTGCCCGGAGCCATGTTCACCGCCTCGCACAACCCCGCCACGTACAACGGCATCAAGCTCTGTCTGGCCGGCGCGAAGCCCGTGGGGGTCGAGTCGGGCCTCGTCGAGATTGAGGCCCTGACCAACGAGTTCTACGAGACCCCGGCGGAGGGCGAGCTCGCGGAGTACACCCGGCTTGACCTCACGAACGAGTGGGTCACCCACGTGCACTCATTCGCCGACGTGTCGACCTTTCGCCCACTCAAAATTGTGGCCGATACGGCAAACGGCATGGGCGGACTCGTGGTGCCGCTCGTCTTCGAGGGGCTGCCCTTCGTCGTCGACATCATGTACGGCGAACTCGACGGCACGTTCCCGAATCACCCGGCCGACCCCCTCAATCCGGCGAACCTGGTGGATCTTCAGGCCCGTATTCTCGAAACCGGTGCGGACGTCGGGCTGGCCTTCGATGGCGATGCCGACCGCGTTTTTTTAATTGACGAGTTGGGACAGCCGGTCAGCGGGTCGACGACGACGGCCATGGTGGCCGAAGCCATGCTAAAGCGCCACCCTGGAGCAACCGTGCTCTACAACCTGATCTGCTCGAAATCCGTGCCCGAAGTCATCGCCGAGTCGGGTGGGGTCGGCGTTCGGACCCGCGTCGGGCATAGCTACATCAAGCAGACCATGGCCGACACTGGCGCGGTCTTCGGCGGCGAGCACTCGGGCCACTACTACTACCACGACAACTACCGCGCGGACTCGGGGATCATTACTGCCTTCGTCGTGTTGGAACTGTTGAGCCAATCCGACCAGACGCTCTCACAACTCGCCAAGCCCTTTCAGCGCTACGCCAGTTCCGGAGAGATCAACACCGAGGTCAGCAATGCCCCAGTGACGGTGGAACGCGTTCGACTCCGTCTCGAACGAGAAGGCGTCGCCGTCGACCTCTTGGACGGTCTCACGGCCGACTACGGAGACTGGTGGTTCAACCTTCGTCCCTCGAATACGGAGCCGCTGCTGCGACTCAACGTTGAAGCGCGCGACGATGAGTCTCTTCGACGTCACGTCGACGGAGTCGTTTCGATGATTAAGGAGCTCGCCTAATGGCCCTCGATAACTTTCTTCTCAACCTGCTCGAAGACCCTGTCGACCACGGGACACTCCTCTACGTGCCGTCGCGCGACGTCCTCTACAACCCGCGACTCCGCGTGGCCTACGAGGTACGCGATTCGATTCCGGTGATGTTGCCCGACGAGGCGCGCCCGGTGAATGACGAGGAAGCCCAATCGTTCGAAGACGACCCGGGCGCTCGACTGACCGGCGAAGGGTAAGACCTAACTCAGTCGCTCGACGATCATGGCCATTCCTTGGCCACCGCCGACGCACATGCTTTCGAGTCCGAAGCGCTTGTCAGCGTCTTCGAGCGAGTTCAACAGCGTCGTCATGATGCGTGCCCCGGTCATGCCGAAGGGGTGTCCGAGGGCAATAGCGCCGCCACGAATGTTCAACTTGTCGAGCGGGATCTCCAAATGTTTGGCGCTCGGAAGTACCTGCGCGGCGAAAGCCTCGTTGATCTCGACGAGGTCGATGTCCTTGATCGACATGCCGGCTCGCCCAAGCGCCTGACGACAGGCCTCGATCGGACCGAGTCCCATGATCTCGGGATTGAGACCGCTGACGCCACTCGCGACAATGCGCGCGAGGGGAGTGATGCCGAGCTCTTTGGCCCGCGTGTCGCTCATCACGACCACGGCTGCCGCTCCGTCGTTGAGCGGGCATGCGTTGCCGGCGGTGATGGTGCCGCCCTCTCGGAAGACGGGCTTCAAGCTCTGGAGCTTCTCGAGCGTTGTGCCGGCGCGGGGACCGTCGTCTTTCGAGACCACTGTGCCGTCGGGAAGGGTGACGGGAGTGATCTCACGTTCGAAGAAGCCATTCTCTTGGTGCGCGACGGCGAGTTCTTGGCTGCGCAGTGCGAACTCGTCCATCTCGAGACGCGAGACCTTCTCGAACTCGGCGACGTTTTCGGCTGTTTGACCCATGGCGATGTAGATGTCAGGAAGGCCCGGCTGCGGCGTCCACGGAACGGTGACCTTTTCCGAACGGCTCTTCGTTCGCTCGATGGCGTCGTGGAAAAGCGGGTTGATGGCGTTGCCGCTATCGGATGCGCCGTTTCCAAAACGCGACACGGTCTCGACACCAGCCGCGATGAAGACGTCGCCTTCACCGGCACGAATGGCGTGGGCCGCCATACGAATGGTCTGCAAGGACGAGGAGCAGTAACGATTGACGGTGACGCCGGGCACATCGTCGAGGCCGGCAAGAACAGCGGCGACGCGCGCGACGTTAAAGCCGGACTCGCCAGCCGGCTGGCCGCAACCCACGATGAGGTCTTCAACGCTGTGCGGGTCGAGGGAGGGGACCTTCTCGAGAAGTGCCCGCACAATGAAGGCGGTGAGGTCGTCGGGACGCATGTCGACGAGCGAGCCCTTGAAGGCCCGACCAATGGGGGTACGCGCGGTGGCGACGATGACGGCTTCGGGCATGACTTACTCCTCGGTTGACAAACGCGGCTCTGGCGAGCATAACCACTCGCCAAAGGACCTCAAATCAACTGTTCTCCAGCGTGCCGACGTTGGCGAAGCCTTGGCGGATGCCCTGGCCTGCGCGTTTGGCGAGTTCGTCGGGTTCAAAGATCATCCAGTAGGCGTTACGAGCGTGGTCGCGCGAACGGTTGTCGAAGACCTTGGCCAAGACTTTGGGGTCGTCGGACTCGTCTTCGTGAACGAACACTTCGAGGATCGGGGTCGACGTCAAGAGCTGGGCCTGCATGATTCCCAAGGACGCCTCGTGGGCGCACTGCTTATCAATCGGCGCCGATCCCGGCATGCCGAGAGCCACGACAATGGACGCGCCGTCGCGTTCGATGAGGTTCTTCGCCGCGACCGCAAGGTCCTTGAAGCCCGGCACGGTCTGGCTGATTACTTCAAATTTCTCGCCGTACCCCGGGCACTTCATGAGCTCGCGCCGTGCTGCCGCTCCCATGTCGAATCTGGCGAACATCGTGTCGACGACCGCGATCTTCACCTTCTGGTCGGCCCTGTCTGATTTGGATTTCTTCTTCTTTGCCACGTGACTCCGATCTCTGACTCAGTGTAGGCAGTTGGACGCGTCGGCACTCGGGGTGAATATTTCAGTGCCGTAGAGTGGGCTCGAATAAGGAGGGCCATGGCCTGGGACTTTTCCACCGACGCACAGTACGAAGAGCAACTCGCCTGGATGCGCGAGTTCGTGCGCGAGGAAGTCTTTCCGATCGAAACACTCTCGCTCGAACACGACCAGATTCTTGCCGTCATAAAGCCCCTGCAAGAAGAGGTGAAGGCGCGCGGTCTGTGGGCGGCGCACCTGCCGCCCGAGCTCGGAGGAATGGGATTCGGCCAAGTGAAGCTCGGCCTCATGCACGAGATCCTCGGCCAGTCCATGTACGCACCGGTCGTCTTTGGCAACAACGCGCCCGACAGCGGGAACGCGGAGCTTCTCGCGGCCGGGATGGAGATGACCGGACGCGAGGACATCCGCGAACGATGGCTCGCGCCATTGTTGAGTGGCTCGATCCGATCAGGATTCTCTATGACCGAACCCAATACCGCGGGCAGTGACCCGCGACTACTCAAGACCCGCGCGGTACGAGACGGCGACGAGTGGGTAATCACCGGGCGCAAGTGGTATACGACAAACGGCTCGGTAGCAGACATCTTGATCGTGATGGCCGTCACCAATCCCGACGTGCACCCGTATCAGGGCTCGTCGATGTTCGTCGTGCCGGTTGACACGCCGGGACTGACGATCCTGCGCGACGTGGGCGCGATGGACCACCCCGACGTCGTCTACGGTCAGTTCGGGAACCACGCCGAGATTCTCTACGAGGACGTGCGCGTACCGGCCGATCACCTCATCGGAGACGAGGGATCTGGTTTTCTGTTGGCCCAGACTCGGCTCGGACCGGGTCGCATCCATCACTGCATGCGCTGGCTGGGCCAGTCCCAGCGAGCCTTCGACATGATGTGCGAACGAGCGCTCAGTCGCTACACCCACGGGTCGCTCTTGGCCGAAAAGCAGACCGTGCAGAACTGGATCGCCGACTCCAAGGCTGAGATGCACGCGGCGCGCCTCATGACCTTGCACGCGGCGTGGAAGATGGACCAGGTCGGTGCCTCGGCGTCGCGCGACGAGATCGCCATGATCAAGTACTACGGGGCGGGCGTCTTGCACAACGTCATCGATCGGGCTATCCAGACCTATGGATCACTGGGCTACTCCTCGGATATGCCCCTTGAGTCGATGTACCGCGCGGCGCGCGCGGCGCGCATCTACGACGGGCCCGACGAGGTCCACCGCCAAACGGTGGCGCGTCACGCCCTAAAAGGCTACGAAGCGCGTGAAGTGCCGACCGACCACATTCCGACGCGCGCGGCCGCTGCGAAGATCAAATTTGCCGACGTGCTCGAATTCCTCGAAGCTGAGAAGGTCTAGCGCGGCGCGAGACCTTCGACGGCATCTTTGAGATCGACGCCGAAGGGCACGATCGCGATCGAAGGAATCTCGACACCGGCCTCGATGTAACGCCCGACGTGCTCGCGGCACTCGTCGTAGGAGCCGTGAATCACCAACTCGTCGACGACCTCGTCGGGGATGACCTCGTTGGCGAGTTTGCGATTTCCCTCAGCCCAGGCCTCCCACATCGGCGTCAGGGCGTCACCGCGTCCGAGCCAGCGGTGAAACTCGGCATACGCGTTGACGGTTAGGTAGGACGAAATCATGCGTCGCGCGACGAACCTCGCGGCGTCGGCGTCCTCCAAGGGAATGACGAAGAGACGCGCCGCGATTGTCTTGTTCTCGCCGACTTCGCGTCGACACTGCGCCACGTCGCTCGCCGCGAGCCAGTTCAAGATCGCGCCGTCCGCTTCTTCGCCCGCGAGGCGCAACATGCCGGGCCGCAGCGCCCCGAGCAAAATCGGCGGCCGGTTGATGACGGGACGCGACAGTTTGAAGCCGTGAATCTCGAACGTCTCAAAGACCTCGTCGATTTTTTCGCCGTCGAGAGCGCGCTTCACGAATCGCAACACGTCGCGGGTGCGTTGGTACGGCTTTTCGTAAGGGATGCCGTTCCAACGCTCCACAACGGGTTGGCTTGATGCGCCAAGTCCCATGGTGAAGCGACCGCCGGCGACTTCGGCCATGGCCGCGATGCTCATCGCGAGAAGTCCGGGTCCGCGCGTGAATGTAGGTGTGACCGCGACTCCGAGGTTCAGACGTTCTTCACTCAGCGCGGCCACGGTGAGCGGTGTGAAGCCATCGGCGCCGTCTACCTCGGCCGACCAGACGTCGGTGTACCCAAGGTCGGCGAGGCGATGGAACCAATCGCGGTGCTCGAGCAGCGTGACGCCCTCGAAGGGAATGGTGATGCCGTAGCGAGCAGTCATGGATTCAGTGTTTCAGATGGGGCCATGTCGCGACAGCTAACTTAAGAAATCGCCGTGGCGCGGCGGCGGAACTTCGTAGCCGCGACGCGCGAGGTCGTGCTCCCAGCGCTCGATGAGCGTCTCCAGTACGGCGACGCGCGCGTAGTGCTTGCTCTCGGCGGGAATGAGCTCCCAGCGCGCGTGTTTTTGATCGGTTTTTTCCACCATGAAGTGCAGCGCCCTGAGATACTCCTTGTGCTTCTCGCGATTGCGCCAGTCGTCCGGCGTGAGTTTCCAGCGTTTCAAGGGATCGTTCTCGCGCGAGTTGAAGCGCTTCAGCTGTTCCTCGCTCGAGATGTGCAGCCAGAACTTCACGATCGTTACGCCGTCGTTAGTTAACATGCGCTCGAACTCGACGATCTCTTTGGCCGAACGCGCGGCGACGTCGGCGGTGATTTCGCCCTCGACGCGCTCCACGAGAAGTCGCCCGTACCAGGAGCGATCGAAGACGGTCATCTCGCCGCGCCCCGGAATGTAGTCCTGGAACCGCCAGAGGAAATGGTGACGAAGATCTTCCTCGGTGGGCGGACCGACGGGGTGCACGAGCACGTGGCGAGGATCGAGGCTCACCGTCAGGCGACGGATGGCACCGCCCTTGCCGGCCGCGTCAAAGCCTTCGAAGAGCACGACCAGTCCGGGACCCACGGCCTGAGGCTCGAGCAGTCCGGCGCTGAAGAGACGGAGTTGCGTCAGTCGATGCTGAGCCTTGGTGACACGCTTGTCGGACTCTTCTTTGGTCATTGTCTTCGAGAGATCGATCTCGTCGACGGGGTTGACGGTGTCTTTGGCCATAGAACTTCAAAGTAGCCGACCGCGTGCGCGGCAGTTACTGGTGCTTGGGGCGCTTGCGAGTTGGTATGAACTGGCGTCGCTCATTGACGAACGAACCAATAAGGAAGAGTCCGCCGAGGAACCCGACAATCAATGCGTCGCGCTCGTGAGGCGGCGAGAAGCTGTACGTCACAGTGGACTTGCCCGTTGGTACCGAGACCTCTTGGTACACCTTGTGGACGGTCGTGATCGGCACTTCCTTGCCGTTAACGAAGGCTTTCCAGCCCTTCATCGAGAGCTCGGTGCGCAGTAGCGTCGTGGCGCTCGGGCAGTTCAGCGTGGCGGAGTTGTCACTGGTGCTCGAGACGGTGCACGAGGACGAACTCGGTGTCGAGAAGAACGGTCGCGGGTTGGGCAGCTCGTAGATCGTCGCGAGCGGGTCGTGATAGACCTCGGTGACGCCGGCCTTCGTCAAGCCGGGCAGAATCACTACCGAGCTCGGCATGAGCAAGTACTTGACCGACGCATCTTCGTACTGCTTGATGTGGTTGAGGACTGCGTGCTCCAAGATCTCCACACCCACCAAGCCGCCTTTCACGACGAACTGGTTGCCGGGAGTGAGGCCGGGGCGTAGATCTTTCTCGATGAAGTTCTTGAAGGCCTTCGGGAACGGCAGGTCGATGTCGCTCAGCTCGTTGATGCCGAAATAGGTTCCCCAGTTCGGGTACAGGACCGCGAAGTCGACGAAGCGCTCTTGACCCTGATGCTGTAGCAAATACGTGATGGGCTTGTAGTCGATCGTGAGTTGCTTGGGCGACTCGACCGTCGGAATCCAGAAGAGAATCAGCGATTCGCCCACCACGACAAGGGCGAGGAGGAAGGGCGTAAAGCGAAAGCGGTGAAGTCGACCGAAGACGAGGAGCAGGAACAGGACAACGAAGGGGAGGGCTTGAAGTCCGATGTAGAGGAAATGAATCTTGCGCGTGCCAAAGGTCATGCCCGCGTTGTACGTTCGGGCCTCGTAGATACACCAGATGACGACCAGAACCATGAACCCCGAGGTGGTGGTGAGGAGCCGCTTGGCGCGAACGTTCTGCGTAAAGTCGAAGAGCCCGAAGGCCGCGAGAACGATGATCGCCAACTCGCAACTCGGTGTGCTGTATCGCTCGAACGATGAACGGCTGACGATGGGAATGAGATTCCAGAGTTTGTGAAAATCGAGAAAGTTGAAGGTTCCGGCCATCGCGACAACGATCCACGCGCCCAGGAAAATCCGTAGGCGGCGCTGCTTCATGCCGAACAGTCCAAGTAGCGCGAGCGCGCACACGCCTGTTCCGAAATAGCCGCCGATGCCGCCCCACATGGCGTCGACCTTGGTGTTGGAGAATATTGGTCCGTAGACGTACGGATCGAAGAAGGCGGGCAGAGCGAAGTGAGGGAGAGCTAACGCTCCGTCCGACTGTGCCGTGTGGCTGCCAATGTAGGCGACCTTCAAGTAGTCGTCGAAGGGAACGAGCGTCGGCAGTGCCAGGACGACACCGATGACTCCTCCGAGGCCGAGACGACGAAGCGCGCGCCAGCGCTGCGCAATCGGCACGCCCCAGATGCGAACGATGGCCCACGCCAGCACGAAGAGACCATCGATATAGGCGACTTCGGGAAAACCTGCGTACAGCGAGAGCGCGAGGCCGATGGCCAAGATGTACCAGCCGCGCTTGGTCGCACTCGACGCACTGTCGCAGGCCATCTCGACGCCCAGGATGGCCATCGGCATGAAAGCAACGGGATTGAGGACCGAGTTCCCGAGCCAGGCGTACGTGCCATTTAGCGCGAAGAGGATGCCGGCGAAGGTGGCGAAGAAGACTGGCAGGGAGAGCCGGCGAGCGAGGAAGTACGTTGAGATTCCAGCGATGATCTCGAGAGAAACGTGGAACCACACCAACCCTGACGACAGGGCGAACAGCAACGTGAGAGGGAACAGCGCGGCCGACTGCATCTCGCCGGCCAGAGGTTGGCCGAGACCCTGGGTGTAGGTCCACCATGGGAAGTGACCGTGCAGAATGTCCATGGCCGCTTCGTGACCGAGGGTTTGGGTGACGAAGCCGACATTGGGGTCAATGGCTGGCCGCCCGCACGTGATATGGCACAAGTGATGCGATATACCGGCGGTCCAGGAGATCGGATCGTTATTGGCGAATCCGAACACGTACATGCCATTCGCCACCAAGACGACCAGCACAATGAGGGCAATTGCCTTGGTGGTCGGGGAGAGT
>JBAQZL010000044.1:0-24823 GCA_049790955.1 Acidimicrobiales bacterium
ATTCGTCAGTGCCGACGCGAGCCAGAGATCGGTCTGGCGAGCGCGAACGATGGCTCGCCGGCACATGGCTTCGCCTTCCTCTTGATCTCCACTCAGCGAGAGCACCGCGCCGAGCGTGCGCTCAACGGCTAACTGCGTTTCAGCGTCTGCTCGTTGCGAGAGTTCACTGGCCAGTCGACACATCGTTCGACCGACTTCCATCTCGCCGGCCAGAATCCGAATGGTGCCCAAACGAACCAGAGCCTTCGGTGGTCCGGGCAAGGCGAGTTGCGACGCCATGTCAATGGCGGCCTCAAGGTATCTTTCCGCTCTCGACTGCTCGCCAATCATCCACGCCAACGTTCCGGCGTCGTCCAGGGCGGCCACGACTGCGGAGGTAGGTAGCGCCCCGTCGATACCTCCTCGGGCGACGAGAACATCGTCAAACCATCGCTCACCTTCGACCGCGAGATCGCGGAGAATCCACAACGCGTAAAGATCGGTCGTGATCTTCAATGCGACGTCCGTGTCACTCCCCAAGAAGAATTCGAGAGCGCGTCGAAGATCGGGGAGCGTACGCTGTCCGCGATCGACCGACTCGAGGCCGTGCGGCCCCCACATGAGACTTCGCATCTCAGCCGCACACGAGGCAAAGTACAGCGCGTGACGTTGTCGGATCGCGGCGGCCTCGAGGTCATCGTCGAGTCGCTCCTCGGCGAAGAGGCGAAGTGACTCGAGCATGCGATAGCGAACGCCCCCGAGGCCGGGCTGAGCGGTGAGCATCGAATTGGCGACGAGCTCGCCGAGGCGATTCACGACGTCGAACTCGTCTCCGTCTCCAATGGCACTTGCCGTCGCCAAGTCGAAACCTGACGCCAGCGATCCGAGTCGAATGAAGAGTGCCTTCGCCTCGGGGCTCAGGAGGTCCATGCTCCATTCGAGGGTGGTGCTGAGAGCCTTGTGGCGATGGTCCTGGATGGAGGGCGACTGCAACAGTTGAAAGCGACGCGACAAGCGTGACGCAATCTGTTCAAGAGTGAGTAGTTCAGCCCTCGCTGCCGCTAGCTCGATCGCGAGAGGGAGGCCGTCGAGGTGTTCGCAGATTGAGACGGCGAAAGGGAGATTCTGTTCGGTGAGTTCGAACTCCGGGGACGAGGTGAGCACTCGCTCTACGAAAAGCTGCAGGGCTGGCCACTTTTGCGCGCTAGCGAGATCGCTTAGGTCGACGCCCGGAGGAGGATCGAGCGGATCGACGCGGACACGGACCTCTCCGGCTATGCCGATGGGAGACAAACTCGTGGCCAGAACGCGCACCTGTGATCCGCGCAAGATCACCTGTCTCAGCGACGTGAGGGTTCCGTCGCGGGGGCGGTCTGCGTTGTCCAGGACGATGAGCGCTCGACGTACGCCGAAGGCGTCTCGCAAGGTCTCTTCGACTGTCTGTCCGAGTCGGGGCGCAATTCCCATCGTTTGTGCAATTGCCGTACTGACTCCATTGGCGTCAACGACGGGCGAGAGGTCGACAACCCACACTCCATCTGGAAAGCTATCGACCAGATTTCGCGCGACGTGCAGAGCGACGCTCGTCTTGCCAACTCCTCCTGGGCCGGTCAGAGTCACGGCTCCGGGTTCGCGGAGAAGCTCCGATACGTTCGCGACCAGATTCTCGCGACCCACGAGAGTCGGGAGAGACGCCGGAAGGTTCCCGAGGAGTGCGTTGAGAGATTTGGGACTGGGAAACACCCCTTGGATATCGGGGTGAGTCACTTGATAAACGCGTTCAGGGTTAGCCAAGCCCTTAAACCGATGGACACCGAGGTCGACCAGGCTCGTCTCTGTCTCGGTGCACCATTCGCCGTAATGGTCGATCAGCGTTCTGGCGACCGCCGACGTTGTGACGACCTGGCCCCCGTGGCCGACCGACATCACTCGTCCGCACTGGTTGAGGGCGGGTCCAAAGAGGTCGCCGTCGCGCTCCTGGGCTCGACCCGTATGAATGCCCATTCGTACGTTGAGACCGTCCACGTCCGTGAAATCTTCTTCACCGAGTCGGCGCTGGATGTCAATTGCGGCCTCCACGACCGAAGGAACATCCTGAAAGTTCGCGACGACTCCGTCGCCCGTGTGCTTGAGCAGTGATCCTCCGTGGCGCCGTATGGAGGTCAGAAGTATCTCGTCGTGATGTTGCAGCGCTCGCGCCATCGACGTCGGTGTGGCTTCCCATTTCGGCGTCGAGTCTTCGATGTCGGTGAAGAGCAACACCACGTCGACTTCGTGGACCGGCGACGCGTTCGGAAGGGCCGTCGTGTCCACGCCGCCTCCTCGCCACCAGGTATTCGCTCGTCCCAAGATTAAACGAGAAGGATATAGTGAGACACCGCTCGCCAAGGCGACTCGACTTCCCAAACACGTAGTTCAAGTGAAACGAGGATAACGATGCCCGTAATTCCACCAACGCCGTGGACCGATCTTGAGCCCGGTATGCAAACCGGCGATCTCATTTTGTTTTCGGGATCCAAGACCGAGAGTCAGTGGATCGAACTGTTCACTTTCGGCATTTTTTCGCACGCCACGATGATCTATCGGCCCGACCCCTCCCAACCTCCGTTGATGTGGCAGGAGGCTCCCGAGGGCATCGTTGCCGACCCGTGGGTCAAGTCGCCCGATCCGTTGAAGGCGATTCATCCGGGAGCGCAGCTCGGCGATGCGCTGGAAGCGACACAGACCATCTACAACGTCTACGGGGACATTCCTTACTACGTGCAGCTTGACTGGACCCGTCCGTCCGACCTCGTGACACTGATGGAGTCAGTTGTCGATACGTATGAAGGACGGCCCTTTGGCACCGTGATGGAAATGGCGCTCGACTACTTCATTGGCCACGAGTTCAATATCTCATCGGGTGACGCCACTCTCTACTGCGCCGCACTCGTCGCGACGACATTCATGAAGATTGGACTCCTCAACGATACGCATCCGGCTAACTGGTACTCGCCCAATAGCTTCTCCGCGCAGGACTCAGCTCTTCCGTGGGCGACGACGGCTTCGTTCTTGGCGCCGATTCAGATTGCCGTCCCGGAGAGCGCCACCACGACGCCAGAACCGTCAGCCCGGAACTTGCAGACGTGGCCCGCCGGTCCGCTTGCGCCATCGCAACTTCCGGCACCCCCGACGGCTGAATGGATGGCGTCGTAGTTGAGATCGCGTGGCGACTGGACGAACGTACTTTTCGCCACGACGCGACTGCGGCTAACGTCTGAATATTCGACACCGACGGCAGATTCGGCGTTTGACGCTCGTTGGTTGTCGCTCTTGAAAGGATCGGCGCTGTGTTCAAAGTCGTGGTAGTTGGGGCCGACGATTCGCCCACCGCTCGTCGTGCAATTGAGGCCGCGACGGAACTGGCCCTGATGTCGGGCGGCCAGCTCCATATAGTGACCGCCTTCGTAGCGAACGCGAAGAAGGATAAGAACGTGCCGGACGCATTTCGCTACTACGGTCCCGACGGCGAGACCGATGCGCTCCTTCAGTCCTTCTCTTTCATCGCGAAGAATCGTGGGATAGAGCCGACCTTGCACGCCGTCGAAGGCGACCCCGCCGACGCGATCATTAAGACGGCAAACGAAGTCAATGCTGATCTAGTGGTCGTCGGCAATCGAGGCATGAAGGGGGTTCGCCGCGCACTCGGAAGCGTCCCGAATACGGTTGCCCATGGCGCACCGTGCTCCGTGGCGATTATCGATACGACGGAATAGCTCACCCGAGATTTTCGGCTGAGCCAGCAGCCGGCCTACCGTGGCCCAGGTCGACGTGATCGCTTGACGGCCTGTTTGAACTCCTGGCCGCGCTGGCGAACCTCACCTTTTAGTTCCTGGCTCCGCTGACGGGCTTCTTCTTTCAGTTCCTGGCCTCGCTGACGAGCTTCTTCCTTAATTTCTTGACTCCGCTCGCGAGCCATCTGGCGAATTTCGAACGCCTCTTCGCGTGAGGGATGGTGGGTGCGCATGTGAGCAGCACGTGGGTCCGAGAGTGAGCGTCGTCCTGGTCCGCCCTCTTGGGCGTGACTTTCCATCTCGGTCTTGATGGCGCGCCACGCCGTTCGTGCTTGTTTCATCGCGGCCAGAACTTGCTTTCGTGCCTCGTCGGAAGCGTCGGACGCGGCCTTGAACTGTTCACGGCCGCTCGCACCTTGTACCACCGTGGCGAACGACCAGAGACCCGTGTCGAGCAGTCTCGCAGCGCGGCGCACGTCGCTCAGCACGGCATTACGTATCTCTTCGCCGGTGAGATATTCGTCATTGGAGTACTTGACGATCGCGCGATAGAAGATCCGCCAGAGACTGGTCAGAGCATCCGCCGCAATCTGGGGTTCGGGGTCATTGGGGTCAATGCCGGCGCGCGCAGCCATCGACTCAGCGGCTACTTGCGCCAGGCGATCGATCATGTCGGCGCGCGCAGCCTTCAATGACGGAGTGCTCTCGATGAGATCATTGAAGGCAGCGATCTGTGAGTACATGACTTCAGTGGAATTGAAATGGGTGACGAACTCGTCTACCTCGCCCTTCAAGATTCTGACAATCGCCTCAACCGGAGAGATTGCGTCGCCGTCGGGACCGAGAGCCTTACGAAGCGCATCGGTCGATTCCTCTTCGCGGTCGAGGAGTAGGGACTCCTTGGTGGGGAAGTAGTTGTAGATCGTCTTCTCTGAGACGTCGCAAGCGGCCGCGACTTCGCTCACTCGCACTTCGTCGAAACCGCGTTCCAGGAACATCAACGTCGCGGTATCCGAAATCAACTGGCGCATGAGAGCCTTTTTGCGCTCTCGAAGTCCCTGGTGAAGAGCTTCGGTGTCCACGAGGCGTTCGAACGGGCTCCGCGACTCGCCGGGCGCCTTCGCGGAAGCGTCATCGTCGGTTTTTTTCACTATCTCATTGTACCTCGAAATTGTTGAATATTCTAGTTGCTAAATCTTTTTAGTTACTGTAGTATTTCCCGCGAAGGGAGTCCCCATGCCATCAGATGAGTTGGTCGTAGTCACAAACGGCCTCACCAAGCAGTTCGGCGAGTTCGTCGCCGTCAATGATTTCAACCTAGAAGTGCGAGGCGGAACCGTCGTTTCGCTGCTGGGTCCGAACGGCGCTGGAAAGACCACGATCGTGCGCATGCTCGCCACGTTGATCAAGCCCACGAGCGGGACCGCGAAGGTGTGCGGCCACGATGTCGTCAAAGAGTCCGACATGGTGCGCAGTTTGCTGTCCCTGACGGGCCAGTTCGCCGCCCTCGAAGACAATCTCACCGCGAGGGAGAACCTCTTGCTTATGGCGCGCCTGCGCGGCTACAACCGGGCGGCCGCTGGTCGGGTGGTGGAGAAACTGATCGAGCGCTTTGATATCGGCGAGTTCCGCGACAAGTTGGTGAAGTCGGTCTCAGGAGGTCAACGTCGACGCGTCGACTTGGCGGCAAGCCTGGTGGTGCAGCCCAAGGTTCTCATTCTCGACGAACCCACGACCGGACTTGACCCGCGCAGTCGCCAGGTCGTCTGGAACACCATTCGCGAACTCGTCGAGACGGGCGTCACTCTCTTTCTCACCACGCAGTACCTCGAAGAAGCGGACGCCCTGGCCGACTACATCGTGCTCCTCGACCACGGTCGCGCCACTGCGGCCGGAACGGCCAATGAACTCAAGGCCCGAATCGGCGACCAGCGTGTCGACGTCATCGCCGCCGACCTTCCGGGAATGGAGAGTCTGGTGGCCCTTCTCTCGCCCCGCTTCGACGTTTCACCCTCTCCCGAGCAGCGCATGATTTCCATTCCGGCCCCCGACGCGGTCGCCGATCTGGCTCGCGTCTCCGAGGCTCTGAAAGACGTTGACGTGGAGATCGACGAGATTGCTTTGCGTCGACCCACCTTGGACGACGCGTTTCTGGCTTTCACAGGCCAACCGGCGGATGCCCAGAACACTCACAACGACACGGGCCTCTGGGCCCCCGACCTGGAGGACTCCCACTCATGACCACCATCAGCGCTATCACCCAAGAACGAGCTCCCTCTGACTACGAGCCACTTCCGGCGCGACCGAGCACCATCGTTCGCTTCGTCAGGGAAACGTGGCTTCTGGTGGCACGCGGTTTGCGCACGATTCCCCGCGTTCCGACTCGCCTGAGTGACGTCACCATCCAGCCGATCATGTTCACGCTGCTGTTCCTCTACATCTTCGGCTCGGCCATTCACGTCCCGGGGATCTCGTACAAGAATTTCCTCCTGCCCGGACTGATCGGTCAGAGTCTGGCCTTTGGCGTCATTGGCGCGGGAGTAGCCACCGCGACCGACTTTGGCAGTGGCGTGATTGACCGCTTTCGCTCTCTCCCGGTGACCAGACTCTCAGTCATTTGGTCCCAAGTCATTGGCCAGGTCGTCGAACAGTTGCTCGGCATCGCCATTGTGTCGGGACTGGGCTTGGCGCTCGGATGGCGGCCGCACCACAACCTCGCCACGATCCTCGCCCTTGTCGGGCTCATCTTGCTCGGGCTTATCGCCTTCACCTGGTTCGGGGTGTTGATGGGCATGTTGCTGAAGACTCCCGACGCGGTGCAGGGAATCGGCTTTTCCATCATGCTGCCCCTCTCATTTCTCGCCGGTGTCTTCGTTTCGATCGGGGGACTGGCGTCGTGGTTGCGCCCGATCGCGGAGTGGGATCCGCTGTCGCCCTTCGTGGCGTCGATGCGTCACGTAGCCCAGGGGTACAACGCCACGGGATCATGGCCACTCACCCATCCGGTGGTCGCCATGTGTGGATGGTGCGTCATAATCATCGTCATCTGCGTGCCGCTCGCTCTACGGCGCTTTCGCACCACCGCGGCCGCGTCGTAAGCCGCTTGAATAAGGGTCGTTAGTCCCCGTCGTCACGACAGAGGCAAAACGGGTGACCAACCGGATCGAAGAGCACTCGAACGTTCTCTTGCGGTTGGAACTGCGCCTCGCGAGCCCCGAGTGAGATTGCGGCGGCGACAGCCTCATCGAGTTCCGTGACCTCAATGTCGAGGTGCATCATCGTGCGCTGGTCGCCCGTTTCCGCGGGCCAGACGGGCGCCACGAAGTCGTTCGCCAGTTGAAAGACCATATACACGCCGTCTTGCGGCGGCTTGATGATGGCAACGTCATCTGCTTCATGCACGATCGACCAATCAAGCAAGCTGCTGTAAAAGGTCGCCAACGCGCGAGGGTCGGGCGCTTCGATGGCCGTTCCCCACCACTGTGTTGCCGTTCGACCGCGCACGCGCGAAGTCTATGACCGCGTCCGATGTACTTCTGGAGTGGTTACATCAAGCTGATGAGGTCGACGCGCTCCATGATCTCAGGGGTGAGAAGCGGAATCACATCGAGAGCCTTCATGTTCTCGCGAACCTGATCGGCCGAGGACGCGCCGGTGATGACGGTCGACACGTGGGGGTTCTTGGTGCACCAGGCCAGTGAGAACTGGGCGAGCGTGACCTCCAGCTCGTCGGCGATCTTCTTCACTTCGGCGACCTTCTGGTTGGATGTCTCGTCGGTGAGCATGTTGCGCAGCCACTCATATCCCGGCAGGGTCGCGCGCGAGCCGTCCGGCACACCGTTCAGGTACTTGCCCGTGAGGAGGCCCGAGGCAAGGGGTGACCAGATGGTCGTGCCAAGTCCGATGTCCTCGTAGAGGCGGGCGTACTCTTTCTCCACGCGATCACGCGTGAGGATGTTGTACTGCGGCTGCTCCATGACGGGCTTGTGGAGATCGTGGCGATCGGCAATGTCCCAGGCCGCGCGAATCTCGTCGGCGCTCCACTCGGACGTACCCCAGTAGAGGGCCTGGCCGCGCTCGACCATGTCGCTCATGGCCCACACGGTTTCTTCGATGGGAGTGTTGGGGTCCGCGCGGTGGCAGAACACCAGGTCCACGAAGTCGACTCCGAAACGCTCGAGCGAGCCGTCGATCGCCTGGCGCAGGTACTTGCGGTTGAGGGTATTGCGCATGTTGGGACCCTCGTTGAGTCCCCAGAAGAGCTTGGTCGAGATGACGTAGTCGTGACGCTTCCAGCCAAGTTCGCGAATGGCATCGCCCATGACGCGCTCGGACTCGCCGTGCCCGTACGCCTCGGCGTTGTCGTAGAAGTTGACGCCCGCTTCGTGCGCGGCGGCGAGGCACTCGGCCGCCTGCTTGGCGGTCTCGAGCTGGTTGGCGTTGGCAAACGTTACCCAACTACCAAAAGATAGGACGCTCACTTTGAGTCCTGAGCGTCCGAGTCGGCGGTATTCCATCTGGGCCATGCGTACTCCTTGGTTGGTCAGCGCTGATTACGCGTCGGGATTGCGCGGCACACTCGGCCACTCCTCAAACGAGAGCGGTCCGGTGTCTTTCTGGCGTTTGACCGCGAAGATGACTCCAGCGACGATCGCGCCGACCGCGAGCAGCACCAACAGTTTGAGGAGGGTTTTGAAGAGGCTCACAAGGAATCACGTTAGTGCGCTCGGCCCCTGGACATCTCGCGAGATCGAAGTACAATGAAAGAGATGACAATTTGCCAAAGCGAACTGCTGCTGTAATGGGGTGAGCCAACGCTCACCCTGCCCTCGCGTACGCGGGGGCATTTTTGTTTCTCGATGGCATTGACGAAAGGAATGAGATGAGGGTAGGTCCCCAACAGCCGAGCCCCATGGCCTTTGCGAAGTACCGCGAAACGGTGCCCGTGGAGCTGCCCGATCGCACCTGGCCGGACAGACGACTGACGGCGGCGCCACGTTGGTGCAGCGTCGATCTTCGTGATGGCAACCAGGCCCTCATCGACCCCATGGACCTCGAGCGCAAGCACGTCATGTTCCGCCACCTCGTGGAGATGGGCTTCAAGGAGATTGAGGTGGGCTTTCCCTCGGCCTCCCAGCCCGATTTTGACTTCGTGCGCGAGATCATCGAGGGTGACCTCATTCCCGATGACGTGACCATTCAGGTCCTCACTCAGTGTCGAGAAGACCTCATTCGCCGGACGTATGAGTCCCTGCACGGGGCCAAACGCGCGATCGTCCACTTCTATAACTCAACGTCTACGCTGCAGCGCCGGGTGGTCTTCGGACTTGACCGCGACGGCATCAAGAAGATCGCGACCGACGCCGCGGCGTTCTCACTGTCGCTAGAAGCGACGTCGCCCTCGACGGACTTCCTCTACGAATACTCGCCGGAGAGCTTCACCGGGACCGAGCTCGAGTACGCCCTCGAGGTCTGCAACGCCGTGATCTCCGTGATCGACCCCACGCCGTCTCGTCCACTGATCCTGAACCTGCCCGCGACGGTCGAGATGTACACGCCAAATCTCTACGCGGACGCCATTGAGTGGTTCCTGCGCCACATAGATCGCCGCGACTCGATCGTGCTCTCGCTTCACCCGCACAACGACCGAGGTACCGCCGTCGCCGCGGCCGAGCTCGGCGTGCTCGCGGGGGCCGATCGCGTCGAGGGAACGCTGTTTGGAAACGGCGAGCGTACGGGCAACGTCGACGTTGTCAACCTCGCGCTCAATCTGTTTTCGCAAGGCGTCGACCCGGAACTTGACATTCGTGACATCGACAAAGCGCGCCACGTGGCGGAGTACGCCAACCGTCTGCCGATTCACATGCGCCACCCGTACGTGGGCGAACTCGTCTACACGGCCTTTTCGGGGTCTCATCAGGACGCCATTAAAAAGGGCATGACCGCGATTGGTGACGAGTACGAGTTTTGGGAAGTGCCGTATCTGCCGATCGACCCGAAGCACACGGGACGTACGTACGAGGCCATCATCCGCGTCAACTCCCAGTCGGGCAAGGGCGGCGTTGCGTACCTGTTGAACGCCGAACACGGTCTCGATCTTCCACGCGCCATGCAGGTCGAGTTCTCGAAGCAGGTCCAAGAAGTCACCGAGGCCAAGGGCAC
Source organism: Acidimicrobiales bacterium (assembly GCA_049790955.1). Lineage (GTDB taxonomy): Bacteria > Actinomycetota > Acidimicrobiia > Acidimicrobiales > RAAP-2 > RAAP-2. The sequence goes on from JBAQZL010000044.1 coordinate 9,915, forward strand.
CGAGATCACGCCCGCGGAGATCTGGGACGTCTTTACGACCACCTACCAACCCGAGAATCCGCCGATCCAACTTCTCTCGAGCGAGGTCACGGCTGACCAACACGTCACGCGCATCTTCGCTCAGCTCGTGGTGAACGGACAGCACGTCACCGTGAAGGGTGAAGGTAACGGGCCGATTGACGCTCTGATGGCAGGGCTCAGCAGCGAGATGCACGTCTCGTTTAAGGTCCGTGACTACCACGAGCACGCGTTGACCGCGGGATCCGAGGCTTCGGCCGTGGCCTATGTCGAAGCCGAGGGTGACGACGGCGCGGCGTGGTGGGGTGTCGGGATGAGCTCGTCGATTCTTGACGCCTCACTCGAGGCCGTCATCTCGGCCGCGAATCGTCGAAGATAATGAGACAGTCCTTCAGTAGAATGCAAATGTGAAAACATCGACTCGCCCCAATGGAGTTATCGCGCTCACGGTGGAAAAGTACGCCCTTGGTGACGAAGCCGATCAAGTGATCTACTGGCAGTCGGTGCCAGCGAATGAGCGCGTTGCGGTGGTCGAGATCCTTCGTCAACGAATGAACGGGGGGAGTGGTGCAACTCGATCCGGACTTCAGAGATTTTGTAAAACTCTTCGTCGCTAACGACGTCCGATTTCTGATTGTTGGGGGCTACGCCGTCGCGGCGCACGGCTTGCCGCGCTATACGGGCGACCTCGACGCGTGGGTTTGGGTCAGTTCCGAAAATGCCTCGCGAGTTGTTGCGTCACTAGAAGCGTTTGGATTTACCGGCCTTGGTCTCTCTGAGGACGATTTCAATCAACCCGATAGAGTCGTCCAGCTCGGTTACCCTCCGTATCGAATCGACATTCTCACATCTATTGATGGAGTTGAGTTTGAGCCGGCTTGGGAACGTCGCGTCATCCTCGAACTCGATGGCATCAGTGTTCCCTTCATTGGCCGAGACGATCTTTTGATCAACAAACGCTCCGCGGGTCGGCCCCAAGACATCGCTGACGTGGAGCGGCTCAGCAGTCCAGAGTCAACGTAGATGTTGCAGGAGAGACAATGAACCAACTCGGCTCGTCATTTTCTCCGGGAGGACACGTGGACATTCGCGAACTCGATGAAGCCGATCTGACATTCGCAATTGAGCTCTGGCGTGCGGTCGATTTGGTACGCGAGTGGAACGACCCTGTCGGTGATTTTCGTGGAGCACTGTCAGGGGCGACTTCGACCATTCTCGGCGCGGAAATCGACGGTGTTCTAGTTGGAACGGCCATGGTCGGATTCGACGGCCATCGAGGCTGGCTCTATTACGTTGCGGTGAGCCCCTCGCTCCAACGACACGGCGTGGGCGCGGCTCTGACTCGGGCCGGCGAGGAGTGGCTTTCCGCACGAGGCGCTCACAAAGTGCAACTTATGGTCCGTCAAGGGAACGACGACCCTCGCCTTTTCTATGGCGAACTCGGCTACGCACCGAGCGATGTCACCGTCTTCGCGAAGTGGCTGACGCCTGACGCCTGACGCTACTTAGGCGTTTTGTGCGTGACCTTCGGCGTCGAAGACGCGCTGAAGGCTCGGCGCGTGACTCGTGGCTTCATAGTTGCTGATGGCTTCGACGCGGCGAAGACTGATGCCAATGTCGTCCCAGCCTTGGAGAAGTCGTTCTTGCGTCATGGGGTCGAGGACGAACGTTCGTCGCCAGCCGACCTCGGGAACTTCAATGACGAGCTTTTCCACGTCCACGATGACGAGGCGCGAAGGCTCTTCTTTCACTATCGCCGAGAGTTCATCTACGTCGCTGGCGCTTAGTTGCACTATGACGAGTCCCTGCTTCGAGGAGTTGTTGCGAAAGATGTCGCCAAAGGACGAGGCGATGATCGCGGTGAAGCCGTAGTCCATGAGCGCCCAGACCGCGTGCTCGCGCGAGGAGCCGGTACCGAAGCGAGCAGCACCAACAAGGATGGAGGCGCCCGCGTACTCAGGCTGGTTCAACACAAATGTCGTATCGTCGCGCCACTCACTGAAGAGTCCGCGTCCGAATCCCGTTCGCTCGACTCGCTTCAGCCACTCCGAGGGAATGATCTGGTCGGTGTCGACATCTGAGCGTTCGAGGGGGACGGCTCTGCCTTCGAGTACGCGCACCGGGTTCACGCCGACACATCCTCGGGGGAGGCGAAGCGCCCCATGATGGCGGTCGCCGCGGCGACGACGGGCGAGACCAAGTGGGTGCGGCCGCCGCGACCCTGGCGGCCTTCGAAGTTTCGATTCGACGTCGAGGCACAGCGCTGGCCTGGCGTCAAGATGTCCGGATTCATTCCCAGGCACATCGAGCAGCCCGGTTCACGCCACTCGAAACCAGCCTCAATGAAAACTCGATCGAGACCTTCCAGCTCGGCCTGGTCCTTGACGCGTCGAGAGCCCGGCACCACGAGCGCCCGCACGCCGGCGCTGACCTTTGAACCAGAAGCGACTGCGGCGGCCGCACGCAGGTCTTCGATGCGAGAGTTGGTGCACGAGCCGATAAAGACCACGTCGACCGGAATGTCGCGCAGCGGTGTGCCGGGAGTGAGATCCATGTACTCAAGGGCCCGACTGATCGTGTCGCGCTCGTCAGTTGACCCCGCGTCGTCGGGAGAGGGCACGACGCCACTCAAAGCGACGACCTGGGCAGGATTAGTGCCCCACGTCACGAAAGGGACCAACTCGGCTGCATCAAGCTCAATGATCTCGTCGAAGATCGCGTCGTCGTCGGACACGAAAGTGCGCCAGCGAGCGGCGGCCTCTTCGAAGGCGTCGCCTGCGGGTACTCCCGGTCGACCGCGCAGGTAGTCAATGGTCGTCTCGTCGACGGCGACGAGACCGGCTCGAGCGCCAGCCTCGATACTCATGTTGCAGACCGTCATGCGGCCCTCCATTGAGAGACTGCGAATCGCCTCACCGCGGTACTCGATGACGTAGCCCGCGCCTCCACCAGTTCCCAAGCGTCCGACGATGGCCAGCACGATGTCCTTGGCTGAGATGTTCGACGAGGCAGTCCCGTTCACGACGACGGCCATAGTCTTCGCCTTTTGCTGCGGCAGCGTCTGTGTGGCCAAGACGTGCTCGACCTCACTGGTACCGATGCCAAAGGCCAAGGAGCCGAGCGCCCCGTGGGTCGACGTATGCGAGTCACCGCACACAATGGTCATGCCCGGCTGGGTGACACCAAGTTCGGGGCCAATGACGTGGACGATGCCTTGGTTCTCGTGGCCGCGAGGAAAGACAGTGATACCGAACTCGCGGCAGTTTTCATCGAGTGCTTCCAACTGGCGTCGCGAAATGGGATCGGTAACAGGCGTCGATAACGGGTCGGTCGGCACGTTGTGGTCGGCGGTCGCGAGGGTGAGGTCGGGGCGCCGTACCGTTCGATTGTTCAGCCGCAGTCCGTCGAAGGCTTGCGGGCTGGTCACTTCGTGCACGAGGTGCAAGTCGATGTAGAGAAGCGCCGATTCGCCTTCGGGACCTTCGATGACGTGATCGTCCCAGATTTTTTCGTACAGGGTCCTGGCCATGAGTTAGTGCAGTCCGACGATCTTTACCTTCAAAACTCCCGAAGGAGCCTCGTATTCGACGGTGTCACCGACGCTTTTGCCGAGGAGTGCCTCTCCGAGAGGTGAAGTTGGCGAGGCCACGAGCACGCCTTCGGGCTTCTCTTCGATGGAGCCAATGAAGAACTCTTGGAAGTCGCTCTCGTCGTCACCGTCGTAGACAACCTTCACGACCGAGGCGTGCTGGACCGCTCCGGCGTGCTCGTCGCGCTGGACGATCTCGTGGTTGCGGATCACGTGGTCGATCTGGCGGATCCGCGACTCCATTTTTCCCTGCGCGTCTTTGGCGGCGTGGTAGTCGCCGTTCTCCGACAGGTCACCCAGCAGTCGGGCGGCTTCAATCACGCGGGCGATCTCGGTGCGGCCCACCGTCGTTAGTTCCAGGTACTCCGCCTGGAGCTTTTCGAGCGTCTCTTTTGTGATCCGGTGAATTTCGTCGGCCATGCCGCAACCCCAACTTGTAGAGAGGTTTAATTCTACCGTCGCCCTAAATCCCCAGAAACTTGCCTGATGCACGCCTCAGCGAGCAAAATGGAGAAAAGAGGAGAGCGATGAGTAACCAGCCGAGCCACCGGGTGGCCGTGATCGGCGGGGACGGCATCGGCCCTGAAGTCACCGCAGCCGCTCTCGAAGTTGTTGCCACGGCTGGCGTCCGTCTCGACACCACAGACTTCGACCTGGGCGCGGCGCGCTACCTCCGCGACGGTTTCGTCCTCGACGACGCCACCCTTGAGGAGCTACGTGGCTTTGACGCGATTCTGCTCGGGGCGATCGGTCCGGCCATTGGTGACACGCGTATCGCCGGCGGTGTGCTCGAACGTGGGTTGCTGCTGCGCATGCGCTTCGGGCTCGACCTCTACATCAACTATCGCCCTTTTCGCGGCGTTGAAGGTTCTCTCGCCGAGGGCTGTGAGTTCGCCATCGTGCGCGAGAATACCGAAGGTCCCTACGCCGGCGAAGGTGGAGTGCTGCGTTACGGCACGTCCCACGAGGTCGCGACCCAGGGATCGGTGAACACGCGCTTTGGTGTCGAACGATGCGTGCGCTACGCCTTCGCGCGCGCAAGCCAACTCAATCGCCAGAAGCTGACGCTGGTTCATAAGACCAATGTCTTGACGTTCGCCGGAGACCTATGGCGACGCGTTGTCGCCGAGGTCGGCGCGTCATTTCCCGACGTCGAGGTTGACTATCAGCACGTTGACGCGGCCTGCATCTACATGGTGGAGTCGCCCGAGCGCTACGGGATCATCGTGACAGACAACCTCTTTGGCGACATTCTCTCGGACCTCGCGGGAGCCGTGACGGGCGGAATTGGATTCGCCGCGAGCGCCAATTTGAACCCCGAACGCACCGGCGCGTCACTCTTTGAGCCGGTGCACGGCGCCGCACACGACATCGCCGGCACCAGTAAGGCAAACCCCCTGGCCGCCGTCTCGTCAGCGGCGCTCATGCTCGAGCACCTCGGTGAAACTGAGGCCGCCCGACGCATCGCGCGAGCGGTGGCAGACTTTGATGGTGATGTCGCCTCGCTCGGCACTGACGGAGTGATCACCCAGTTACAGGAGAGTTTGTAGATGCCCATAACCCCCACGAAAAAGATCTGGATGGACGGGAAGCTCGTTGACTGGCCCGACGCGAAAGTGCACGTCCTCAGCCATACCTTGCATTACGGGACGGGAGCTTTCGAAGGCATTCGCGCGTACAAAACGCCCAACGGCGTGGCAGTCTTTCGCCTGAAGGACCACATGGATCGGCTCCTTCGCAGCTGCAAGATCTTGATGATGGAGGTTCCCTATGACGCGAAAGAGTTGTGTGACGCGGCCAAGGAACTAATCCGAGTCAACGAACTCAACGACGGCTGCTACATCCGTCCGATCGTGTACTTGGGCTACGGCGAGATAGGAGTCAACCCGATCGGCGCACCGGTGCAGACGGCGATCGCGACCTGGTCCTGGGGCGCGTACTTGGGTGACCACGCGGACACAGGCGTGAAAATGAAGATCTCGTCGTGGAGTCGCCACTATCCCAACTCCATGCCCACCGCGTCCAAGACGATCGGTGGCTACGTGAACGCCAGCCTGGCCAAGGTCGAAGCCGTTAAGGCGGGATACGACGAAGCGATCATGCTCGGTCCGGACGGCCGGGTGAGTGAGTGCACGGGGGAGAACCTGTTCATCATTCGTGACGGCAGCCTGTACTCGCCACCCCCCTCCGAGGCGGGCGCCCTGAGCGGTATTACCCAGTCGAGCATTGTGAAGATTGCGAACGACTTGGGCTACGACGTCAACTTCGAGGCTCTTCGTCGCGACGACCTGTACCTGGCCGACGAAGCATTCTTGACTGGCACCGCGGCTGAAGTCGTGCCCATCTCCTCGGTCGATGATCGAACGGTCGGTGACGGAAAGCCTGGTCCCATTACCTCAGTCATTCGCACCACATACCACCAGACGGTGCGCGGCGAGCGACCGCAGTACGAGGACTGGCTCGATCGGGTCTAGCCACTGCGGCGAACGGTAACCTCGTCACGTGGCCCAACCAACTTTTTCTCCCGTTCCCCTCGCTGGCGAAGTTCGACCCCTTATGTCGACGGCCATCGCCGAGCTCGGGCGCGTACAGAAGCCTGGGCTCCAGCGCTCCGCCCATCCGCCCGTCGGTGACGGATACGGGACGCCCGCGCCTGGCGAGGGGTACGCCCTGACAATCGCCGATCGCGAGTGTCACAAGCTGACCTTCGAACACGCGCAGGACTCGCACGACGTCACGACCGGCGTGGCCCTGGTCGCCGCCAAGCGCGCCAGTCTCATCGGGCGTGGCCCGACCTTGGGCGATGTGCACGTCGCGATGGACTTCTTTGCGTTGCGCCAGGCGTCGCCGATCACTCGCGCCATGACGAAACCGTTTAGCGGTCTCGCGCACAGTTACGCGGCCCAGCGCCGTTTCGTCGACGCCGTACCGGGCGAGCAATTAATCTCTGGTGCGAACGACGCAAAATCATCGCATTAACCACACAACGGAGTGAAGGACACGATGAGTTTTGACTTGACCGATGAACAACGTAGTTTTCGTGACGTTCTGCGCGGCTTCGTCGACGAGCGCGTGGCGCCGCACGCCGCGCGGTACGACCGCAAACAGGAGTTTCCCCAAGACAGCTTCGACGCGTGCGTCGAGATGGAGCTCCCGTCACTCGGTATTCCCGAGGCGTACGGCGGCGCGGGCGCGGACATGGTCACCCAGGCGATCATGGCCGAGGAGCTGGCGCGAGGGTGCGCTTCGACGTCAGTGACGATCCTCATCTCGAAGCTCGGGATGTTGCCGATCATGAACTTTGCCAGTGAAGAAATCAAGCAGAAGTACTTGCCGCACATCGCGTCCGGTGAGATTCAAGCCAGCTATTGCCTCTCCGAGGCCGACGCCGGGTCCGACGTGGCATCAATGCGCTGTCGCGCGGAACGCGACGGGGACGACTACATCTTGAACGGCTCGAAGTACTGGATTACGAACGCCGGGGTCTCGGACCTCTACACGGTTTTCGCGAAGACCGATACTTCAGCCGGGGGTCGGGGCATCACCTGTTTCTTAGTGGAGAAAAGTTGGGGCGTTGAGTTTCCCAAGCACGAGGACAAGATGGGGCTGCGCGCCTCGCCGACCGGCGAAGTTGTCTTCAACAATGTCCGCGTTCCGGCGTCGCACCGCATTGGCGACGAAGGTCAGGGCTTCTTCATTGCCATGCACACGCTCGATCGGTCACGTCCGACTATCGGTGCGCAAGCCGTCGGCATCGCCCAAGGGGCAATTGACTACGCGGCCACGTACATGAAGGGTCGCAAGGCCTTTGGTGCTCCGATCAGCGAGCTACAAGGGCTGCGTTTCATGCTGGCCGACATGGCGATGCGCACCGAAGCTGCGCGCGCTCTCGTCTATAGGGCGTGCGCCACCATCGATGGGGGAGATCCCGACGGAACCCTTGGGTACCTCGGCGCGTCAGCCAAATCGTTTGCGTCCGACACCGCGATGAGCGTGACGACGGATGCCGTGCAGCTGCTCGGTGGCTACGGATTCACCAAAGAGTTCCCGGTGGAGCGGTTCATGCGCGACGCGAAGATCACTCAGATCTACGAAGGCACCAATCAAGTGCAGCGCGTGGTCGTGGCGAAACACCTACTCAAGTAGTACTCCCTGGATTTTTTTCGTAGCTTTCGAGCAAGAATCTTCGCGATATCCCTACTTTGTCCCTACTACGCGACCGTTGGGCGACGTGGCAACCATTCGTGAGCGTCGACCGGGAGTCTGGGAGGTGAGATCCCTTCGCGGGCCGTGACCAGAATGGCCGACCCGTCCAGACGAGCCGAACTGTGCGCGGGACAAAGAAGGACGCGCAGCGGGTCGCCGCGGAGATGACTGTCAGAACGCCTACCATCTCCGCAACACGAATCTCGGTCTCTCAAATGCTCGACCTGTGGGCGGACAGTGCAAGGGCTACGTGGTCGCCTGGGACTGAACAAAATCAGCTCAGTCGGATTCGGCTGGTGGAGACTGATCGCATTGCGTCACTTTCGCTATCGAGACTTACCGCGGTGGACGTCGATCAGTGGCACGCGCGTCTCGAGCGACAGGGGGTGGGCGAAGCCTCAATTCGTAATCGGCATCTCGTACTTCGCGCCGCGTTGACGCTGGCCGTGCGGTGGGGATGGGTTCCGACGAATGTCGTTAGCGCGGCTCGACTTGGTAAGCGTAAAACCCAGCCGCGCGGAACTCTAAGCGATGACGAGGTGCGGTCGGTACTCATCAGCGCGATATCACTCGTGACGGCGGGCAAAGTTGAACCCCAAGCGGCAGTTGCATTACGGCTGGCTGCGGTGACCGGTGCGCGTCGCTCAGAACTAGCTGCTCTTCGCTGGGAAGATTTACATGAAGGACGCTTGGTAATTGATTCCAGCATCGCCATTCTTCGAATCGGTAATGGTTCGCGAGGGCCGACGTTGCGGGACGACCCGACGAAGACCGCAAACAGATGAATGGTCTCACTCGATGCCGCTTCAATTGAACTCTTGCGCTCTCTCAAGGATGTTGCTGGTTCTGAAACTCCATGGATACTTTCCTCTCAATCCGAGCCCGTAAATCCCGAACGTGTCGGAGCATGGTGGCGTCGAGCCCGCGATGGTGCGGGCGTCGATGCGAGATGGCGCTTGCACGACTTGAGACATTGGTTCGCGACCACGTCGATCGTCGGTGGCCACGACATTCGAACGGTGGCCAATCGGCTTGGTCACGCGAATCCTTCGATGACGCTCCGAACGTATGCTCACGCGGTCGAATCGGCCGACGAACCGATTGCTCAAACGCTTGGACACGTCCTCGACGACTCCAGTTCGTCGGATTTGGCGACCGACATGATGAGGTCATTGATGGCTGATAAAGCCACGAGGCTCCGCCAACGCCAATAATCTCGACGACAATACTTTCGGATCTTCCTCATTCCATGCTGGACTCCATCAATCGCGACAGAGAATCCTTGGGGACGAGTTGCCGGCGACCCAATTTGACCACAGGAAGCTCACCGCGCTTGACGAGCTCGTACGCGAACGACCGCGATATGCCGAGCAACTTTGCCGCTTCAGCGATCGTGACCACGAGCCTTGCGTCTGTGAGCATGTAGTTCGTTTCGATGCCAGTAGGTGGTCGCATGGTGATCCTTTCAGCGAGCAATATTTTTCCCCCCTACTTAAAGAGCCACTGTTTTGGGCACAAATCGGAACGGCGGAACTTTTTGTTCCGCCAAGAATTGTTTTTTGAGTCCAGGAATTTCAACGATTTTTGATGATCTCGAAGTACGCCCATGGGTCCGACTGGGCGCTTCGCGCCGTCGGCCCCGGACACGGTGTTGACAAGGAACACAAACGACTCAAAAGACAAATCTGACGAACTGTTCCTTACGTCTTCAAGATTGAGTGAGGTTCTTTCAGCGAAGTCGGAATAGATTCGCGAAGTTCCGATGCCATAGTTCAGGACGTGGCCCTAGGCTGAAGTTCTATGACAGGTGACGAGCTCCTGGAACCATATGAACTTGTTGAAGTCAATTTTGACAATTCGGACTATCGAAATGTGTGCGATACCTTCGGCGGAGGCTTCGAACTTGAAATCAAATGGATTCAACTTGCCAATCTTCTTGTAGGTCGTCCAGGTTGGCATTTCGATGTTGCCAACCATGGCATGGCCCTTTGGAACCTAGGGGATTTCGGAAGTTCAAATCTCAATATTTCGGTGACTCCAGAAGGGTTCAATTGCTATAACTATTTGGCCGATGACTCTGTAGTACTTCCCGAGATTGAACAGGTTTCAGCTTGGTTAGAGCCGATAGAAGACGAGAGTCGTCACTTCCCAGCTGAACTGGCAGCAGCACTCGATTGGGAGGTACTTCTCGATCTGAAGTTCGTTTTGCGAGTAGACGTGATCGGGAAGGGCTACTGCGCGGAGATCAAGGGGATGGCAGGCGAGACAATTCTTGGTGACTCACTTCGTGAGATTCTCGACTCCGCGCGACGCAAAATCATTGGTTACTTTCGGGCACCGATAGATCTTGCTGAACGACTGCTGATCTCAGCCCAACTTAATGAGGCGGCGGTGCGTTTGATGACGCAGAAGTGAGTTGTTGGACCAGTAGTGGCCCCATATCCAGTAGTGGCCCCAAATATTGGGTTACCCAGCTCTAGTTGATCCACCTTTCTGAACTTGGTCAGTAGGCCAGCATGCGTTCAGCGGCACTCCCTCACGTCACAGTGAAATGAGATGATTCTTTTCTATGAGATGGACGTCATCTGAGGTAGCGATACTAGGAATGTCGGTAACCGTTGTCGTGGCGCTGTTGTCCGCGCTTACCGCTTATCTGGCATCGATGAGGGAAAGACGTAGGGCTTTGTACAGTGAGGCGGTTCAGGCAATAGTCGGCTGGAAGGAAATGCTTTACCGGGTCAGGAGGAGGGGGCCGGATCAGGGCCGCGAACTCGTATCGACGTTCCATGATCTTCAAGACAAGTTGTCCTACTACGAAGCGTGGATCGGTAGCGAATCTAAATACATGAGTCGGAGTTACGCGCGGCTGACGCGCGAAGTGAAGACCACCACGATGCCCCTCATTCAGAATGCTTGGGCTGACCCGATTCGAACCCTGCCGGGCAGCGCGACAGTGGATGACGTACATCCAAACATCGACCCTCCCCTCCAAGAATTTCTAGCGGACGTCAGATCTCATCTCTCTCCCTTCTTCTGGCGCAAGATTGCCCTTGCCTACCGAAACAGGAAGAACTGATGAGCGTTGATTTGTCTGAGTACTTCGGAATATTTCTTGGGAATATCTCACTCGGTGAACCTCAAGTTGGACGTATGAACAGCGCAGCCGACACTGTCTCTGAGTTTCTGATTGCAAAATACCGGGTCTCGACGGCCAACGTGTTTTTGCAGGGTTCGTACGCGAACCATACGGCGATTGAACCGGTGAATGGTGGCGAATACGACATCGACATCGTGGCGGTTTGTGTTGGGCCAAATGTCTCTAGTGACAGCGCACTAGATCAACTTGAAGCCACTTTTCGATCTGACGGGCGGTTCCGAGATCGAGTGAAAAGAAAAAAACCTTGCGTCCGACTGGAATACGCGAATGACGACGTCGGCTCCTTTCACGTCGATGTTGTGCCAACAAGGATGTTCTCGGAAAACGGATTGCTCGAGGCACCGCGACGTGGCGAAGGCTGGAAACCCACTGCGCCGTCTGAATATACGAATTGGTGTGAGCAACGAGGTCCGCTCTTCATGCGGACGGTGATGGCAATGAAGCGTTGGCGGGATGAACAGCAGTCTGTCCGAACCGCAGTTAAGTCAATAGTTCTGCAGGTCTTAGTATCGCAATGCATGACGGGAATATCCGATGACGCTTCTCGGATGACGCAAGTGTTCAGAAGTCTTTACGAAGGACTCCGGATACTTGACAGGCCGCCTTCGGTTCCAAATCCCGTACTTCCGTCCGAGAATCTCGCAGAAAAGTGGACTAATGAGCATTTCGATGATTTCGTGCGTGAACTTGGCGAGGCAGTGGAGTATGTCTCTGTGGCTGAGAGCGCTACGGATTATGTCGAGGCGGCAGATCTTTGGCGTGAACTCTTGGGAGATGATTTTCCGGTCTTGAGTCCGAGTCAGGTTGGCCTCAAGCTGCTCGATTTTAGCCACGCACAAACTGCGGCAGACATGGGGTGGTCTGACGCTCTAGATCCTCAGTACGCAGTGTCACTCACTGCAACCGTCCAGCGAGGGAAGCGGGGGCAGAACCTTAGGCCTTTGTCAAGTGACGGTCCACTTGTCTTTCAGGACCACAACTTACACTTCCAGGCTCACGTCGTTGCTCCCAACCACGTTGAGGTTTGGTGGCAAGTCGCCAATACTGGCGGCCACGCGAGAAGTCGTGGAGGACTGCGAGGCGAGATTTTTAAAGGACGAAACCTGAAGAAGAAGAGAATCGCGCAAACTGAAAATTGGGAGACCACTGCTTATACGGGGAGTCACCTAATTCGAGCACTACTGGTAAGAGACAGGAAAGTGGTAGCTGTCAGCCCTTGGTTCCGAGTGAATATATACGCGAAGAATCAACCCTTCATGCGCTGAGGTTCTCGAACGAGAGGTGTTGGAGACGGCAAAAAGATTCAAAGCCGCAGGGTATTCGAGACGTAGCAATCTTCAACGGAAATGAGTCCGAAGTAGCCTTGTTGTGTGGATCTAGTTCTCGGTGCACTGATCGGTGCGGCGGCAACGCTCACGATCTCGGTCATACAACGACGCTGGTCGAAGCAAGATGAAGCCGCTATGTCAGTGAAAATTAAGTCGCAGCGAGCGGATCAGCGCTCAGAAGAAGCAGCAGGGCAAATCGTCGATTTGGCAGACCTGCTCCGAGAAGGTTTCTACGAGCGCATGGCCGATGGCTACATCAATAACGACGGTCCGGTTGGGTCTCCGGACCTAGAGAGAGCGATAGTCAGCCAAGCAGCTCGTCTAACGAGCCAAGAGGCTCGAGAACGCATTGAGACTGCAACGTATGTTGCGGGCTCGGCCGAAGCAATCCAATACAGAACTGGGAACCAACAGGGACAAATCGGCTGGAGAGTCGGGAAAGAAATTCGAGAGGTGGCTGGCGCCATCCTGAGAAACGAACCAATACCCCCTTGTTTGATCGAGGACTTTGTAGAAGTTTGGGAGTTACTTGGTCAATATGACTAATCGTCGTCAGGGACTTTGGCAATTGATAAACAATGTTCAGATACCAAAGCCGGCGCCGTAGAGAGGGTGACGAAGGTGGCTGAAGGCGATCGCGCCGAAAATGTAGCAAATATACAAAGGTTGATTGATCGACTCGGACCCGAACCCGGCGAAGCCTGCGTAATCTCCATTGCGGCTTTAGTGGGCGAGAAGGACGGCGTCGCCGAGACTTCTTTTGTAAGTGTGATTTTCGGCCCAAGAGAGATGGGAGATGAGTCGTGGCTTGAATGGTCGGGCAGAACAAATCCCGGAGTGAAGCAACTTGAGACCCAATGGAGAGCGGCCGGGCTCAATCTCGATGTCTGGAATACCTTCTTCGAAACACGCGATAACTGGTTTTTCGCTCGTTGGGTTCTGACATTGGCAGACGATTTAAACAATCTGGCCTCGTGGCTTACGACATTGTTCTCCGGTGAAGTCTCATGTCCGGACAAATCCTCGCCGAGGCTTTTTGCACACGCGGGTGCACCAAAAGCATTGATTCGCACCTTCCCCCTCTTGGCGAGTCCAGCAAGTCTCTTTACGCTTCGAACCGAAAGACCGACTACTGGATTCCTGTTTCCACTCGAATGTGAAACTGATCCTCCCCCGACTACGTGGCTCATTGACGGAATCGAATTTCCCAACGCCGCGCTTTGGCTCCTTGGCTTGCCAATTAGTGACCCGCAACTCAATTCGATCGCCTTCAATTCTGAATCAGGGCCCTCACCCGGGCTCTTTCTTTGTCGACTTTCACGTGAAGCGTGGTTCTCGGGCGCTCGGGCAGATCCGGCGCTAGGAACGGTCTCCGTGCGTCTCGGTATTGAGCGCTCCAGTCTCGCGGACCTCGAACTCGATCTTGAGGAATTTGAGAGTGGCGACCTTGCTAATGCCTATCGACTTCGCCTAGGTGACATTGACCTTCCACTAACTCCCGTCGCGGTCGGTTACGAAGCCGTTATCGAACTACCGACTCTTGGCGCAGGAGTGCACCGGCAACTTCGGCTATTTGACCGAGACGGAAATTTACTTGATACGCAGGATCGACTCCCTATGTCCGAGAAGGTCACAATGTCGGTCTCGATAGAAGGCGGCGGTGATTTTGAAGTCACAGTCGGTAATTCGTTTCAGGCAGATCTTGCGGATCGATTGAAGCGAGCCGATGAAGCTGAAGAGGCGTACGCGAAGCTTTTGGAGGAGGGGCTCGCTGGACGCATAGTTGACGACCCGGCGAAGGGGCTCCCGAAACTAATCGCGCTACTAAATGATGCGAAAGGTCGTCTTGATATCTTGGACCCCTACTTTGGCTGGCATATCCCAGACTGGAACGTGCTCGCGCAGATTCGAGTGCCAATTCGAGTTCTAACTGGCTATGGAAAACCACTCAAATCTCAGGGTGTGATGGCTCCGCCCGCGAGCATCCAAGCGGCCGTGTTGAAGTTGGAGATTCGAGCTTGGCGCAGTGGGTCTGCACCCTGGCACGATCGTGTCTATCTCTGGGATGGTGGCGGAGCATCGGTCGGGACGTCGCCGAGCGGTCTTGGCGCGCGAGTAGCGCGGATAGATCGGATGACAGCAGTTGAAGCCGAGGGTTGGAGGCAACACTTCGATACATGGTGGACTGGACCCGACGTAGGGCCAATTTGACTGCTACTCCTTTGCTATCGAACTTCGTGAGCGGTGAAGAAAGTGAGTAACTCTGCAGATTTTCCTTAGGACTCGAAACTATTTCGCGCGCGTAGGGGCGCACTAAGTGACCATTAACTCCTTCTCATATTCCCTCGGTCGCGGTTGGACCCCACTGGCCCTACCTAATTGACGCCGATTTCGTTCCTAGTAGGCCTTACTAGCCCCGTAGGTCGCTTGCGCAACGGTGAACTGTCCGCCATAAGGGCTATCCAATTGTGCGATGAGACCGCTCAACGAAAACGCCTGTGTCTTCAGGTACTCCTTCGCGGAGAGCAGCGCTTCTCTATCCCAGTTGGCACCGGTGTGCTCAACGCCGTAGGTCGCTTGCGCAACGGTGAATTGACCCCCATCAGGGCTA